>CAZVUT010000209.1:3566-4860 GCA_964630155.1 uncultured Synergistaceae bacterium
CGCCGGCGTCAGGCAAAAAAACGCAAACGCGCAACACGCGAGAAAACGCCGCACGGATGCTACCGTTTGTACCCGATGATATCCCGAAGAAGCTTCTTCCTCCAAACTATGTGCTCCTCCGTCTCCACACCCTTCGGAAGGAAGCCGTCCACCACGCCGATCACGCCGCGCCCCTGCTCCGTCTCACACACGACGACCTGCAGCGGATTGGCCGTCGCGGCGAAGACGCGACACACCTCCTGGCAATCCTTGATGCGCCCCAACACATTGATGGGATACCCTTTTCTCATGAGGATCACGAATGTATGCCCGGCCGAAAGACGCTTCGCGTTTTCGACAGCTGCATCCTGAAGATCCTTCGCGTTGCCGTCGAAACGAATCAGGCAATCGCCCGAAGCCTCGCAGAACGCGATGCCGAACTCGATCCCCGGCGCCGCGGTCACCATCGCCTCGTAGAGATCTTCGACGGTCTTGATAAAGTGGCTTTGCCCCACAATGATGTTGCACTCTTCCGGGATCAGCATTTCCTCAACGCACATTTTCCTGATATCAGCCACGGACACCCCTCCCCGAAGAATTCGTGAAGAAACGGAATTGACTTCGTGTTTCCGATATCATACTACAGCTCAACCGTTCCGGCCACCAGACGCACCCTGTCATGATCCGGACACGGCCCGGGAATAAAAAAAGAGGCCCTTTCGCAAGGGCCTCCGCTCGGTTCGTATATTGGAAGGAGGTTACTTTGTACCTTTCGCAGCCTTCTTCTTCAGCTCCTGAATGACGTCATCCGTGATGTCGATGCCGCCGAAATAGACGGCGCCTTTTTCGATGACGACAGTAATACTCTTCAGCTTCGCCACCGTGCGAACCGCAAGCTGCGCTTCCTGGAACAAGGGCTGCATGAGCCGCTGCTCTTCCTGCGCAAGTTCGCGACGTTTCGCCTGATAGATTTCGGCCTTCTTGTCCTGATCCTTTTCGCTGTCAACGGCCGTTTTCATTTCGGTTTCCTTCGTCTTGCTGATCTGTTGCATCTGCTTCGTGATTCCCTCAAACTTGGGGTGCTGGAAGACGATTTTCTGCGAATCGATAACGCCGATCTTCTCTTCCGCCGACGCCAAGGAACCGAACGCAAGCACACCCAGAACCGCAATCGCTACAACCGCACCACGACACACACGGAACATCAACAAATACCTCCCCGACATAATGCTTTCTTTCGACTTGCTGATTGTAGTCCGCAGCCCCGCGAACGTCTAGGGAGAACTACCGAAATCGGAATCGAAAGAAAAAGGGG
>CAZVUT010000210.1:0-4832 GCA_964630155.1 uncultured Synergistaceae bacterium
AGATCATCTGCGCGGCGCTGATGATGACGACGATCGCAAGCGACCAGCGAATCCAGGTGTTCCCCTTCATGACGGTGAACCGTGCGCCGAGATAAGCGCCGATCGAATTTCCGGCGGCGAGAACGAAACCGACGGAGTAGACGACGAGCCCCTTCCAGATGAATATGGCAAGACTCACGCTCGTGAACGCGCCCACGATGACCACCTTCAGCGCGTTTCCGTGGATCAGGTCGCACCCCAGGGCGACGGCCAGCGCCCACATGAGGAAGAATCCGACCCCGGCCTGAATGAAGCCGCCGTAAATTCCGATCGCGAAAAAGAGCAGATAGACCCCCCATTTGGGCCAGGTCCGCGTGGAATCGCCCTCCCACATCCGGGGCTTGTACACCAGAAGAACCGCCATGCAGGAAATCAGAACGGCGATGACGATATTGAGCGCCCGCTTGTCGATCTGGACGGCCAGCATCGTTCCCGCCACGGCCCCCAACATCGCCGCCCCGGCGACGGGGAGCGCGACGCTGAAGGAAAGAACGTTGTGCTTCCGGAACGCCGCAGCCCCCACGAGCGTCTGGATGAGCACGCCGATGCGGTTCGTCGCATTGGCGACGCCGATATCCATGCCCATGAACGTCAGCATGGGAAGCGCCAGAAGCGACCCGCCCCCGGCTATGGTGTTCAGAAACCCCTGCACGATGCCTACGAGAAATATGCCGATTCCATACGCTATGCTCATGCGCCCATCTCCCTGTATGTCGTATGGCCGAATAGTCGTGAATGTAGCATAGCTTCCGACGCTTGTAAATAAGATCTTGCCGACGATGTGTATATGTTTTGATTCATGAACCGTATCGCCTTCGTTTGTATGTGCGACAGCGCGATCGACCCCGCCCAAGGGACGCCGAAGCGGCTTCGCCTTCGGATGCGCTTTCGGGCCGCGCAGCCGTCAGCAGGACGGCTGCATGGACGTCTCCATTCCCGAAGTGATACAGTAAAAAATACGGCGAGTTTCAGAAAAAATCGGGTTCGGCTTTCCGCCGTCCCCGTTTTTTGTCCCCGTCGATTCTTCATTTCCGAAAGGATGTGTCCTCTACATGAAGTTCGTTCTTTGCGCCATCGCCGCCGTTCTCGGATTCGCATGCGTTCCCCTGTTCGCCCGATCCGCCCCGGCCGCGGAGCCGTCCGTCTTCGTCGACTGCGAATACGGCGACCTGAAAGAGGTCGTCGTGGGACTGCCGTACGGCATGTCGCCGTCGCTCAAAGCGCCGTGGTTCGAGGATGCGATGAAGGTCCTCCCCGCCGACGAGGCCGAATACGCCCGGAAGACCGCCGGAATGCTCTGGACGGAGATGATCGACCCGAAGACCGGAAAGAGCGAGACGGAGCTTCTCGAAGAGGAAAATCGCGCGTTCATCGCGATCCTGCAATCGCTCGGCGTCACGGTGCGCCGTCCGGAGAAAATAACGCCGGAATTCATCCGCGAACACTACGGCGCCGGCATCCTCGTGAACGGCTTCAGCCAGGACTTCCCGAGGGACAACCTAGCCGTGATCGGAAGCACCGTCATCGAACTCAACCTGCGGACCCCGTTGCGCAAGGCGGACATCTCCGGCTTCCGGAAGATCCTCGCCGAAAAGTGCGCGGACGGAACCGTGAAACGCTTCTCGATGCCCCACACGGAGCCGCTCAAAGCCGCCGACCCCGACGCGCCGCTTCTCGAGGGCGGCGACGTCATCGTTCTCGGAAAGACCATTCTCGTCGGAAACACGCAGAATCCGAGCGTCGGGTCGAACGAGGCGGGATATCGCTGGCTGAAAAGCGTCCTCGGCGACGGCTACGACGTCGTCCGCGTCCCGCTCGCCGAGAGCGTGCTTCACCTCGACTGCGCGCTCTCCGTTCCCCGGAACGGGCTTGCGATCGTCTGCGAGGAAGCCTTCGTCGACGGCCTGCCCAAACAGCTCGCCGGCTGGGATCTCATCAAAGTTCGCCTCGAGGGCGTCCGGCGGCTCGCCGTCAACGGCGTCCCCGTCGACTCGAAAACCTACATCCTGTCGTACAACGACCACAACGACAACGGATACATCCGGACCGAACTCGAAAAGCGGGGCATACGGGTCCATCGCGTCTTCTTCGGAACGCACAACGGGCAGGGCGGATCGCTGCGCTGCGCGACGCAACCGCTGATCCGGAGGGCGACCGCTCCCTGAAAATGGGCGCGCAGAAAACGGGCGCGCGTCCCTGCCTATCTCCCGAAGCCGGCGCCATGTACGGAAGCGTTCGACTCTTGGCCGGTCGCTCCGAACCCCGATGGCTGGACTCGAAGAGCATACAAGAGTATAATATACAGAAATATTAGGAAACAAAGGGGGAGATAGGCGATGACACGGAGACGAGGCCATATCGTGGTGGGGGCGTTTATGTTGATTCTTTTGGCGGCGTCACTCGGATGGGGCGCAATGGGGGACATCGAGAACCTTGCGTTCCAGGGCTTTGCGGGTGACGCTCTCGGGCCCGGAGAAAGCGCCGCTCCGGATGGAAAGCCCGACGCGACCTTTTCCCTGAACCTTCGGGGCGTCGGCGCGTTTTCCGGCTTCTCCCTCAAGTCGGAGAACGGCAAATCGGCGTGGGATACGGTTGCGGGCAACGGCGTCGCCGGAATCCTCGTGAAGGACGGCAGCGGCAATGTCATCGCCGGAAGCGGCGGCGGGATGTCGCACACGCCTCTCATCCTCGACTCACAAATCACGCTGACCGTCCATGACGACGGTTCCATCGCCCGGGGCGGCAAATTCACGGTGACGGCCCGGTTCATCGACAACTCCGAGGCCCACGCGACGATCGCGGTTCCGCCCACGAAAGCGCAGCGTCTTTCCGAAGCCGTGCGTATCGTGTCGGCCCAATGGACGGGCAGAAAGTCGCTCGATCTCACAGGGCCCGGCGACCGGATGCAGGGCGACGGAGTTGCGGATGACAGCATCCGGATCGTCCTCAGGGGAGCGGGAACGCTTACGAGGCTCACCGTTCAGGGCGCCGAAGGACAGGCGGCGGTCTGGGACACGGATCCGCGCGTCCGGGCGGGGCGCATCGCGGTGACGCATGCCGACAAAACGCTCAATAACCGTGACGGAAGCATCGAGACGCAGGTCCGCGGACAGACCGTCCTCGACCTCTGGCTGACCGACGCGGACGGCGTCCTGGCGAAAGGCGGAAAGTTCGCGGTGATCGCAACATTCGCGGACGGCTCGCGGACGCAGGCCGAATTTGCACCCCAGGCGGCCGGAGGCGGATCGTCCTCCGGGGCCGTGCGGATTCTGTCTGCCAAATGGGCGGACTCGAAGACCCGCGACCTCACGGGGCGCGGCGAGCGTCTGCGCGGCGACGGGACTCCGGACGAGAGCGTCCGGGTCATGACGCAGGGAGCGGGGACCCTGACCGGCGTCACCGTCCAGGGCGTCGAAGGCGAACGGGCCGCCTGGGACACAGTCCCCGGCAACAACACGAGGCTTGTCGCCGTCACGAAGGACGGCGTCACGCTCAACCGTCCCGACGGAAGCATCTCCGCGCAACTCCGCGACAGGACGACCCTCGAGCTGTGGCTGACCGACACCGGCGTCATCGAAAAAGGGGAATCCCGGCTTGAAGTCCGCCTCTTCCTCGCCGACGGGTCCGTTGCGTCGCGCGTGATCGAAAAGGGCGCGACGCAGACCCAGGACGACCGGGAGGAATTCGGCGGTTCGGCCGTCCTCACGGGACCGTCGGACAGGGATCTCGTCGGAAAGGGCGAAAAACGGACCGGCAACGGAACGAAGGACTGGAAGATCGACCTCAAGGTGAACAACCGCGGCACGATCAGGGCCGTTACGGTGGACACCATCGCCGGACCCGCGGGCGTGTGGGACACGATCTCAGGGAACGGCCGCCGGCTCGTCGGCGTGACCGACGGAAGCGGCGCGCTCCTGAACCGCGAGGACGGAACGGTGATGATCCCGGTTCCGAGGCCGACGGAGTTCCAGCTCTGGATGGAAGACTACGATGTCCTCGCCGACGAGGGAACCCGCGCGCGCGTGACGCTGACCTACGACGACGGACGAACCCTTTCCCGCGAGGTCGTCCGGCGCATCGAAGCGCCCGAGCCCACACCGGCGGCTGCGAAGCCGACGCCGGCCACGGGCGGACGGGAGATCCTGTTCTCGAACCCGCGACGGGCGTCGAGCAGCGACTACGTCGGGACGAGCGAAAAGCTCGGGAAAAACAAGAAGGCCGACTGGCTCTTCGACTGCGAGATCCGCGGCGAAGGGCGCGTCGAGGCGATCGTCGCCGAAGCCGTCGGAACGCCCGGCGTCTGGGATACGATCCCGGGAAACGGCAACTGGGCCCTGGGCGTCGTCGCGCCCGGCAAGGGCCTGTTGAACCGGCGGGACGGCTCCGTCTCGTTCTACGCGTCGCAATACCCGAAGATCCAGCTCTTCTTCGAGGACGACGGAACCATGCGGCAGGGCGCGTCGAACTTCAAGATCACCGTGATATGGAGCGACGGGACCAAGACGAGCGCCGAAAGCTAGCGCGGACGATAAGGGGACGAAGGAGGCTTTTCCCCTTCGTCCCCTTTTTTTATCTCCCGACCGCTCCGACGCATCACAGCGATACTCCGGGGGGTGAAAGCGCGCGCCGCTGTCCGGGATCGTCTGCGTCGCGAGCAATCCCGCAATTCAAAGGTCGGCGTTTCCTCTATACTATCCCTGTCCGCCGCGTGTGCGGCGGGGGAATCGGAACCCGGACCGGGAGACCAGCTATCAAAAGTCAAGGGGATAGGTAAGAAAAAGTAGCGAGAAGGA
>CAZVUT010000211.1:0-4732 GCA_964630155.1 uncultured Synergistaceae bacterium
TCGGAGTGGACGGCGTCTATCTGTCCTTCCCGTTCGCGGACATCGGCGGCGGACTCCTGAGCCTCGCGATGCTCCGGCGACAATTCGGGGTGCTGCGGCTCGACCGTTGCGGGATGCTGGACGCGCGTGACGGAGAAGTACGTCCAACGGACGAGAATCAGGAGTAGACGATACGCGGGAATCCTTTGTGCTATTGTATCGGCATGACCATCGTCGCGGTTTCCCGGAAAAACCTTGGGAGGAAGGACGGATGCGCGTGTGACGTTGTTTCTAATCGTCGCATATCTGATTCTCAACGTTATCGCCAATCTGTGCATCAGGTCGGGGATGAGTTCCTTCCGTCCCGGCAGGATCGGCGTTCTTGCGTATATGGCAGGAACGTGGCGGATGTATGCGGCGCTGTTGTGTTACGGGGGGAGCTTCGTCACTTACAGCCTGTTGTTGACGAAAATAAATCTGTGTATTGTCTATCCGTTCATCATTGGCCTGATTTCCCTTGTTTTGGCTGGAATCTCCGCGCTGTTCCTGAAAGAACGGCTGACAGTTTCGCATATTGTGGGAATCGTGCTGGTTATGGCTGGCGTTGTCTGCCTTGGCGCATGAGAAGGCGGCGGAAGAATGCAAACGGCTGATCTTTCAATAGTGATCCCGGTTTACAACGAGGCTGGCCAGATCGCCGCGACGCTTGCGGCGATCCGTTCGGCGATGTTTGAAGTCCCGGATGTCAGGACCTCGTTCATCCTCGTGGACGACGGATCGTCCGACCGAACGTGGGAAGTGATTTCGGCAATTTCCTCGGAGCATGCCGATGTCCGGGGGATACGTCTGAGCCGTAATTTCGGCAAGGAGGCGGCTTTGTGCGCGGGGCTCGATATCGCGGGCGAAACGAAGACGGATGCGTGCATTGTCATGGACGCGGACCTGCAACATCCGCCCGAACTCATTCCCCGAATGGTGACGTTGTGGCGCGCGGGGTACGATGTCGTCGAAGGGGTCAAGTCTTCGCGCGGGAGGGAGCGCCTGTTGTATAGGATGCTTGCACGCGCGTTCTACGGCGTGATGGGGAAGTTCTCGGGTTTCGATTTCGACGACGTTTCGGACTTCAAGCTCCTCGACATGAAGGTTGTGGATTCCTGGAAGAAATTGGGGGAAAGCAGAACTTTTTTCCGAGGGATGACGGCGTGGCTGGGATACCGGCGCGCGACTCTTCCCTTTGACGTTGCGGAGCGGACAACCGGGCGCAGCGGGTGGTCGACGATCAAGCTGATCAGGCTCGCGACGGATGCCGTATCGTCATTTACGTCCGCACCGTTACACTTCGTTACGATCCTCGGATGCGCGATGTTTGTCATGGCGGTGTTGCTCGGTACGCAGGCGCTGTACAAAAAACTGGCAGGAGTCGCGGTGGACGGATTCACGACCGTCATTCTCCTGCAACTGCTTATCGGAAGTTCGGTGATGATCAGCCTCGGAATCATCGGCGTGTACATCGCGCGAATTTTCGATGAGGTGAAGCATCGCCCGCGATATCTTGTGCAGGAGACGACCGCTGCGCAGCGGGAGGACGACTGATGTTCGGCGTCGTATATATCCTGCTGTGCATCTCCTTCGGATACGTCTTTATCCGCGAATTGCTGCCGCAGTTGTGGGATGCGGAGTTGGAGGTGCATCGCCTGCTCGTCCTTCGTTTCGATGCGGAAAATGCGGGGGCTATTGCTTCCAGAGGAATCTCCAATCAAGCACCTTCGTCGCTGAGGCGCTGGATGGTCGTCCTACCAGCGTCGTATATTTCAGGGACGCTCATCGTCACGTGGTGTACGTACCTGACTGCCTGCGCTTTTCGTTCGACAGAGAATGCGCTGTTTTGGGCGAACATCCTGACGATGCCGTTCTTCAGCATAGTGGTTATTATTTGGTTGTTCCGGAACCGCGCGGAACGAGGACGAATCCTTACGGGGCCAGAACCGGAGCGACTTTCGGATGCGATTCGGGATTCCAGACTCGAAATCGCCGTCGTGGCTGCTTCCGCGTCCATAATCGGATTTCTGGATTTCAGGACGTTGTTTGGCGTGGACGGGAACATCGGCCTCGGATTGTCGGCCTTCAGCGATCTCGTGACGCACGTGTCGATGATCCGGTCTTTTTCGCTCGGAAGCAACTTCCCGACCGAGTATGTCTACTTTGCGGACGGAACCGTCCGCTATCACTTCATGTTCCAGTTCCTTGCCGGCAACCTCGAATTCCTCGGTCTCTGGCTCCCCATCGCCTTCAACGTGCAAAGCGTCCTCTCGTTTGTCTCGATGACGATGCTACTCTACGGTCTGACGGCGTCATTTTGCGGCAGTCGACTCGCGGCGGTGCTTGCATGCGTGCTTGCGTTCTTCCGGAGTTCCTTCGCGTTCTTCACGTTCGCCCGCGAGGCCGGATCGTTCTCAGACCTTCTGCACCGGATCGCGACAGTGAACCGGCATATCGGCGCCACGCCGCACGAGGACTGGGGGCTGTGGAACCAGAACGTTTTCGTCAACCAGCGGCATCTTCCATTTTCGGTGTCGCTTCTGTTGCTCGTGCTGTTGCTGTTTTTGCCGCTCTTCGCGAAGATGATGGAACGCCTTCGCGCGGACACGGCGCGGGAACGTGCGATGGAATTTTTGACAGCGCGGGACGCGTGGATTCAGGATTCGCCGGAACGGGCTGTCGCGCTTGGCTTGTTGCTCGGTCTCTCGGTCTTCTGGAACGGAGCCGTCTTCATCGCAGCGATGCTCGTGCTGTTCGTGTTGGCTCTATGCTCGAAGCATCGCCTGGAGTTCTTGATCGTCGCCATTATCGGACTCGTACTGGCCAAGGCGCAAGCCTCCTTTTTCCTCGGCGGGGCGGGCGGCATCGCACCGTCGCTCTACCTTGGCTTCCTCACGCCCGTCAAGACGCTCTGGGGGCTGGTTTTGTACTATATCGAACTTTTCGGCATCCTTCCGTTGATGGCGATTGCGTCGCTCGCACTGCCGCTTAGCGGGATCCATTACTACCTGATCGCGGCCGGGATGCCCTTCATCTTCGCAAACAGCATCTCATTGACGCCTGATATCGTTGTCAATCACAAGTACGTTCAGTTGTCGGTCCTGCTCGGGAGCATCCCGGTGGCGTTTCTGCTGTCCGATCTCTTTCATAGGAAAACGACGCGGATTCTTGCAGGCTTTCTGCTTGCGTTGCTCACCGTGACGGGTGTCGTCGACCTGATTGCGATCGTCAACATCAACCAACCGGAACGCGCCTTGATTATCGGGGAAAAGAATCCTGTCAAATTGTGGGTGCAGGACCATATTGCTCCGGAAGACGTGATCCTGACGAAGAATTTCTGTATTCATCCGGTTCTTGCAGCGGGGCGGAAAATCTTCAACGGGTGGCAATACTATTCCTGGGGTGCAGGGTACGATACGGCCAGCCGCGATCGCATTGCGAGGGAGATCTTTGAAGGAAAGGACGCTGAAAGGGTCAGGGAGCTTCTCGAAAAAAACGGCATCCGGTATGTTCTCGTGGACGACGAAACCAGACGGGAATACAACGTCAGCCAGATGCTCTTCGAGAGAATTATGGACAAGGCGTTCTCTCACGCTTCCGCCGGAACGGTAATCTATCGGGTGCGGCGGTGAAATTTCTCCGAGCGGCCGTAAGGACAGGACAACAGGGAGGTGTTGCTTTGTTCGAACAATTTCCTAAAAAGCGTTCCATATTGCCGAAGCGAGTGCAGGAAATATATACCTTGCACTATAAGTCGAACCGCGAGGGGAAAACATCCGCTTCAGCACTGGCGCAGCGAATGGAGTCGTGGATGCACAGGCAGGTGGCGAAGGATCTCTCAATATCTCGAAGCGGGGAAAAAACAACTCTGGAAATAGGTGCGGGTACGCTCAATCAACTGCGTTTCGAACCGGAATGCGGTGCGTACGACATCATTGAGCCGTTCGTGAAGCTCTATGAGGATTCTCCGTATCTGTCCAGAGTCCGAAACATATTTACGGATATCGTCGAAGTCCCGAAGGATCTCGAATATGATCGGATCACGTCGGTGGCGACATTCGAACATATTCTAAATTTGCCCGAGGTTGTCGCGCGCTGCGGTCTCTTGTTGCGTGCGGACGGGCAAATGCGGATCGCTATACCCAGCGAAGGAACGTTGTTGTGGAAGCTGGGGTGGAAGCTGACCACCGGGCTGGAGTTCCGGATACGGTACGGAATTGATTATGGTTTGCTTATGAAATATGAGCATGTAAATAAAGCGAAAGAGATATGCGATGTGATGAAATATTTTTTTTCTGAAATAGAATCAAGCGTATTTGGGTTAACAAAAACTTTTTCTTTTTATCAATTTTATATATGCAAAAAACCTGTCAGGGATAGATGCAGGGGCTATATCGACAGGTAATCCGCCGATGCGGAAACAGTCCGTCATTCTCCCGCTTATTCCTCAGGGCGGCTGTCGCTCGACGGCAGGAATGCCCAACGAGAAAAGGGGAAAACTTTTCAGAAGCGAGCTCTCCTCGACGATTGGAAGCGTTTCGGAAAAACGTGACGGTGCATTTCGGTGGCTGCGCCAGTCACGTTCTCGATTTTTCGCATGTCTGCGGATACTTACTGCAGGAAGTAGTTTCTGTGGCCGATGCGGATGACGGGCACAAGCACGGTGTCGCCCCGCACCTCGTAGAGGATGCGGTAATCCCCCACGCGAAGACTG
>CAZVUT010000212.1:0-4676 GCA_964630155.1 uncultured Synergistaceae bacterium
ACGCTGCGCCAGCGTGTCTTTCTGGAGTTGGACGTTCGCGCGGGCGAGCACGGCGCTCCAGTAGGTCTGCTCGGCCTGCGCCAGAAGCGAGTTGACCGTCGCAACATGTTCCGAGGCGGCGATTTCGTAGCCGAGCACGAGTTGCCGCTCCTGGGCGCCGTAGATTCCCGAAATGTCGAACCGGTGGGTGATCGCTGCGGAGAGCGTATAGTCGCCCCCGGCGTCACCCGTGACGCGGGATGCGTTGCCCTTGAGCCCGGCCGAAGGTCGCTGCGACGCAATCGCCGACCGGACGGAAAAGTACTTCGCCTCGACCAGCCGCAGCGAGGCGCGGATATCTTCGTTCAACCGCAGCACAAGCGCCAGGTACTCGTTCACGTCAACGTCTCCCGCCGAAGCCCGCCCGGCCGCCCCCTGCGGCAGCAGCAACAGCATCGTCATCATACATACACAAAGTCTCTTCATGCACCGTCACCTCTCTCCGGATTTCGAAAAAACGCCTCATCCGCACATTCTCCGCGATTCCGCGATATGATCGATATACGCCTTCCCGTTACGGGAATGACACCATCGTCCACAGTCCGGCCGAACCCGTTCGCCTGCTTCGTTCGGAAAGCGACAGGCGGCATAGAGTATTAGTGCGAACTTCCGTACTGTCAAGGGAAATATGTATTTCGATTTCATTTTTTACACATCCGTACGCATGTCGCGCCATAAAAAAAGGACGGCCCCAAGAGGCCGTCCTTTATCTCATCGTCTGATTTGCGAACTGAGCGGGCGCGCTACACCTTCTGGACGTTGGAAGCCTGAGGCCCCTTGGCGCCCTGAGTGATCTCGAAAGAAACCTTCTGTCCTTCCGCAAGCGTCTTGAACCCGTCGCCCATGATGGCGCTGTAGTGAACAAAGACGTCCTTGCCCTCGTCAGTCGTGATAAAGCCGTAGCCCTTGGCCTCGTTAAACCATTTCACTGTTCCTTGGGTCATAAATAGAGAGCCTCCCTAAATAAATTAAATACGCCGGATACTATCCGGCGCTATTACAATATATGATGGATGCGGAACTGTCAAGCAATTTCGTACGCGTTTTCACATCCGACAAATTTCTTTGACACCGCTCCATCCGAGCCCCTATACTGACGCTACAGTCTCTTCCACGCGCCAGGAGTCCTCCCGGGTTTCCGGGACGGGGCGGCGCGTCATGGAGCCAAAGGACGGACAGAATGTGATACGTGTCAATGATATCACCCTCCGCTTCGGAGAACGCCTGCTTTTCGACAATCTTTCGATGAATGTTCCGGACGGCGCGCGCGTCGGGCTCGTCGGGTTGAACGGGTCGGGAAAGACCACGCTCCTTCGCATCCTGTCGGGGGGCATGGAGCCGGACGACGGGTCGGTCGTCATTCCCGGACGGCATCGAATGGGATACCTTCCCCAGGATCTCGTTGAACTCCGGGACATCCCGCTGCTTGCCCTGTTGCGGGAACGCGCCGGCGTCGCGGACGCCGAACGGGAGCTGGAGCGCCTTTCGCAGGAGATTTCCGCAGGCGGCCCCCGCTTGCCTGACCTCCTGCGCCGCCATGAGGAGACGCAACGGCGGTTCGAGGCGCTGGAAGGCTACGCGTTCGATTCTCTTGCGGGGAAGGTGCTTACGGGACTCGGGTTTCGCGACGCCGACAGAACTCGCCGCTGCGGCGAGTTCTCGGGCGGCTGGAAGATGCGGATCCTGCTGGCGTCCATCCTTCTGGGAGCGCCGGACATCCTGCTGCTTGACGAACCGACGAACCATCTGGATACGGAGAGCATGGAATGGCTTGAAGGCTGGCTTTCCGGCTTTCGGGGGACAATGATCGCCGTGGCGCACGACCGGCGCTTTCTGGAGCGGATGTGCACCCATGTCGCGGAACTGGAAAACCGTTCCGTCACGCTTTATCGCGGCAGCTATTCCGAGTATCTCCGGGAACGGGAACAGCGACGGGAGGAAGCCCTCCGGAACAGGGAGCGACAGGAAGCCTTCATCGAGAAGACCGAATCGTTCATCGAACGATTCCGGTACAAGGCGACGAAGGCCGCGCAGGTTCAGAGCCGCATCAAGACGCTCGAAAAGATGGAGATCGTGGAAATCGACGGCCCGAAAAAGTCTGTCAAAATCCGTTTCCCCGAGTGTCCGAGGAGTGGACATGAGGTCGTCCGCGTCACCGATGTGGGCAAGAGCTATGGCGGCGTGAGCGTGTTCCGCGGCGTCTCCTTTTCGATCAACCGAGGGGAAAAGATCGCGCTCGTGGGAGTCAACGGCGCGGGAAAGTCCACACTGTCGCGGCTCATCGCCCGGCAGGAGGCCCCCACTGCCGGAGACGTGCGTCACGGACACAACGTCAGGGTCGCCTTCTTCTCCCAGGAAAGCACGCAAAACCTCGACTACCGCCGGTCCGTGTGGCAGGAAGCCCTCGACGCGGGGGGACCGCTGCTCGAAGGGCCGCGAAGGACGCTGCTCGGGGCGTTTCTCTTCTCGGGCGACGATATCCACAAGTCGGTTTCCATTCTCTCGGGCGGGGAAAAGTCCCGGCTCGCGCTGTTCAAGATCCTGCTCCGGGATTCAAACCTTCTCATTCTTGACGAGCCGACGAACCATCTGGACATGACGACCCGGGAGCTTTTCCAGGAGGCCCTTCTGGAGTATTCGGGCACGCTTGTCATCGTTTCCCACGACCGGTTTTTCCTGGACTCCCTCGCGACCCGGATCATCGAAATCAGGGACGGCGGCATCCGGGACTACCCGGGGAACTATTCCTATTTCGTCGGGAAACGGGCGGCTCTGGACGCGCAGACGCAGGATCAGGAATCCGGCGTCTCCCAGGCGGGCGCGACGGCGGACGACCGGACGAAGAAACGCTCCGAGGCCGAACGCCGCAACGAACGATACCGGCGGAAGCGGATCGTCATGGAGACGCTGACGCCTCTGGAGACGGAAATTGCGGCGCTCGAACGGGCGCAATCGGAAACCGACGGGCTTCTGTGCACCCCGGACGTTCTGGCCGATTCCCGCCGCGTGCAGGACCTCATGCTCCTGCGAAGCAAGGCGTCGGCCCGGCTCGACGAGCTCCTTCCGAAATGGGAATCATTGATGCTCGAAATCGAGCAGATCAACGGGGAGGATTCGTGACCCCGTCGCGAATCGGAACGGAACAACGATGAGGAGGAATGTCGGAATGTACTGTGGGAAACGCTGCGCCATGCCTGCCCTGTTTGCGGCGATCATCGCGCTTTGCTGCGGAACGCCCGTTTTTGCGGCCCCCGTTTCCGGGGATACGGGAGCGATGTTGATGGATTTTTTCGCGAAAAAGTTCACGCCCGACGAGATGGTTATGGTTCTCGACGAGCCTCCCGATCCGTCAGGCTCCGTCCGGGACATGTATCTCGACATCAAGGGCTGCTCCATAGGCGGCGTCCGGGTCGCCTCGCTCAAGGTCCGGGGCATGGGCGTCGAACTGACGCCGGTATCGGAGTGGAAGAAGGGGAACGTCGACGTAAAGCGCATGCTCCACGCAGTGGCCGATTGCAGGATCACCGCGGACGACATCAACCGGAATCTTCTCGGGAAGGACTTCGGCGACGACGACCACTGGCATGGCATCCAGCTCTCCATCGGGAAGGATGGGGTGTACGCGCGGGGATACTATCAGGTTCGCGTGCTGTTCACGCTCGATGTCCTCATCGAAATCACGAGTCGCTTCCGGATCGTTGACGCGCAGCAGATCTGGCTTTCGGACTACACGCTCGCCGTCAACCGCGTCGGCGTGCCGGATTTCATCACGGACAAGGCCGTCTCGCAAATCCAGCCGATTCTCGATCTCTCGAAATTCGTCTTCCCGTTGCGGCTGCATGCAATCGAATACGAGGCGGGGGCCGTCCGGATCCGGAGCAGGATTCTCCCCGAGCCCATACAGGGAGTGACGTACACCTACAAAAAGACGGCCGTCACTCCTCAATAACGACGAGCATCCCGGGAACGACGCGGCGACGCAGGTCGGAGACATCCTGGTTCCGCATCCGGATGCACCCTTCGGACACCTTGCCGCCGATGGACAGGGGGTCGTGCGTTCCGTGAATCCCGATCCCCTGCCACCCGGTCTTGAGCCGGATGAACCACGGGCCGTACGCGCCTTTGATCTGCCCCTTGCCGTCACCGAAGTCGTGGGTCCAGGAGGAGGCGTCCTGGATCTTTTCTATGGAAAAACGGCCTTCGGGCGTGCGGTTGTCCCCCGAACGCAGTTTCTTGCCGCCGTTTTTGCCGATCGCAATGGGGTAGGACTGTTCCACGTCGTTCCCGCGATAGAGAATCAGCGTGAAGCGGCTCTTGACGATTCGTATCCATCGCTGGTCCCGCTCCACCGGACCGGCGGGCGGGGGCAGTTCCCGCTGCGGAATGCCTGAAACGGGAGTCGGTCGGGCCGGCTCGACCGGAGAGGCCAGAGGCTCTGTGGGGCGCGTCGGAGGTTGCGGCCGTTGTGTGAAACGATACGCCCAGACGCCCGCCGCGACGGCGAGAAGCAGGACGAGACCGAGAGCGAGATACGCGAGCTTTCCCGTACGAATGGAATATCCCTCCGCAGCCGGTGCGTGTGATTTTCAAACAGCATGCAGTGTATCGGCCGCGGCCTTGGGGTGTCAAGCGTAATT
>CAZVUT010000213.1:0-4670 GCA_964630155.1 uncultured Synergistaceae bacterium
CGCCCGTCGACCGGGATCTTTCGGGCCTGCCGCCGCTCCTCGTCCAGGTCGGGGAAAACGAGGTCCTTCTCGACGAAATCCGCCTGCTCGCGGAACGCGCGAAGGCGCAGGGAGTTTCCGTGACGTTCGAGGAGTGGGACGGCATGTGGCACGTCTTCCAGATGCTCGCCCACGTCGTCGACGAAGGCCGTCAGGCCGTCGAAAGTATCGCCGCGTTCGCAGACCGCGTCCTCGGGAACGCGGCGACGACCGTGAGCTGAGGGACTTTCGCCGCACGACGATGCGCGTTTGACAACGCGGGCGGCTTTGCTATAGTGTTCGACAGAAAAGTCGGAATGGATGGAATGTATCGCGGTCGAATGCGCAGCGTCCGGCCGGATGACATCAGGGAGGTGTCGGTGATGAGGAATCAACCGTATTTCGTCCGCTTTGCGATTTTTGTCGTCGCGCTGCTGTGCGCGCTTCCGGCCGGAGGGGCCGCGTTCGCCGCGGACGAGACGGCCGCCGTCGACGCGGTGCGCCGGGACTTCAACGCCGCGTTCAACGCGAACGACGCCGGGGCGATCGGGCGTCTCTTCGACGCGGAAGGAATGCTGCTTCCGCCCGGAATGCCGGCGGTCGTCGGCGCGGAGAAGATCACGGCCCGGTACGTCGGCCATTTCGCGAAAACGCGCTCGCAGTTCGAACTGAAGCCCGGCGACAGCCGCATCTGCGAGGGTTGGGCCTTCCTGAACGCGGAATTCGCGAGAACCGATGCGCCGAAGGCCGGCGGGACCCCCGCATCCGTCGAAGGACACTGCCTCCTGGTCCTCAGGAAGCAGACCGACGGTACGTGGAAGATTTTCCGCGATATCTGGAACGAAACGGCGAGGCCGTAGCATGCGGCGGTCGATCGCGCACTGCACGCTCGTCGTCCGAGACTACGACGAGGCGATCGCCTTCTTTACGGACATCCTTCGCTTCCGGCTGGTCGAGGACACGCCGCTCGACAACGGCAAGCGCTGGGTCGTCGTCGCTCCCTCCGGGCCGTCCGGAATGTCGCTTCTTCTGGCCCGGGCGGCGACGCCGGAACAGCAGAGGCGGATCGGCGACCAGACGGGCGGGCGCGTGGCCTTTTTCCTCTACACGAGCGACTTCGACGGAGACTGTGAACACATGAAGGCGTGCGGCGTTCGCTTCGCGGAAGAACCCCGGCGGGAAGCGTACGGTCCCGTCGTCATTTTCCTGGACCTGTACGGCAACAAGTGGGACCTTATCGGACGCGAGCGGGAGTGACCGCCGGCCGCGTCCGGCGGTTGTGAACGGGATGTCCCTTGCGAAAGACTCCTGCCGGACGGAGGACGTTCCGTATAATCCCCGGAGCGACGATGCGTGAGATCTTGCCGCAGGGATCGATGCGGCGGTTGCCTGTCATGCTCGTCCTTGCGCTCGCGATGGTGTTCGCAGGACGTTCCGGCTCCGCTTTCGCCGAAGAGCTTCGTGAGATTCGCATCGCCATCCCGAAGGATTTTCCACCGCAGTACTCTATAGACAGCGACGGAATTCCGAAGGGATCGACAGTCGAAATGCTCGACGCCGTCGGCCGGTTCGGGAACATGAAGATCAGCTTTGTGGTTGTGGACGGCCTGGACGAAATGCTCGGAGCGTTGCTCTCCGGAAAGGTCGATCTGATTCCGAACTCCGGACTCGGCAGGACGGAGATGGCCGGGCAGGGGATCGTCTTTTCCGACCCCCTGGAATGTTTTCCCGTCAGGACGTTTGTCCTGAAGCGAAACGCGGCCGTTCATGCGAACCGGAAGCTGAGCGAACTGAAAATCGGCGCAGTCCGCTCGAGTTTCGCATTCTCGTATCTGAAGAGAACCGGCGTCCGGGACATCGCGCCCTTCGAGTCCATCCCCTATTGCGTCTTCGCCCTGCTCTCCGGCGACGTGGACGCGGTCGTATGTCCTCAGGATCCTCTGGTCCGCGTCGCGAGCGATGCGGGCGTCCTTGAACGGATCTCGCCGACCGGAGACGTCCTGTTCGAATCGAGGCAGGGTTTCGCTCTTTCCGAGAAGGACGGAGAAGTTCTCTCCGAAATCAACGCCGCCATCGAAAAACTCCGCGGGAGCGACCTGTTCGCCGACATCAACCGACGCTGGTATGTCGAAGACGCCCCCTACTGGTCCGCGTCGCGCGTCTTCAGCGTCATGGCGGCCCTTCCCGTGCTTCTGGCCGTCATCTTTTTCGGCTGGAGGGCGCGCTTCTCGAGGAACATCCGCGAGGAGCTGAACATTCGGGACCGGAGCTTCATGACGTACTACAACAGCGTTCCGGCGTCCGCCTATACGTGGCGGGAGAAAGACGGGGACTTCGTCCTCGTGAACTACAACAGCGCCGCGATGAAAAAGAGCCGGAACAGGATTTCGGAAGACGTCGGGAAAAAACTGACGGAACTCTACGCCGATTCCGGAGAACTCTCTTCGCTGCTGCGCATCTGCATGCGGCGGCAGTGCGCCCTGGAACGGGAAATGACGCTTCGTCCCGGCGGAGAGGCTTCCGAATTCCAGATCTCCTGTTTCTCTCTCGCGCCGGATTGTGTCATCATGCATGCGAACGACGTCACGCTCCAGCGGCGAAGCGAGCGGAGGGAGATCGAATACCGGCAGCAGCTCCAGGCCTTGGCGGCGGCGCTCTCCAATTCGGAGGAGAAGGAGCGGCGGAAGATCGCAGCCGAGCTGCACGATACGATCGGCCAGAACCTCGCGCTCTCCAAGATCAGGCTGGTGCTGCTCTCCCAGAACACGGACGACGGCGGGACGCTGAAGGAACTCTCGCACGTCCTTGACGCCATCGACGAATCGATCCGCATGACGCGGGCGCTGACATTCGAACTCGGCACTCCCGTCCTGTACAAGCTTGGGTTCGGTCCGTCCGTCAACCGGCTTGCCGAGAAGCTGTACGACGAATACGGACTCGAGGTCGCCTATGAAAACAGGGGACTGCCCGACACGATGGTCGACGAACTGAAGGCGTTTCTCTTCAGGGCGCTCCGTGAGCTGCTCATGAACGTCGTCAAACATGCCGGGACCAACCGTGCGAAGGTCGTAAGCTCCTTTTCCGACAAGCGCTTTCTGCGGCTCAGCGTCATCGATCACGGGAAGGGATTCGACGCCGGCGAAATATCCTTCACCGGATGGAACGAAAAATCGTTTGGGCTCTTCAGCTTGAAGGAACGTCTGAAATCCCTTGGAGGGCATACGGATATCCGCTCGAAAGAGGGGCAGGGGACGAGGGTGACGCTTATCATTCCCGTGGAGGCTTTCGAGAACAAAGGAGCGTGAGAACGATGATCAGGGTCGTCATCGCCGACGATCATACCATCGTCCGGGAGGGAATCCGGATGATTCTGAATCGTGTTCCCGAAGTGACCGTCGTGGCGGAGGCGTCGAACGGCCGCGAGGCCGTGGCGCTGGTCAACGAGCTGAAGCCCGATGTTGTCGTCATGGACGTCATCATGCCCGAACTCGACGGCATCGAAGCCGCGGGGATCATCAAGCGGGAGAATCCGGATACGGAAATCATTGCGCTTTCGATGTACTCCGACAGGTGCTTCATATCGGAAATGCTCAAAGCCGGAGCCAGGGGGTTTCTCCTGAAAGACTGCGCCTCGACCGAACTCGCCGAAGCGCTGTACGCCGTGCGAAACGGAGACGTCTACCTCGGACCGAGCG
The DNA here is from genome assembly GCA_964630155.1 of uncultured Synergistaceae bacterium. Taxonomy (GTDB): domain Bacteria; phylum Synergistota; class Synergistia; order Synergistales; family Aminobacteriaceae; genus CALFXN01. Next base: position 3,714 of record CAZVUT010000213.1, read on the forward strand.
TTTCCGAAATAGTGGCGAAGCTCTATGTGGACGCGGTCCACGGACTCGGGAGAAACGGCGAGGGTGACGGCGCGGAGCTTTCCCCGAGGGAAAGCGAAATCGCGAAAATGCTTGCCGAGGGCCGGACGAACGCTGAAATCGCCGGAATGCTGCATGTAAGCGTCAAGACGGTTGGAACCCACCGCCAGAACCTCATGAAAAAAATCGGAGTCCGGAACATCGCCGAACTCACGAAGTACGCTATATCCAGGGGGCTCATCCCGGTCCCACGCTGACGCTCCCGTTTCTCCCCATTTGCGCCTTCCTTTTTTCCGCAGAGAAAATACTGAAACAGGGAAGATGGAAAAAGCGGATTGTGCTCTTGCCGCCGATGGGCTATTTCCCTTTCCGAAAGTAGTGTAGCGCCGTATGAGTGTCCGTTCTTCACGTCGGGCGTTCATACGGCGCGTTCCGTTTGCGGGAAGCGCTCAGGAGCCCCGCGTACGAACCGGAGGAGAGGAGGCTGACGGGAAGAGAAGACGGCGCGACAGGCGCAGGAAGCAGGATGCAACGACATGCCCCGCCCCCGAAACGGACGGATCTGATGGAACGCCTCGGGATTGCGGGCGCGGACATTTTCCGAGAGGTGGTTTCTGGAATGAGAGTTAACGACAGATACGTATCATTCTATTACGAGCCGGATCACGACAGGGGAGAAATCGTGATCGAACCCGAAAAAACCGCGCTTCTTGTCGTGGATCTTCAGCGCGTCTTCGTGACACGCCCCGCCCCGAAGAACCCGACAGCGGAACAGCTTCTGCATCTCGATCGATGGAAGCCCTTCTACGATGCGATCGACCGGGTCGTCGTCCCGAACAACCGGCGGATATTGAAAGCGTTCCGGGAAAAGCACATGGAAGTCGTCTTCGCCAAGATCCAGTGCCACAAGAAAGACGGCAGGGACCGCTCCCTCGACCA
>CAZVUT010000214.1:0-4617 GCA_964630155.1 uncultured Synergistaceae bacterium
GCCGCGTAGTGCGCCGTGACGACGGCCTTCTGCTCGGGGTCGAATTTCGTAACGGGCTGCGCCGGGTCGAATACGAGGTCCGGCAGCGGCGCGGCGAGGATGTCCGCCGAGGTTCCGGGAGTCCAGCCGTTCGCGTAGTCCGTCTCGATCGCGCCGGCGGGCGTCAGTCCGTTGCCGTCCACGGCGCTCATGAGGGTCCTGAGGGCGGTCGGATTGCCGTTGCGGTAGAGTTCGAATCGCACGTTGAAGGGCTCTTCCTCAGGGTTCATTCCTTCGCGGTCGAGCGAGACGATCACGTAGAAGTCGCGCGTCGGGGCGAGGATGCGGCTTCCATCCGACGGAGCGACGATCGAAATGCTGACGGCCTCCGCGCCCGTGATTCCCGCGCAGAGACACAGACTCAGGAGTAAAAACGCCGCTAATTTCTTCATGACGACACGTCCTTTCCCGGTATTGTGGTGTGATCTGACTTTTAAACAGAAAGATATCGTATCACGATTCCGAACGGAAACCATTCTTCCCGTGTGCGGAAACCCGGGCCGCATTGTTCTTTCCGCCGCCGGCGCGTTCCCCGGATTCTCGCAGGCGACAGCGCTTTCGGCCTTTAGCGGAACCAGTCCTTCATTTTCGCGCGCGCGCGGTCCCTGTGGTCGTCCCGGACATACGCGGCGACGATGAGCATCGCAGCGCCGATCGCGCCGAGGTCGTCCGTGAAGCCAGCGACGGGGATGAAGTCCGGGATCAGGTCGATGGGCAGGATGAAATAGCCGAGGACGCCCGTGATCGCGGCCTTCGCCCAGAGCGGCGTCGCCTCGTCGCGCATGACGTAGTAGAGAACCAGCGCCTTTTCGACGAGCCCCGCTCCCGCCCGGAGCGCGACTTTCGCCGTTTTCGCCCAGAAGCCGCCCTCGCTGAAATGGCGGCCGTATTTTTCGTACCCGCTTCGGGGCCCGTCGCCGTCGTCGACGACTTCGGGATCGATCACTTCGCGTTCTTCGTCCACGTTCCGAACTCCTTTCGGCGAATTCCGACTTTCGTATCCGTTTTCCGACAGTATAATCCGAAAACGACGGGGGCACAAAGAAAAAGACGCCCCGGGATCGCATTCCCGAAGCGTCTTTTTCATGTGCTTTCCCTCTCTATCCGGCCGAGACGCGAAGCCGCGCTATCCCGGCAGGATCCGCACCCGAAAGTTCGATCGACACGCGATCCCCGTCGTGCAGGCGAATATTGAGCGGCCGCCGCCCGCCGAGGCGCAAAAGGTCGGCAAGGCGAACCTTTGCCGCGGCGACCCCGTTCACGAGAATCCGGATTTCCGCGTTCCCCGCGCCGGCCCCATCCGCAAACGTCGCCCCGACGACGAGCGCGTGCAGAACCCCGAGCCCGGCGAGGTCGCCCGAACCCGCGACGCCGTCGAACAGCGCTGCGCCCGCACCTCCGGGCGCAACGGGGCCGTCGTACAGCAGACGTTCCGAAGGCGCCGCGGACTGCACCGCCGCGAAACCGCTTCCGGCGGACATCGCCTGCGGCTTTTTCCCGCGAAGAAGCCCCATGTTCTTGAGAATCCCCGAAACGCTGCGGCTCCCGCCCGGCGCGGAAACCGACACTCTCCGCATAACCGGAGCTTGGGTCTGCGGCTCGGGCGCCGCGCTGGCGAAGCCATCCGGCATCATACTTTCTTCGCACTCGCAGACCGGCGCCGGCATGCACGGCATGGGGGCCGCGAAGCCCGCGTCCCAGCCGCGCGGCAACGCGTTCGGAACGACGAGGCGCTCCGAGACCTTCACCCCGGCCTCCTCGCGGACGGCCACGAAGGCCGTCTTCGAGCACGGGATTCCGGCCGCGAGCGATTCGCGGACCAGAAGCTCCGCGATGTCGGCCGTCGCGAGCCGTTCGTTCTCCTGGTAGAGCGTTTCACGGACCCGCGACGCGAGTCCCATGCGCCCGAGAATCTCCGGGATGTTGCGGAGCCGCGGGGCGGCGACGAGCGATTCGAGCCGCCGCACGCGCAACGCGCCGTACAGCCCCCGGACCGCGTCGGCCCACTCTCCGCCGGACGTTTCCGGATCGACCGACGCGGAGGCGAGCGTCGCGCCCGCGTCGTCTTTCAGACGGAACGCGACGGGACCGCCCGCGCCGTTGCGCCGGAAGCGGCCACAGATCCACCGGGGACGCCCGGCCGTCAGGTCGCCGAGGTCGAGCGCGCCGTCCGAACCTGCGTATCGTCCGGTCGCCTCCGCAAGTTCCGCGTCGCCTTCGAGACGGAGCCCGAGCGCGAGCGGCCGCGAAAACTCGAGAAAGAGGTCGTCGAGCGCCGTCGCGATGTCGATTTCGTCGGGGTTCGACGTGAGGAAGCACGCGATGCCGCGCCCGGTTTCGGCCATCGCCGACGCGAGCGGTTCGTTGGGCGCGGCATCGATGCAGACGACACTGACGCGCCGGAAATCTCCGCGCGCGGATTCCCGTTCGAGCAGCGCGGCAATCCGGTCATGGTCGCTGACCTGCGCGTCCGTGAGGACGACGACGTGCCGCGCGACGCGCCCCTCGACACGGTGCTGCGCGAGGGCCTGTTCGAGCGCGATTCCGAGTTCCGTGCCGCCGGAGTCCGTGCTGTCGGCGATGAACCGTTCGCCCCGCTGCCGGTTCTTCTCCGTCGCCTTCACGGGCGTGCGCGCCATCCACCGGCACGTGTCGTGGAAGAAGCCCAGGTTGAACGCATCGTCGTCGCCGAGACGCGAGAGCAGGATCTTCACGGCCCAGTCCGCCGCCTCCCACTTGGGGCCCTCCATCGAACCCGAGTGATCCACGAGAAGCAGCAGCTCCCGCGGCGCGCCCGCCCCTTCCGATGCGGCCGGAGCGCCCGCGGGCGCGGCGAGCGCGAGGAACGTTCCACCGCCGTCTCCGGCGCCTTCGGCCGCGGCCGCGAAGACGTCGAGCCGTACGGACCCGTCCGCATCGCGCGGCGCCGAATGAAGCTCCAGGACGAGGTCCTGATCCGGCCAGACCGCGTCCTCCGCGAAGGTCACGCGGAGCGCCCCGGCTTCGTCGGCCGTTCGGATCGCGTTCGTCGGACACTCCGCGCCCGCGACGCCCCGGCAGAGCAACGACAGGCGCACGCGATGCCGGGGGTCCCATCGGGACTCGAGCGGTTGCGCGTGCGAACGCGGCGTTTTCGCTTCGTCGTCGCGCACGTAGCGGGGCGCGAGCGTCAGCGGCAGCCGCAGCGAAAACCCGTCGGCCGTGGGCCTGAGCCACAGAAGGAAGGCCGTTTCGACGCGGACGGGCTCGTCTTTCGCGAGCCCCGCGATCCGGAGCGTGAAGGCGTCGTCGCTCTCGCGCGTGACGAGCGCGGCCTGATGCCCTGTTTCGACCGCGTCGTCGTATTCCGCCTGCGCGTCCTCCCGTTCGGCCAGTCGTGTCGCGATCCGGACGGCTCCGAAGCTCACGGTCACGCCGCGAAGAATCGCGTCCCCCGGCAGCGGAAAGCGGTAGACCGCCTCGGCGGCCGTTTCCTCCTTCAGGAAGGAACAGTCGAAGAGCTGGTTCAGGACGAGCGACGCGAGCGGTCCCTGGACACTCCCCGTCACGGACGTTTCCTTCAACGGAACCGGACGGGGTTCGGGCGTCTTCCGCCCCCTTCGCGACGTTTCCCGGACTTCCAGCGTGGAACATCCGCCGTCCCTTGAATTGTCAAAGCGCTGCGCCGACAGTACCGTCATCGCTTCGTCCCCTCTTTCGCGAACAGATTCGTGAGTTCCCGCATCAGATCCTCTTCCGTCAGCCGACCCGACATCATCAGGACGACGGGCGGGTCTCCGCCGGTCGCAAGCGCCCCTCCGATGAGCAGCAGGCGCTTCAATGTCTCCGGCTCCGCGCCCTCGTCCATCCGATCCCGCAGGAAGGCGAAGAACGCGCCGTTGCGTCCGCGAGGCGCGGCCCGCCCCGTCTCCCACCGGCTCAGCGCCGCGACGGTCACGCCGACGATCTTCGCGAACTCTTCCTGCGTGCAGCCGAGGCGCAGGCGCAGCGCCTTCACGTCCTCCGCGCCGAAAAACTCCCGTACGGGTTCGTTCATGGATACGCCCCCTTCGTTGCCGCTATGTTCAAAACTACCAGTAGTTATACTACTGGTAGTTTCAAAACGCAAGCGGCCGAAAGCGGTAAAAATTTTTACCGCTTTCGGCCCAAATCGGTCGTATTTTTTACCGGTTTCGCTATTTTCCCGCCGTCGCGAGCGTCACCGTAAAGCCAGTTCCCGCGTCGCCCATCAGATGGAGGTACCCCCCCTGCGGCGCGCCGGACAGCGGGGCTGTTCCCCGCACCAGGCTGTCGGCGACGCAGGCGAACGAGGCGTCGAAGAGCATCCAGCGGAACGAATCCCCTTCCGGCGCAACCGCCAGCGTCGCGCCCGAAACGCCCGGGTCGAGCCGCAGCCATTCGCCGTCGCCCGCAGGCCCGAGCGTCACGTCGCGCGCGACGTCGGCCGAAAGGACCGGGACGGTTTCAAGCGGCCGGAAGCGGTAGCTCCCGAAGCGCATCCACTCCTCGCCGCCGACGTCCGTGACGACGAGTTCGTTCTGGTCGCGGCCGCCCCCCGCGGGAATCGTGATTCCCATC
>CAZVUT010000215.1:0-1090 GCA_964630155.1 uncultured Synergistaceae bacterium
CATGGCCGACGCCGCGCTGGTTTCCTCCGTCGTCTCGTCGATGGGCAAGGTCCTGGCCGTTCTCTGCATCGTCGTCTCTCTCGGCGTCGGGATCGGAATGGCGCTCGGACTGTCCCCCGCGCTCAACGAAGCGTTTCGTCCGCTGCTTCTGGCCGCGCAGGCGATGCCCGTGATCTCGTGGCTCGCGCTCGTCGTGTTCGCGTTCGGAATCGGATGGCGCGGACCGGTTTTCATCGCATCGCTCGCATTTCTGCCGTCGGCGGTTTTCACGACCGTCGCCGGAGTGCGGCACTTTGAACGGGATCTCGTCGAAATGGCGGATCTCTACGGGGTCCGGGGCGTCCGGCGATGGAGGGACCTGTATCTCGGGTCGCTCGCCCCGTTCATGAAGGCCGTGGTGGACACGGTCTCGGGCGGCGCGTGGAAGGCGGTTCTCGTCGCGGAATATCTGTGCGGCGGCGACGGACTCGGCGTCCGCATCGCGTGGGCGCGCCAGATGGCCGACGTCGAGGGGGTCTATGCGCTCTCGCTCGTTGCGGTGCTTCTGGGACTTCTCGGCGAGTGGGGCGTCCGGACGGCGATCCGGGGCGCGGGGCGACGATGGATCCCGTCCTGAGCGCGCGGAATCTCGGCGCGTCGTTCGAGGGGGAATGGGTGTTCCGCTCCTGGGACGTCTCGATTGCGCATGGAGAACGAGTCGCGCTTCTCGGGCGCTCGGGGTGCGGCAAGACGACCTTTCTCCGCATCGCGGCCGGACTTGCGGTCCCTTCCGAAGGGGAGATACGCGTCCGTGCGTCGCGGGTGGGGTATGTCTTCCAGGAACCCAGGCTGATACCGTGGCTTTCGGTGCGGAGGAATCTCGCTTTCGTATCGGATCGCGACCCGTCGGCGATCCTTGCGGGCCTGAACCTGTCGGATGCAGCGAATGCCCGCCCCCACGAACTCAGCGGCGGAATGAAGCAGCGCGTCAACCTCGCGCGTGCGCTCCTGACGGAGCCGGATGTCCTTCTGCTCGACGAGGCGTTTACGTCGCTTGACGTCGCGCTCAAGCTGCGCCTGTTCTCGGACCTCGAAGGATTGTGGCGCCGAA
>CAZVUT010000215.1:1190-4590 GCA_964630155.1 uncultured Synergistaceae bacterium
GGCATGACCGACACGACGACGAGTTTTTCGCGCGGAATGCCGAGCTTTTCGGCCAGATAGTTCTTCGCGATCGCGCCGAACATCTGCTGCGGCGATTTCGCGGTGGATGGGACGTCAAGAAGATCGGGGTACTGGTGCTCGAAGAACTTGACCCAGGCCGGGCAGCAGGAGGTGAGGATCGGCAGCCGGACGCTCTTGTCGCCGGACAGGAACCGCGTGATCCGGTCGAGAAGCTCCGCGCCCTCTTCCATGATCGTGAGGTCGGCGGCGAAGTCCGTGTCGAAGACGTAATTGAAGCCCATCTGCCGGAGGGCGGAAGCCATCTTTCCGGTCACGAGCGTGCCCGGCTCCATCCCGAAGCACTCGCCGAGCGCGGCGCGGACGGCGGGCGCGGTCTGGACGACGACGACCTTGTCGGGATCCGCGATGGCTTCGATGACCTGCCAGGAGTAGTCCCGCTCGACGAGCGCGCCCGTCGGGCAGACGGCGACGCACTGGCCGCAGAACGTGCAGACGGACTCTTCGAGCGGCATGTCGAACGCGGGCGCCACGACGGCGTTGAAGCCGCGGTTCACGCCGGACAGCGCTCCGACTGTCTGGACTTCGTTGCACATCGTTTCGCAGCGGCGGCACATGATGCACTTGTCCATGTCGCGCGCGATCGCGGGGGAAACATCCTTCTTGTATGTGGACTGCGCGCCGCCCTCGTACCGGTTCTCGCGGAGGCAGAAGCGTTCCGCAAGCTCCTGGAGATCGCACTGGCCGCTCTTCGCGCAGGTCAGGCAGTCTTTCGGGTGGTCGGAGAGCAGCAGTTCGAGGACCGTCTTGCGCGCGTTCAGAACGCGCATGGTGTTCGTGTGGACTTCCATGCCTTCGGTGACCGGCGTCGCGCATGCCGGGGCGAGGTTTCGCCGGCCCTTGACCTCGACGACGCAGATGCGGCAGGAAGCCGCCTTGTTGACGACTCCGAGGTCGTGGAGATCCAGATGGCACAGCGTGGGGATCTCGATGCCGAGCTGCTTCGCGGCATCGAGAATCGTGGCCCCCTTGGGGACCTTCACGTACTTTCCGTCGATGTTCAGGTTAATCATCGCTTCGTCCTCCTCAGGCTACCGCTTCGAGATCGCACCGAACTTGCAGGTGGCGAAGCATGCCCCACACTTGACGCACTTGTCCTGGTTGATGACATGGGGTTCCTTGACCTTTCCCGAGATGGCGCCGGCAGGGCAGACCTTGGCGCACATCGTACAGCCTTTGCACTTGGCCGGATCGATGACGTACTGCATCAGGGACTTGCACTTTCCGGCCGGGCACCGCTTGTCGCGAACGTGCGCGAGGTATTCGTCGTAGAAGTTGTCGAGCGTCGACAGGACCGGGTTCGGCGCCGTCTGTCCCAGACCGCAGAGCGACGTGTCCTTGATGATGCTGGCGAGTTCCCGCAGACGGCCGAGGTCCTTCTCCGTCGCCTTGCCTTCGGAGATCTTGTCGAGCATTTCGAGCATCCGCTTGTTGCCGACGCGGCACGGGGTGCACTTGCCGCAGGACTCCTCGACCGTGAAGCCGAGGTAGAACTTCGCCACGTTGACCATGCAGTCGTCCTCGTCGAGGACGATCATTCCGCCGGATCCCATCATGGAGCCCGCCGCGATGAGGTTGTCGTAGTCGATGGGCGTATCCAGGAACTTCTCGGTGAGGCATCCGCCGGACGGACCGCCCGTCTGCGCGGCCTTGAACTTCTTGCCGTTCCGGATGCCGCCGCCGATGTCGAAGATGACCTCTCGCAGCGTGGTGCCCATCGGCACTTCGACGAGTCCGACATTGTTGACCTTGCCGGCCAGGGCGAAGACCTTCGTGCCCTTGGACTTCGCCGTTCCGATCGAGGCGAACCACTCGGCGCCCTTGAGGAAGATGACCGGGATGTTCGCGAACGTCTCGACGTTGTTGACGTTGGACGGCTTGCCCCAGAAGCCCGACTCGGCCGGGAAGGGGGGCTTGCTCGTCGGCTCGCCGCGCTCGCTCTGGAGGGACCGGATCAGGGCCGTCTCCTCGCCGCAGACGAACGCTCCCGCGCCGTAGTACATATCGATATCGAAGGAGAAGTCGCTGCCGAGGATGTTGTTTCCGAGCAGCCCGGTCTCGCGGGCCGCGACGATGGCCTTCTGCAGGCGTTCGACCGCGAGCGGATACTCCGCGCGGATGTAGACGACGCCCTTGCTCGCGCCGATCGCGTAGCCGCAGATCGCCATGGCCTCGATGATGGAATGGGGGTCTCCCTCCAGCACGGAACGGTCCATGAACGCGCCGGGGTCGCCCTCGTCCGCGTTGCAGATGACGTACTTCTGGGCCGCCTTATACGACGCCGCGATCTCCCACTTCAGGCCGGTGGGGAAACCGCCGCCCCCGCGCCCCCGGAGCCCGGACTTCTTGACCTCGTCCACGACTTCCTTCGGAGTCATCTCGAAAAGCGTCTTCCCGAGCGCCATGTATCCGTCCCGGGCGACGTACTCGCCGATATTCTCGGGATCGATGAAGCCGCAGTTGCGGAGCGCGATGCGGAGCTGTTTCTTGTAGAAGTCCATGTGCTTGGAGTCGGAAATGTGCTCGGTCGTCTTGGGGTCCACGTAGAGCAGACGACTGACCTTGCGTCCCTTGACGATGTGTTCGGCGACGATTTCCTTCGCGTCTTCCGGGGTCACCTGGACGTAGAAGGTGTTGTCCGGGGAGATTTTGACGATCGGGCCCTTTTCGCAGAAACCGAAACAGCCCGCGATGACGACCTTGACTTCTTCGGCGAGACCCTGGGCCTTGATTTCGGCCCGAAGAGCGTCCACGATCTCCAGACTCCTGGAGGAGGTGCACCCGGTTCCGCCGCAGACGAGAACGTGCATTCTTACATTGGCCATGTTCTGTTCTCCTTATCCGGGGGATGCCCTAGTCGTGAATGCTCTTGCTGGACAGCGGAATGATCCCGTCAACCAGCTCGCCCTTGAGAATATAGGAATCGAAGATCTCCGTAATTCTCTTGCCTTTCACCTCGCCGAACGTCACGGGTTCCTCTCCCGGACGCACGATGGTCACCGTGGGTTCGGAATGGCAGTAGCCCATGCAGCCGGACTGGGTGAAGACGATGTTTTTGATGCCGCGCTTCGTCGCTTCGTCCATCATGGCGGCCATCGTTTCGCGCGCGCCTGCGGCGATGCCGCATGTCGCCATGCTGACCTTCACTTCGATGAGCTTGTCGATGTTCTGCCCCTTCTCACGCAGCTCCGTCGCGTTCTGCATGGCGGCTTTCATCTTCCGAAGGTCGTCCAGGGACTTTACCTTATCCATGACAGCACACCCCTTCACATGCCTTGTCCTTTTCGGAGTCGCCCGCTTTCGCGCGGTATTCGGCAATGAT
>CAZVUT010000216.1:0-4581 GCA_964630155.1 uncultured Synergistaceae bacterium
CGGTGTCCTTCAGGATATAGAACGTGTATTCCTCCTGAAAGTCGGCGAAACCGTGCTGTCGCGTCAGACAGGCGCCGATCCCGTGAATGATCTGCTCGATCTCCCAGTCCAGCATGCGGTCGATCTCCGGGTCGGGGTCCATCGATAGCGCGGTTTCGGTGAAGGCGGAAAGTTCCAGGTTTCGAACCGGAACCCGCATGATGAGGCAGACGACGCCGACGTCGAAAAAGTGCGCCGACAAATCGAAGACGATCCGGCCGGAGGACGTCACCCACGCCCGGGGTCCGAGGTCGACCGCCACGGGCGGATTGACCAGCTCGATCGATTTCGTCTCGACCCGGACCAGCGACTGGCGAACGGGCAGACGCCCCGCGAAAACATCCGGCGGCAACGTATCGAGTCGAATCTCATCCGCAACGTCGTACATTTTCATATGAACAATCTCGCCGGTTCGTATCTGCATGGCCTGCCTCCCTCTTTTTCGTATGCAGGGATACTTTACACCAAATGGAAGGGAAAACACACCCCGCGATGTGTATAATGTGGCTTGCGGAGAAAGCCCGCAAAGACGACAGGCCATTTTCGACCAAAAAAGGAGCGCTGTATCCGGTGAAAACGGAACGAATTCCCCCCGAACGCGGGTGTTTTCCCGCATATCGCATCGCGGCGGGGGAGCGACTCGACGTGTTCATGATCGACCTTCCGATACCGCTTCCGGGTATGGAGCATCAGATCACGGCGTGGCTCCTGCGCGACGGCGGAACGGGCTGGACGGGGCTTGTCGACCCCGGGCCGACCTCGACGGCGCCCGGCCTCGTCCGGACGCTTCGATCGCTCGACGTCCGGAGCGTGGACACGCTCCTGGCGACGCACGTGCATCTCGATCATTCGGGCGGGACGGCGGCGTTCCTGAGGGACTTCCCGGGGTGCGGCGTCTATGCGCCTCCGCGGGGGCGTCCGCATCTCACGCAGCCCGAAAAACTCTACGAGGCGAGCGTCGCGACGCTGGGAGCGACCGTGATCGACGCCTTCGGACGCCCCGGGATCGTGGACCCGCACGCGTTTCTCGACGCGTCGCCGGTCCGCGAACTGGAGATTCTTCCCACGCCCGGACATGCCTCTCATCACGACGCGTTCGTCTATCACGCTTCCGCGGGATCGCTGCTCTTTCCGGGGGAAGCGGCGGGCGTGGCGCTGACGCGTGTGGTCGCCGATCTGTGGATTCCGCGCGAAACATTCGGCTGCCTTCCGAACGGAGAAGTCCCCGCCGGTTTCCGGTATCAATACCCGGGGACGCCGCCCCGTTTCGAATACGATATCTACCGGAGATCCGTCGAACTGCTGCGGCGACGCGAATACGCGCTGATGTGCTATAGCCATTACGGATGGACCGAAGAGCCGGCGAGCGATCTCGATCGCCTCCTGGACCAGATGGAGTTGTGGAAGACGGTCACGGCGGAAGAGAGCCGCGCGGCTTCCTCATACGGAAACGAGGACCGGGAAATCGTCGAACGAATCGCGCTCCGGCTGCGGGACGAGGATCCCCTGATCGCGGCCGTTTCGCTTTTCGATGCGGGAAACAGGGTGAAGGAAGCGTTCTTCCTGCGAAACAGCATCCTGGGGTTCCTCGGATACATACGCGGTACCGGAGAATCATGCGGAGGTCGTTGAAGAATCATGTGGCGTGAGCGGTTTGGTTGGGGTACAATTCAGAGACGGCGTACTACCATACTTTCTGCGCGGGCGGATGATCGAAGGAGGCAGGCATGAAAAGAAAACTGTTCGGTTTCATTATGAGCTGTGCGTTCCTGTTCGGGCTGTCGGCTGTTTCGTGGGGGGCGGTCCGACCCGCAAGCGCTCCAACGCCCGCGAACGAGGCGACGGAAGTCGTGTGCAACACGACGATCAAGTGGACGGGAACGGACACAACGGCCAGCGATGACGTCACGTACGCCATCTATCTCGGCACGAACGAGAGCGCGCCGGCGTATCTCGGGAGCATCCGGACCGTGTCCCAGGATCTCACGAATCCGACGTTCGAGTATGCGCCCCCGGTCAAGCTTCTTCCCCTGACGACGTATTACTGGAAGATCGTGACGAGCGACGCCTACGGCAACGTCGCCAACAGTCCCCCATGGGTCTTCATCACGGGAAACACCTTCCCGGACAATCATTACGAGCCCTATCCGGCCACCGACCCTTCGCCGGATCACGGCGCCGTCTATGTCGCAAAGAACGCGGTCCTTTCGTGGACCGGCAAGGACCCGAACATTATCGGCGGCAATACGTCCGTGAAGCTGAACTACGAGGTCCGGCTCGGGACGAGCCTCGCCGACATGCCGATCGTCACCTCGTCGGGAAAGGGCGGAACCATCAGCGTCAACCAGTACGTCCCGACATCGCTTGCGGCCAACACGAAGTACTACTGGCAGGTCAACTCGATCAACTCCTACGGGCTTCGGACGAACGGGCCGGTCTGGGAGTTCACCGTGACGCACGACCCGTGGAACGACCCGAGCGGCGGCGCATCGGAGGGCTGCTCGGCCGCGTCGTTCGCGCCGCTCTCCCTGTTGCTTCTGGCGCCGTTGTTCCTTTTGAGAAGGAAATAGACCGGAACGGCCGGAACGCGGCGATTTTCGAGCCTTCGGGGCGGCGCAATCGCCCCGAAGGCTCTTTTCCGTTCCCGGGCCACATGTCCGGGCAGACTCTGAAAGGCAGGGAACAGACATGGACTTTTTTATCCAGACCGTCGCCGCGCTGACCGTAAAGCAGGCTGCGATGCTTCTCGTCGGGATGGGACTCATCTACCTGGCGATCGTGAAGGAGTACGAACCCGCGTTGCTGCTCCCGATGGGTTTCGGGGCGCTTCTCGTGAATATCCCGTTTTCGGCGGCGCTGACCCACACCGTGGGCGGAGTCGCGCAGGAGGGCGCGCTCAGCTTTCTCTTTCAGGCGGGGATTGCGACGGAGCTCTTTCCGCTCCTCATCTTCATCGCCGTCGGCGCAATGATCGACTTTACGCCGCTCTTCCAGTACCCTGTCGCCTTTCTCTTTGGTCTGACCGCGCAGGCGGGGATTTTTCTGACCATGGGACTTGCGCTTCTTCTGGGTTTCGATATCAAGGAGGCGGCGTCCATAGGAATCATCGGCGCGGCGGACGGGCCCACATCTATTTACGTCTCGGCGAGGTTCGCCCCGCATCTCCTCGGTCCTATTTCCGTCGCCGCGTATTCCTATATGGCGCTTGTCCCGCTGATCCAGCCGCCGGTCATCCGCCTGCTGACCACACCCAGGGAACGGGCGATCCGGATGGAGTACACGGACCGCAAGGTTTCCAAACGGGCGAAGATCCTCTTCCCGATCATCGTGACGCTGTTTGCCGGGTTTATCGCCCCGGCGTCGGTGGCGCTCATCGGCTTCCTGATGTTCGGCAACCTCCTTCGCGAGAGCGGCGTCGTGGATCGTCTCGCCAAGGGAGCGCAGAATGAACTGGCGAATATCGTCACGATCCTGCTCGGGCTCGCGATCTCGGTGACGCTGGACGGGGAGCGTTTCCTGCAGACGTCAACGATGATGATCCTCGGGATGGGGCTTGTGGCGTTCGTCCTCGATACGGCCGTCGGCGTGCTTTCGGCGAAATTCCTGAACCTGTTCCTGCGCGTGAAGGTCAATCCGATGATCGGCGCGGCCGGAATCTCGGCGTTCCCGATGTCGGCGCGCGTCATCCAGACCATGGCGGCCAAGGCGTCGATGAACAACTTCATTCTGATGCACGCGGTGGCCGCAAATGTCTCGGGGCAGATCGGGTCCGTTCTCGCGGGAGGGCTGCTGCTCGGCTTTCTGGGAGGTCACTGAGACGCAGATACGCGAAAAGCCCGGAACGCATACGGGGAGGTTCGCTCTCGAAGCGGACCTCCCCGTTTTTTTACCGGCCGAAAAGCCGCAGGAGCGTCAGGAGCGCGCCCTTCCGGAACCGGATGGCGTTGTGGGGACACATCTCCTGGCAACAGAAACAGCGGATGCACTTCCGATAATCGAAAACGGGACCCCGTGCGCCGACGCGAACCGCGCCCGCGGGGCAGACGAAGGCGCATTTGCCGCATCCCCTGCACGCTCCCCGGACCATGACGGGGCGCGAGACGAGAAAACTCTTCCCGAAGCCGTCGAGGAACGAGGGAAGCAGATGCAGGGAGTCCTGCGGCGGGAGCTCGACATCGCCGAAGCGGAACGACGCGTCGATGTCTCCCGCTGTTTCGACGCTTTCAGCGGCCGGTTCGATTCCGCGTTCCCTCGCGGCCCGTGCGAGCGGGAAGTCGTTCGGGGGGCAGCCGAGCATCCGGCTCAGGACCAGATCCAGAGCGAGCGGATCGGCGGCCCCGGCCAGAAGTCCGAAGGCGCGGGGCCGCCCGTTGCGGGGACCGTCCCCTTCCATACCGACGATTCCGTCGAGAATCGTGAGAGCCGGGCGGACGACGGCGGCGATATCCAGAAGCAACGAGGCGAACGCCTCCCTGCGAAGGCCGACCTTGTAGTGCCACTCCGCCTTCCGCTGCGCGACGACGCAGCCGAACAGGTTCTTGA
>CAZVUT010000217.1:0-4578 GCA_964630155.1 uncultured Synergistaceae bacterium
AGAGCCATTCCCCCTTTTCTTCGTTTTCTTTGTCGCGGGTGCTGTTTCCGGTGCGGCCTTCTCGCGAGGGGCCGGACATTCGGAGCGGGAGGATACCCCCTCCGGATTGTCCGCTCCGGCGTCAGTATCGCCGATTGCGCCCCCGTTGACAAGCGACAGGGGATTCAAGGCAGTCCGGCCGCCGTTCCGCCACGCGAATCGGAAGCGTTTGGCGTTCATGCGTGTTTCGTTGCGCAGCGGGATTCCCGGCATGCCCCGAACCAGACGGCGAAAACGCGTCGCCACGTCCGGGGCGCGCGTCGACCGGCGATCTTCCTTGACAAACATCGGTCGAAACGACAGACTTGCGTGAATCGATTGAAAGCATTCCCGACTTCCGGGAAGGGGGAATCCGGTGTGATGAATGCGCACGCGAGGAGCACCGAAGATGTCCTGGCGCATTTTGGCGTCGAGTCCGCGGCGGGATTGTCTCCCGGACGGGCGGCGGAACTTCTCGAAACGCACGGTCCGAACGCGCTCGAGCGGCAGGAGCGCATCCCTTGGTGGAAGGTGCTGGTCCGCCAGTTTCGCGGCCCGATGGTCTATCTGCTCGCCGGAGCCGCCGTCATCAGCTTCGGAATGAAGGAGCACCTCGACGGCGCCGCGATTCTCATCGTTATCCTGATCAACGGCATTCTCGGGTTCGTGACGGAGTACCGCGCCGAACACGCCCTCGAGGCGCTGCGGCGGGTCACGACGCCCCATTGCCGGGTGCTCCGGGACCGCGTGATGCGCGTCCTGTCGACTGCGGATGTCGTTCCCGGCGACGTGCTGCTGCTCGAAGCGGGCGACGTCGTTCCGGCGGATGCGCGGCTTGTCGAATGTTCAAACCTCATGGCGGGAGAGGCAGCGCTGACCGGTGAGTCCGTTCCGGTGCGAAAGGGGCTCGACCCGCTCGCGGAGGAGACGCAGCTGCCGGACCGGTCGAACTGCGTCTATGCCGGGACGGCGATCGTGAGGGGAACCGGAAAGGCCGTCGTCTTTGCGACGGGAGCGGAGACGGAACTCGGCAGGATCGGAACGCTGCTTCAATCCGTCGGCGGGCAATCCACGCCGCTCGAGGAACGTCTCTCCCGCTTCAGCCGCTTCCTGATCGTCATCACCTTCGGAATCGCGGCCGTCGTTATTCTCGTCGGGATCATGCAGGGGCGCGGCATTCTGTCGATGATCGAAACGGGCATCGCGCTCGCCGTCGCCGCCGTGCCCGAAGGGCTTCCCTTCGTGGCGACGATGACGCTTGCGCTCGGCGTGAGGCGCATGGCCGCGAAGAACGCTCTGGTGCGCAACCTTTCGGCCGTCGAGACGCTCGGGGCCACGACCGTCATCTGCACGGACAAGACCGGAACGCTCACGATGAATCGCATGACGGTCCGGATGGCCGAAACGCCGGACGATCGGGCGCTTCCGCTGCTCCGGCGCGTCGCCGCTCTGTGCAACGACGCCGAGGTCACCGAACACGGCAGCGTCGGCGATCCGATGGAAGCGGCGCTGCTGCATTTCGTCGGCGACGAGGTCGCGGACATCCGGGCGGCGCACCCGAGACGGTCGGTCGAGCCCTTCGATTCGTCCACGATGCGCATGGTCACATGGCATGACGGGGGCGTCTGCCTCAAGGGGGCGCCGGAACGCGTGCTTGAAGACGTCCCGTTCGTCCTGCTGGACGGGGACGCGGCGCCGATGACCGAAGCGATCCGGGACGAATGGCGCCGGAACGTTCGATCGGCCGCTGAGCGGGGGATGCGCACCCTCGCGTTCGCCTTCGGCCCGACGCAGGAGACGCTCTCGTTCGTCGGCTTCGCGGGAATCGACGATCCGCCGCGTCCGGAGGTCGCGGGGGCTGTTTCGCAGTGCCGCGATGCCGGAATCCGGGTGGTCATGGTGACGGGTGACCACGTCGTCACCGCGGGAGCCGTCGCGAGAGAGATCGGGATCGTCCGCGACGGAGGCGAAATCATTCTCGAGGGGCGCGAGTTCGACGCGACGCCGCCCGAGAAGGCCGGCTCGATTTCCGTCCTGGCCCGGGTCTCGCCGGAACACAAGCTGCGGCTGGTGCAGATGCTCCAGGCCGCCGGAGAGGTCGCGGCGATGACCGGCGACGGCGTCAACGACGCCGTCGCGCTCAAGCAGGCGGATGTCGGGATCGCCATGGGAATCCAGGGAACCGAGGTCAGCAGGGAGGCCTCCGACATCATCCTCCAGGACGACCGCTTTTCGACGATCGTCGAGGCTGTCCGGGAGGGGCGCCGGATCTTCGACAACATCCGCAAGTCGATCATCTACCTCCTGTGCTGCAATCTCAGCGAAGTCCTGTGCGTGTTGCTCTCGATCCTGCTCCGGTTCCCGAGCGTGTTTTCGCCGCTCCAGATCTTGTGGGTCAATCTCGTGACGGATGTTCTCCCGGCGCTCGCCCTCTCGCTCGACCCGGCGGAACCGGACGTAATGCGCCGCCCCCCCAAGCTCCGGAACGAGGATATTCTCACGATGGCGCACAAACGGACGATCTTCGTCCAGGGGGCGCTCCTGACGGCCGCCGTTCTCGCCTCCTATTGGCTGAGCCTGCATGGCGGGACCGGCGACGCCGTTCGGGCGACGGAAATGAGCTTCCATACGCTGGTCTTCGCGCAGCTCTTCTTCGTCCTGAACGTCCGCGGCGTGAGCATCTTCCGTTCGCCCGGACAGCTCTGGTCCAACCCGTGGCTTCTTTTCGGCATCGCGGCGTCCATGGCCCTTCAGGTCGGAATCACGTTCGTCCCGGTGCTCGAGCGCGTGCTGAACATCGTTCCGCTGACCCTGAGCGAATGGGGAATCGTGACGCTCTTCGCGGCTGCGCCCACTCTCCTGACGCAGGGAGTCCGCTATGCGAGGGGGAACTGAAGCTGCCTGCTTCGGACCGGCGTTCGGTTAGGTCGTCAGCGACCAAAAGACCGGATTCGACAAGACGCCTGCCGGCCGAGAACAATTCGCGGCGACCCTCCCGGGGCGGTCGCCGTCTGAACACGGACCATCCGCTTGCGAACCTGCCCGATACGGCGAACGGCATCGTCTTCTCATCTGATGCGACCGGGGCGGTGAGCTTCATGGGCGCTGGGGCGGTGGGGACCTGCGGGACATAATCGATATCGCTACGGGAATGAACGCCGGAAGGAAATAAACAGGCGGCGTACGGAAGTGCGTCCCCGCTGGGGGATGCACTTCCGTACGCCGCCCGGTTTGTGTCGCGCCATCGGATGACGCCGGTCTATATGCGGGAAGCTCTTACCGCCACTGCCGGGCTACATCCGAATAGACGTTCTGAAGCTCGTTCGCTCTTTTTTGAAGGAGGATGACATTCTTCAAAACGTTATTGGCCGCATGGAGAAGATTGTCGACGGGTCTGTTTTTCTTGTTCATTTTCAACTCTCCCTTGAGAATAAGATTTTAAATAAGATTTATTGAAAAACTTCAATACGCTCCCGCTGCATCAAAATTCGACGGATCAAACGTCAACATCCCCGGCGCACGCGTTTCGGCTGCCCTGCGAGATACAACGGGCGACATTTCTTCAGGTCCTTTTTCCGCCCCCCTTCTCCTCTGGGAAACAGGTTTGGGAAAGCCCCTGAACTGTGTTTCTCGTCCGTGTCGTTTCGGTGCGATCGCGATCGTTTCGTCGTTCGTCCTGCACGGGTTCATGAAACGAGGATATCCGCGAAAAGCGGAAGACGCGCAGACCGGAACACGCAGTCGCGAATCGTTCGATTCCCTGAGTGCACGCCGCTTACCCGATCGGGAGGGTGCGTTGGCTTCGTGCGTGCGATGCGTATAGCCATGCCTCGTTTTCAATTGACATGATACACGGGGGGTTGGATTATGTCAATACGATTATGATATGGGAGTTGTTTTTCTTTGTTACGCCATTTTTATTTTGTTTTTCATTAAACATGATAGGCGGCGTCGGCGGACGGACTCAGCGGCGAACGCAGGGAACAGACAGGTTGAAAGGCACAGGAACAGTACGGCAGGACGCATACGGATTCCCTGCCGTCGGGCGTTTGCGGTCCTGTGGATTCGCCGCTCGTTTTGTGAGGGATGTTTGCGATTTTTCTATTCGCTCAGGGGGAGTGCTTCAACGCGTTGCGGGAGAGCTGCGTGCTGTCGTGCGCGGAAGCGGGTTGTGTCGATGGTTCGCGGAGTGATGCCGTGCGAGCGGAGAAACGAAGCCGAAAGCGTTCAGGCGGGCGTCGTGTCGGAGATAACGCGTCCGGACGACGGCGCTGTTTTCGGGGGAAGCGCGTGACGTCGCGTCCGAGCCCCTCCTACAGCGATCCGAGCCGGGTTCCGAGGAAGAAGACGCCGATCCCGAGGGCGTTGTGCGCGATGAGGTGTCCCAATGCGAGAAGCGTTCCCTCCTGCGCCATGCGCCCCGTGTCGGAGATCAGCGACGAGAAGGTCGTGAAGGCCCCCATAAAGCCCACGAAGACGATTCGGCGGATATTCGGGTCGAAGTTCATCCGGCGCTCCGCCAGCGCGAGCAGCAGCCCGTAGAGGAAGCAGCCA
Organism: uncultured Synergistaceae bacterium; assembly: GCA_964630155.1. Taxonomy (GTDB): domain Bacteria; phylum Synergistota; class Synergistia; order Synergistales; family Aminobacteriaceae; genus CALFXN01. Next base: position 4,573 of record CAZVUT010000217.1, read on the forward strand.
GTCAGG
>CAZVUT010000218.1:0-4569 GCA_964630155.1 uncultured Synergistaceae bacterium
AGCAGCGCCCACTTCGCGTCCCAGAACCGCCCCATGACCCAGAGCGCCCCGCCTTGGCGCGGCGCGCCGACGTAGTTGCGCTTTTTCGCCATGAAATAGGTGAGGATGATGAGAACGACGCCGACGAGAATTCCCGGAATGACTCCGGCGATGAAGAGATCCGTCACGGAAACGCCGGTGGTGACGGCGTAGACGATCATCGGAATCGACGGCGGAATGAGAACGCCGATCCCGCCGCCGCATGCGAGCAGGCCGCCCGTGAATCCCTTGTCGTAGCCGCGCGCGTTCATCGCGGGGATCATGATCGACCCGATGGCCGCGACGGTCGCGGGGCCGGAGCCCGAGACGGCCGCGAAGAACATGCACGCGACGATGGCGGCGATGCCCAGGCCGCCCGGGAAATCCCCGGCGACGGCTTCGGAGAGGTCCGTGAGTTTTTTGGAAATTCCGCCGTTGCTCATGAGCGTTCCCGCGAGAATGAAGAACGGCAGCGCGAGCAGCGTGAAGGAATCGGCGGTCACGATCATCTTCTGGGCGACCAGAATCATCGCCCGGTCGAGGCCGCCCGGTATCCAGAGAGAGAAAACCATACTGCTGACGCCGATGGAGACCGCGATGGGGACGCCGACGATCAGCAGGAAGAACATTGAGCCGAAGACAGCGAGAAGCATGTTCCGCTCCCCCCTATCCGCGCGCGTCGGCGGGAGCGAAGACGCTCTTTCGCCGCGCGAGAAGAGGGAGGATCTCCCGCTGTATGATCCGGACCACCAGAAGCCCGAACGCGACCGGCCCCACGACGAAGTAGGACCATGTCGGCAGGCTCATGGCAGGCGTTATTTGCCCGCTCGAGTACTGCATTTGCGTGATGATGACCGAGTAGCGCACCAGGATGACGGAAAAACCGACGAAGACGAGGGACGAGAACATATCCAGAAGCCACTGCGTCTTCGGTCCGACGATGAGCTTGAAGATCTCCACCCTGACGTGCTGGAGCTTTTTCTCGCACAGCGCGAAGCCGACGAGACAGAGCATGACGAAGCACACGCGCATGAGTTCCTCCGCCCAGCCGTAGACGAAGCTCATGAGGTACCGCGTGAACACCTGCTGGATGCCGACGAATGTGATGATCGAAAAGAGGACGACCGTGACCGCTTCTTCGAGATACGCATCGATCCATTTGAGAACGTTCATGGAACTCACTCCCGTGTCCCCGGTCGGCCCGGTCCCCGAATGAGGACGTGCGTCCGGCGGGGAGATGTAATGCCGGGGGAGAGGGGGATCTCCCCCGGCTTCGAAAAGGAAAAGAGGAGTATCAGTTCTGGGGGGGGACCTCCTTGAAGTCCTTCTGGAAGTCCATCACTCTTTTGAACATTTCCTCGCCGACTTCCTTGATGTGGTCGTCGTAGACCTTCTGCGCGGCCGTACGGAACGCGGCGCGCTGATCGGCGGTCAGTTCGATGATCTCGGGCGTTCCGGCGGCCTTGAACTCTTCCATGACCTTGCGGTTCGCGGCCAGGACGTTCTCCTGGTCCCACGCGCAGGCGGCCTTCGCGGCCTTCATGACGATCGCCTTCTGGTCATCCTTGAGGGAATCCCAGGTCTTTTTGGAGACGACGAGAACCATCGGGTCGAGGACGTGGCCGTCCATCGTGATGTACTTCTGGACCTTGTAGAAGCCCTGCGCCTTGATGTTCTCGAACGGGTTCTCGCCGCCGTCGATGACGCCCTGCTGCAACGCGGTGAAGACCTCGGAGAAATCCATCGGGATCGCGTTCGCGTTCATGGCCTTGAACAGCTCCATGTGGATCGGCGTGGACATCGTGCGGATCTTCAGGCCCTTGAGGTCTTCGGGCGTCCGGATGGGCTTGTTGGAGTGGATGTGCCGCCAGCCCTGCGTCATGTAGCCCACGGCCTTGATGCCCTTCTCTTCGAGGGGCTTCGCGACTTCGAGCGCGAGGTCGCTGTTGAAGAACGCGATGCCGGCCTCGGCGCTCTTGAAGAGGTACGGAAGGTCGTAGATCGCGACGGCCTTGCTGAAGGGCGCGAGAAGGCCGGTGCTGATGACCCAGAAGTCCGTGACGCCCATCTGGACCTGTTCGATGCCCTCGCGGTTGTTGCCGAGCGCTCCCGCTCCGATGACGTTGACCTTCATCGAGCCTGCGGATTCCTTTTCGACAAGCTCGCCGAACATCTTCGCGGCTTTGCTGAAGATGTTCATGTCCTGCCCCGTATGCCCCAGCGACATCTGCCTCACGTCGGCGGCCGCCATTCCCGCGGCCATCGCGACGAACAACGCTCCGGAAACCAGCGCCTTCACTATGGACTTTCTGTTCATTCTCTGTGTCCCCTCCTTTGATATTCGGCGCTAGAACACGGGGTTGTAGCGCCGTTGCTTGCTGATGGATACGCCGTATTTCACGAGTCCCGTCGCGACGATGAGCGCACAGACCACGCCGTCGAGCACCGGGACGCCGAGCTCCCGCTCCATGCGCTTGTCGAGTTCCGCGAAGCCCGCGCAGCCGAGGACGAGCACTTCGGCCATGTCTTCCGCGAGCGCGCGGCGCCCGACCTCGATGAGCTTCTCCTCTTCGGTCCCCGTCGCGCCGTGCTTCGGGGCGCGGACGGAGGCGCAGTCGTCCGCGAGGTGGTACTTGCGGATCAGCGCCCATTTGTTCGGGACGTTGTGCTCGACGGGCGCGATGACCGTAAAGCTGTGCCCCAGCATCGTCGCGATCTTCATCGAGGCTTCCGCGATGCCGACGACCGGTTTGTTCGTGATCTCCTTCATGAGGTCCATGTTCGGGTCGCCGTGGCACGCGATGATGAACGCGTCGAATGCGTCCCGGTTCTGCCGCACGAGATCGACCATTCCGGGGGCGGCCTTCGCGTGGTCCTCGTACGTCGCGACGAACTTCGACGCGCCGGGCGTCGAGACCGCGACGACCTCGTACTCCCCGTTCGCGAACGATTCCGCCTTGCGGCGGATCGCGTCCGTCATCGCCGCGTCGCTGTTCGGGTTGATGAGCAGAATCCGCATCTCAGCGGCTCCACTCGGGGCTCAGGCATTTCCCCCAGCCCTGCGCGGACGCGTCGACCTTCCGGTCGCGCATGACGATCCGCCCGCGGACGATCGTGTGAACGGGCCGTCCGATGAGTTCCATGCCGTTGTACATCGTCCCGATGGCCTTCGCGTGTGTGACCAGGTCGTCGTTCGAGACCTTCCAGACCGTATCCCTGTCGACGACGACTATGTCCGCGTCCGCGCCGACCGCGAGGATTCCCTTGCGCGGGAAGAGCCCGAAGATGCGGGCCGCGTTCTCGCTCATGAGTTCGACGCAGCGCTTCAGCGTCAGCTTGCCGTCGCGGACGGCCGTGAGCATCAGCGCAAGCGACATCTCGACGCACGGCGAACCGGCCGCCGCCGTGAAGATGTCCTTCAGGCCCTTCTCCTTCTCGGAGAGCAGGAAGGGGCTGTGGTCGCTGCCGATGTAGTCCACCGATCCGTCACGGACGTAGTCCCAGAGCTTTTCCATTGACTCCCGGCTCCGGAGCGGCGGATTGCCCTTGGCGAACGGGCCGATCTTCGCGATGGTCGCGTCCGTGAGGAAGAGGTAGTGCGGGCAGGTCTCGAGGTAGACCTCCTGCCCCGCGCGCCTGGCGCGGACGATCAGTTCCATCGCTTCCGGCGTCGAGACGTGCGCGAAGGCGATGCGCATCCCCGTCTCGCGCGCGAAGCGGATGAGCTTTTCGACCGTCTCGACCTCGGCCAGTTCGGGCCGCGAGAGCGCGTGATATTCGAAGCCGGTCTTGCCCTCGGCCCGGAACTTTTTGATCAGGCGCTGGATCATGTCGTTGTTTTCGGCGTGGACCGTCAGGATCAGGCCCGTTTCCGCAACGGCCGCGAAGCCGTCGAGGATCGCGCCGTCGTTGGCCATCGTGAGGCCGCGGAACTCCTCGTCGCGCCCCTCGGGCGCCTCGTGAAGGAACGTCTTGAACGCGACGATGCCCTCTTTGGCGACCCGGCCGATCTCATCCGTGAACTCCGACCCGGCCGCGCCGAAGAACGCGTAGTCCACCAGCGACTGCGGGGCCGCCGAATCCTTTCGCTTCTGGAGAATCTCCGGCGAATAGGGGGGCGGGCAGGAGATCGGGTGTTCCAGAAAGGTCGTCACGCCCGCGCTCGCGCAGGCCATGCTCTCGGTCACGAACGTCCCGCGCTCTCTGTGCCCCGGATCGCGGACGTGCATGTGCGAGTCCACCACTCCGGGAAGGACCGCCTTGCCACCCGCGTCCAGCTCTTCCCGTCCGGCCGGGAGAAAGCGTTCGTCGCCGATCGCGACGATCTTTCCGCCGTCGATCGCCAGCCCGCCCGGAACCAGTTCTCCGTTCGAATACACCTGTGCGTTGCGTATGACAAGATCAACCGTGTTCATGATGTCTCTTCCGTACCTCCTCGTCCCCGACAAATGCGGGGGTTCAATTCATGTATTCCGCGCTCGCCGACGCACACGCGCCGGAGTGACGGAGCCATTGCCCCCACCCGCGCGCCGTCGCGTCGGCGGAACCGTT
>CAZVUT010000219.1:0-4562 GCA_964630155.1 uncultured Synergistaceae bacterium
GGAGGTGTCGGGTGTGGCGTGTGTGAGGCTGGCGGTTCTTGTCGTGTTGCTGGCGGCGTATCCAGCGGGAACAGCGATTGCGGAAACATCGTTCGAGAAGGTTGCGAGGTTTTTGGAACGGACGATCGAGCGCTATGGAAATCTGGAGGCGTCCCTGACGGAGTCCCTCGGAGCGCCTTCGGCGAGAAGCGTGTCGAAGCACGCGAGTCCGCACGATCCGAACTACACGTACGAACTCATCTCGATGGATTTCGCCCCGAAAGGCGCGCAGGCGGTCGTGTACAGGGATTCGGACAAGGAGCTGCTTGTCGGTCTCGTCGCCTCGACACCGAAGCTGGTCTTCGGGAAGAACGTCCGCGTCGGGTCGCCGAAGAGCGCCGTCCTGAAGGAACTCGGCAAGCCCGTCGAGGAGAAGGACGACGTCATGCGGTACGAGGACGAGTCCGGCTACGTGGATATCACCTTTCAGCTGGATCTCGGAGGAACCGTGCGCCGCATGGGAATTTCCATCTGGATGGATTGAGAAGGGGGCCGGAAACGGCCCCCTTCTTCGTTCATTCGTGCGTCACTTTCCTCCGCGCGTTTCGCGGGAGCCCCTCCGGTTCGAGCGCGATCCGCTCGCCGTCGAAGAGCGACTGGACGCCGCCGGACGAGAACCCCTTCTGGCGTTCGCACATCTCCCTGCAGTTTCCCATGCACCGGCTCTGGTTGTCGTCCGGTTCCGTGTAGACGGTGAGCACGCCTTCGTAATTCCGGAGGACGGTCTTTCGGTCGGACCGGGAGACGACGTAGTTCGGCGTGACCGGGATCTTGCCGCCCCCTCCCGGCGCGTCCACGACGAACGTGGGGACGGCGAGCCCGGACGTGTGCCCGCGAAGGAACTCCATGATCTCGATTCCCTTCCCGATGGAGGTCCGGAAGTGCTCGATGCCCCGCGACAGATCGCACTGGTAGATGTAGTAGGGGCGGACGCGGATCTTCAGGAGCCCCTGGTTCAGTTCCCGGAAGATATAGGGGCAGTCGTTGATCCCCTTGAGCAGCACGGACTGGTTTCCGAGCGGGATTCCGGCGTCGGCGAGACGGATGCACGCCTGAGCGGATTCGGGCGTGATCTCCGCCGGGTGGTTGAACTGCACGTTGATCCAGAGCGGGTGGAAGCGCTTCAGAACGCCGCAGAGTTCGTCCGTGATCCGCATGGGCAGGACGACGGGGACGCGCGTTCCGAGACGGATGATCTCCACGTGCCCGATCGCCCGGATCGACCCGAGGATCCACGCGAGCGTCTCGTCGGAGAGCGTGAGCGGATCTCCGCCCGTTACGAGAACGTCGCGGATCTCGGGGGTCCGGCGTATGTATTCGATGCACGCCTCGATCTGCTCCCTGCTGCGTGCGTGGTCCGACTGTCCCGCGAAGCGTCGCCTCGTGCAGTGGCGGCAATACATGGAGCACTGGTCCGTGACGAGCAGGATGCACCGGTCCGGATAGCGGTGCGTCAGTCCGGGGACGGGAGAATCCACGTCTTCGTGAAGCGGGTCGAGAAGATCCGTCGATGCGATGAGCGTTTCCTTCAGCGTCGGGATGGCCTGGCGCCGGATGGGGCAGTTCGGATTGTTGCGGTCGATCAGGCTCGCATAGTATGGCGTGATGGCCATCCGGAGCGTCGCCAGACTTTTTTTGACGATCATGGATTCGTTTCGGGACAGCGTGAGAAATCGCGACAGCTCATCGGCCGTCGTGATCCGGTGCTCCATCTGCCAGCGCCAGTCCTTCCAGAGCGCCGGATCCGTCTCCAGCCGGATATCGCGATAAGAGTCATCCCCGCGTACTCCGGGACGGAGGGGGATCGTCGCGTTTTTAGGGGAGCCTGCGGATTTCTTTGCAGTAGAGGACAAGGTCGTCACCCTCCGAATAGAAGTTGGGAATGCGTCCGCACTCCCTGTATGCAGCCCGTTCGTAAAAATGCCGCTGCCCGTCGTAATCCGATCGTCCGGCCGTTTCCACGCGGATGACGGCCCTCTCCGATCGCGAGAGAAGCGCGGCGCACATCCCCCGGTCAAGCGCCAGTCCGACGCCTTTGCGCTGGTGGGACGGATCGACGACGATCCAGTAGAGATCCCACGCGAAGGCGGTCATCGGCGTCGGTCCGAAGATCAGGAACCCCCCGGATGCCCCGCATTCCTCCGCGTCGATGAGCGTGTAGTCCCTGCCCGGCGCCTCGAAGCACCCGCGCAGCACCTCATCCAGGACGAGAATCTCGTCCCCGGAGAAGGCTTCCGTCCGTCGGGCCATTTCCAGATAGTACGCGACATCGTTATGCGACATGGCGTTTCCCCCGGTTTCTTTCAAATGCGAGCGCGACGATACGCGCGATCAGGCCTGCGTAAGAGATGCCCGCTTCGCCGGCCTGGCGGGCCAATCCGGCGTCCGACGAGACGTCGGGATTGGGATTGACGTCGATGACCAGAAGGTCGCCTCCGGGGCGTCGTTCCCTGACGTCCACGCGGTAGTACCCCCGGCAGCCGAGGATCTCCCCGGACCGGGCCGCCAGCGCGCCGATCCGTCGGACGAGGGAATGCGGCAGGTGCTCCGCGCTTCGGGGGGAGATGACGAAGTCGGGCGCCGCCGGATCCCATTTGGATGCGTAGTTCAGATAGGGAGAAAGGCCCGGGAAATGGTCATAGTCAATGACGGAGATTCCCACGGGCTCGGGATTCCCTTCGAGGAACGCGACGGAAAACTCGCGCCCCGCGAGAAACTCCTCGACGACGAGCCCTTCCGGATAGTCCGAGAGCTTTCGGGACACGACGCGTTCGAGTTCGTCCCGGCTTCGTACGAGGGACGACTCGTCGACGCCGACGCTTCCGTCTTCACGAGCCGGCTTGACGAAGAAAGGAGCCGGAAAAGCGATTCCGTCCACGTCTGAAGGGTTCCGCACGCATATTCCGTCCGGGACCGGAACGCCGGCGTTTTCGAGAATCACGCGCGCACGGGCCTTGTCGTGACAGGCGGCGAGCGCATCGGGACCGTTTCCCGTGTACGGGAGCCCGGACGCCTCCAGAAAACGGCAAAAGTCGTGTTCAAGGGAACTGTCGTCGCTGAAGCCCTCGAAAAGATTGAAGACGCAGGATGGCGACCTGTCGCGGAGCCGGGCGACGAATGCAGTTCCCGATCGCGCGCCGGACAGGTCTTCCCTGCGGACGTCGAGAGGAGCGGCGGGGATTCCCAGATGAGAGAGCGCCTCTATGACATGGGAACGGCAGCGCAATCCGTCCGAAACGTCGGGGCGGCCGTCGTCCTCGATTCCGACAGCCACGAGCACGGCGTCCCGTATGTCGGGAAAGGTGCGTCCGGGAGGTTCGGAAGGTTCGGGAGGTTCCGAAGAAACGGAGCCGTCTTCGGGAAGCATCGAAAGCGCGTTCATGCCTTCTCGCCTCCTCCGGTGAAGAAAGCGCCGGGCAGAATGTTCCGGGGAATGCCGTTTCTCCGGAACGCGAGGGAGAGGATCGTGCGGATGATATCCTCGTACGCGCCCCCGCTCAGTCTGTAGAGGATCGGCAGGTCGCTGTACGTCGGAGAGAGTCCCGGCAGGGGGTTCACGTCGATGACGCGGGGATCTCCGGATTCGTCGAGCCGGAGGTCGATCCGGGAGACGTCACGGAGTTCGAGCGCCCGGAACGCCATGAGGGCGCACGCTTCCGCCTTTTCGCGAACGTCAGCCGGAATGGTGTCCGGGCCTTCGTAGCGGACACGGGTCTTCCATTCGCGTTTGTGTTCCAGCGAATACAGGAAGTCCCCCTTTTCCTTCGCTGCGGGAGCGATGCGCATCATGCCGCCGACCCAGGGCTCTTCGTTTCCGAATACGCCGACCGTGATCTCGTCTCCGGGGAGGAATTCCTCGACGATGGCGTCCTGGTTGTACAGGGACCAGATGCGGTCGACCCTGGAGTGGACTTCCGTTTCGGTCTTCGCCAGGGAATCAGGAAAGATTCCCTTTGACGATCCTTCAAAACGGGGTTTGATGATCCATTTGGAATCCGTTTTCGGGAGCGCGTTCCGAGCATTTTTCCTGAAGAGGAACGCCTTCGGGACGGGGACGCCCTCTCCCGCAAGGGTCCTGTTCGTGAGGTATTTGTCGAGGGAAAGCGCCATCGAGACGGAATCGGAACCCGTGAACGGAATATCCAGACTTTCGAGGATCGCCGGAACCTGCGCTTCGCGCCCCCGCGATATTCCTCGTCCTTCCGCTATGTTGAGCACGAAGTCCGGCCTGTTCTGTTCAATCCGTGAAAGGAATCGATCGTTCTGTTCGATCACCGAAACGGAGAAACCGAAACTGCGGACCTGCCGTGCGATGGCCTCGACGGTCTCGATGGAATCGTATTCCTCATAGGAATCAGACGCCCCATTCAGAGTCGCGCGAGGCAATTCGCGCGTTTCTTCGGGTTTGAGATTGCAGGCGATGCATACGGAAAAACCGCCTGACGGGAGGTCAGGCTCAAGGTCAAAATCTTCCTTCATTGAGAGATGGATACCCCCTGATATCGCGCATCGTTTCCGCCCTG
>CAZVUT010000220.1:0-4557 GCA_964630155.1 uncultured Synergistaceae bacterium
TGGTCGAGGGAGCGGTCCCTGCCGTCTTTCTTGTGGCACTGGATCTTGGCGAAGAGGACTTCCATGCGCTTTTCCCGGAACGCTTTCAATATCCGCCGGTTGTTCGGGACGACGATCTGTTCGATCGTATCGTAGAAGGGCTTCCATCGATCGAGATGCAGAAGCTGTTCCGCCGTCGGGTTCTTCGGGGCGGGGCGGGTCACGAAGACGCGCTGAAGATCCACGACAAGAAGCGCGGTTCTTTCGGGTTCGATCGCGATGTCTCCCCTGTCGTGATCCGGCTCGTAATAAAATGACACGTATCTGTCGTTGACTCTCATTCCAGAAACCACCTCTCGGCAAAAATGTCCGCGCCCGCAATCCCGAGGCGTTCCATCAGATCCGGCCGTTTCGGGGACGGGGCATGTCGTTTCATCCTGCTTCCTGCGCATGTCGCGCCGTCTTCTCTTCCCGTCAGCCCCCTCTCCTCCGGTTCGTACGCGGATCTTGAGCGCTTCCCGCAAACGGAACGCGCCGTATGAATGCCCGACGCGAAGGACGGACATTCATACGGCGCTACACTACTTTCGGAAAGGGTAATAGCCTATCGGCGGCAAGAGCGAATTCCGCTTTTTCCATCTTCCATGTTTCAGTATTTTTCCTGCGGAAAAAAGGAAGGCGCGAATGGGGAGAAAAAGGGGGCGTCAGCGCGGGACCGGGATGAGCCCCCTGGATATGGCGTATTTCGTGAGTTCCGCGATGTTCCGGACTCCGATTTTTTTCATGAGGTTCTGGCGGTGGGTTCCGACCGTCTTGACGCTCACGTGCAGCGTTCCGGCGATTTCGGCGTTCGTCCGGCCCTCGGCCAGCATTTTCGCGATTTCGCTCTCCCTCGGGGAAAGCTCCGCGCCGTCCCCCTCGCCGCTTTTTCCGATTCCGTGGACCGCATCCACATAGAGCTTCGCCACTATTTCGGAAACGCTCGGCCCGAGGTAGACATCTCCGTTTCGCACGGCGTACAGCGCTTCGGCGAGTTCGGTTGAGGCGCAGTCTTTCAGGAGAAACCCCCTGGCTCCGGCTTTGAGCATTTCCGATATGAAGCACCTGTCGGAGTACATCGAAAGCGCAATGATTTCCGTATCCGGATTCTCCCGCTTGATGATCCCCGCGGCTTCGATGCCGTCGAGTTCGGGCATGATGACGTCCATGACGACAACATCGGGCTTCAGCTCGTTGACCAGCGCCACGGCCTCGCGGCCGTTCGACGCCTCCGCCACGACGGTCACTTCGGGAACACGATTCAGAATCATCCGGATTCCCTCCCGGACGATGGTATGATCGTCGGCGATGACGACCCTGATCATCGTTCTCACGCTCCTTTGTTCTCGAAAGCCTCCACGGGAATGATAAGCGTCACCCTCGTCCCCTGCCCCTCTTTTGAACGGATATCCGTATGCCCTCCGAGGGATTTCAGCCGTTCCTTCAGGCTGAAAAGCCCAAACGATTTTTCGTTCCACCCGGTGAAGGATGTCTCGCCAGCGTCGAATCCCTTCCCGTGGTCGATGACGCTGAGCCGCAGAAACCGCTTGTCGGAAAAGGAGCTCACGACCCTCGCCCGATTGGTCCCGGCATGTTTGACGACGTTCATGAGCAGCTCGCGGAGGGCCCTGAAGAGAAACGCCTTCAGCTCGTCGACCATCGTGTCGGGCAATCCCCTGTTTTCATAGGCGACCTCGAGTCCGTATTCGTCGTACAGCTTCTCGGCAAGCCAGTTGACGGACGGACCGAACCCGAGCTTGTACAGAACCGGAGTGCCGAGCTCGAATGTCAGCGCCCTCGTCAGGCGGATCGATTCGTCGATGGCGTCAAGGACGTGCGAGAGTTCTTTCAGCGTCCCGCCGTCGTTCGTGTTCTGGGAGAGCAGCACCAATCGGATTTTTGAAAGCGCGAGATTCTGCCCGATCGTATCGTGCAGCTCGGCGGCGATTTTCCGCCGTTCCTTCTCCTCCGAATCGGAGAGCGCCGCCGCCAAAGACTGGAGCTGCTGCCGGTATTCGATCTCCCTCCGCTCGCTTCGCCGCTGCAGCGTAACGTCGTTCGCGTGCATGATGACGCAATCCGGCGCGAGGAAGAAACAGGAGATTTGAAATTCGGAAGCCTCTCCGCCCGGACGAAGCGTCATTTCCCGTTCCAGGGCGCACTGCCGCCGCATGCAGATGCGCAGCAGCGAAGACAGCTCTCCGGAATCGGCGTAAAGTTCCGTCAGCTTTTTCCCGACGTCTTCCGAAACCCTGTTCCGGCTCTTTTTCATCGCGGCGCTGTTGTAGTTCACGAGGACGAAGTCATCGTCTTTCGTCCGCCACGTATAGGCGGACGCCGGAATGCTGTTGTAGTACGTCATGAAGCTCCGGTCCCGAACGTTCAGTTCCTCGCGGATGTTTCTGGAGAAGCGCGCCCTCCATCCGAAAAAGAGGGCGGCCAGAAGCACGGGAAGGGCCGCCATGACGCAGAAGACGCGCGGCACGGACCAGTAGGGGGCGTCTTCGACATACCAGCGCCGGTTGATGTCGGCGAACAGGTCGCTCCCGCGGAGTTTCCCGATGGCGGCGTTGATTTCGGAGAGAAGCTCTCCGTCCTTCGCGGAAAGGGCGAATCCCTCTCTCGATTCAAACAGGACGTCTCCGGTCTGCGAGATCCGTTCGAGGACGCCGGCGTCGTTCGCGACGCGGATCAGAGGGTTCTGAGGATGAACGACCGCGTCCACTTCGCCCGAGAGCAGGGCGAAGACGCAATCGGAGATGGATTCAAAGGGCGCGATGTTCCGGACGCCGGTTCTTTTCAGGTACGAGTACGCAAAGCTCGAACGGACCGAGCCGATTTTCAGTTCACTCAGCTTCCGGTTCGCGTGAACGGCCGCGTTTCGCTTCAGGACAAACGTACTGACCGGAAAAATTTCCAGGGGGTCGGAGAAGACGATCCCCTGCCCGGCCATCTCCGCCCTGCCGAGTCCGGGGTTCGGAATCAGGTCGACCTTTCCGGAGAGCAACGCCCCGAGCATTTCGTCCCGGCCGTCCATAACCACGAAGCAGATCTTCATGTTCCCGAACCGGCCGACGGCGTCGAGCATTTCGACTGTCGATCCCATCGGAATCCCGTCGCTGTTTATGGAGTACTGCGGCGGAAAATTCTTCGGGATGGCGATTTTAATCTCCCGACGCTCATCGGCGAAAGCAGATCCCGAATGTCCCGCAAACACCATAGCGAGCGCAAGGACGAACATGACAGGCAACCGTCGCATCGAACCCCGCAGGATCATCCGTATCGCCGCCTCAGGATTATCCGGAACGTCGTTCGTCCGGCAGAGGGTTTTCGCAACAGGATATCCCAGTCGCAACGGCCGGTCGCCGCGGCCGGACACGGCCCGCGGTCACTCCCGCTCGCGTCCGATAAGATCCCACTTGTTGCCGTACAGGTCCAGGAAAATGACGACGGGACCGTACGCTTCCCGCCGGGGTTCTTCCGCGAAGCGAACGCCGCACGCCTTCATGTGTTCACAGTCTCCGTCGAAGTCGCTCGTGTAGAGGAAAAAGGCCACGCGCCCGCCCGTCTGGTCGCCGATCCGCCTCTGCTGTTCCGGCGTCGCCGCCCGGGCGAGCAGAAGCGACATTCCCGACGGCCCCGACGGGGCGACGACGACCCATCGTTTGCCGTTGTCGAGGGGCGTGTCCTCGACCAGCCGGAATCGGAGGACGTCCCTGAAGAACGCGATCGCTTCGTCGTAGTCCCGGACGACGAGCGTGCAGTGCGCGATCGACCGCCGCATACTACGGCCTCGCCGCCTCGTTCCAGATATCGCGGAAAATCCTCCACGAACCGTCGGGCTGCTTTCTGAGGACCAGGAGGCAGTGTCCTTCGACGGAAACGGGGGTTCCTCCGGCCTTCGGAGAATCGGTTCTCGCGAATTCCACGTTCAGAAAGGCCCATCCCTCGCAGATACGGATGTCGCCGGGCTTCAGTTCAAACCGCGAGCGCGTTTTCGCGAAATGTCCGACGTACCGGGCCGTGATCTTCTCCGAGCCGACGACTGCCGGCATTCCGGGCGGAAGCAGCATTCCTTCCGCGTCGAAGAGACGCCCGATCGCCCCGGCGTCGCTTGCGTTGAACGCGGCGTTGAAGTCCCGGCGCACTTGGTCGACGACGGCCGTCTCGTCTGAGGCGAACGCGGCCCCTCCGGCCGGAAGCGCGCACAGCAGCGCGACGACGAAAATCGCGAGGCGGACGAAATACGGTTGATTCTTCATCACCGACACCTCCCTGATGTTTTCCGGCCGGACGCTGCGCATTCGGCCGCGACGCATTCAATCCGTTCCGACTTTTCTGACGCACACTATAACAAAGCCGCCGGTGTTGTCAAACGGTCCCTGCCGCATGCCGAACGCCCTTTCAGCTCCCGGACGCCCCCGCATTCCGGAGGACTCCGTCAACGAACGCGGCGATGCTCCCGACGGCCTGACGCCCCTCCTCGACGATATGGGCGAGCATCTGGAAGACGTGCCACATGCCGTCCCATTCCTCGAA
>CAZVUT010000221.1:0-4545 GCA_964630155.1 uncultured Synergistaceae bacterium
TCACGGTTTCAAAACTCTCCTGCTTCAAAAGCCCCTTCATAGAAGCCCTACAAGGCCCTAAACTTGATCGTGGTGGTATGTTCTATCCTTTGAGGAAAAGAGCATAGCTCCTGACGCATCTACGGCGGTCTGGCGCATCGTCCCGGGCCGCGAGGATAGGAAAACGCGGCTTCCTTCTCGCGGATCATCGGATTTTTCCCATGCGCTTGACCGGTTGCGGATGTATCAGGTTCAACGGCGTGAATCGGGCGTGAGTCTCTCGGATATCCTCGCCGGAGAACGCGACGTATCGGCTTGTCATGCTCATGGTCGAATGTCCCATGATGTCCTTCAGGCTGAATGCGTCTCCACCGGACTTGAGATAGAGCAACGCGAAGCCGTGGCGAAGATCGTAGGGGCTGACCTTCGGAACACCGACTTTCTTGCATGCCGTGTACAGTCGGTTGTACCACCCCTTGGTCGGGAGCGGCGTTCCACACGATGTACAGAAAAGCGTCGATGAGTCCCATTCTTTCGGGCGGATGCGCAGGAGTTTGTCAATGGCGCCGGCTGTGGCGTCGGAGATCGGCAAGGCCCGGGCCGTTCGCGTCTTGGCTATGGCGGCGCGGACGTTGACGGTTCTCCCCTGAATCGAAACGTCGGCCGCGAGAAGGGAAAGAGCTTCGCCGGGACGAATGCCCGTATCGATCTGGAGCATGAGAAGGGCGAAGTCGCGCAGTCCGTTCCACGTATTCGTGGGGAGCGAGTCGAGCACCCTCCGGATATCCTCGATGTCGGTTCGGACGATGCGCGGCGCAGCCTTTCGGAAAGGAACACCTTCTAGGGGGTTGCGTGTCGCAATTCCTTCCGAGACAAGCCAGTCCCAGAAGACTTTCAAGTTTGAGTGCCGGATGTTGTGCGTTGCCGCTGAAAAATCGCCGGAGAGATACCTGAGAACGGACGCCTTGCTTTTCTCCGGGTCGAGGGCGTCCGGGAACTGACGGAAGAAAGAAGACAGATAAGTTTCGTAGTCCCGTATCGTACGGGCCGAAAGTCCCGATACCTTTTTGAAAAGAAGGAAGGACTCAACCACCGACTGCCATTGTGACGCTTCCGGAGCATTGATTCTGACGACGTTTTCCATTGACATTACTCTCCCTTCGGGGCGGTAATGTCAGGGGAAAAATTGCGTGGAATCGCCGAAAACGCCTAAAAAAATAGGGACCGGATGAAGAAGTTATTTTGAAATGACAACCGAGACGTCCGCGCCGCCGCCGATCGTATCGCATACGGGACAGCACGCGACGACGCGATCGAGAAGCGCCTGTTTCGCGTCGTCCGGCAGATCGCCCTCGATGTCGACGATGACGCTGAGGGCCGGAAATCCCATCCGGACGCCGCTTCCCGGACGCCTCGCGCCCGCGAGGTCGATGGCTCCCTCCACCCGCGCCGAAATCGACGACACGGGCAATCCCGCCTTGTTCGCCATCGTCCGCGCGGTCGTGACGACGCAGCTCCCGAGCGCGAAGGCCAGCGTTTCGAGAGGCGTCGCCGCCGTGTCTCCCCCGCCCCACGCGGCGTAGATGTCGGTCGCGAGCGTGTGTTCGCGAACCTTTCCGATCACTCTCCTGCCGTCACCCTCGGACAGATACGCCTGAACCGTCAACGCTCCCGTTTTCTCGTCGTACGACACTCGTGTCACCTCTCCAAAAAGTTATTTGTTTCACATACTTGGGATTGTAGTGCGACGGGCGCGGGGCGTCAAGAGGGAACGAATCGGAACGGATGAAAGGAGCGACGTCGGCGCATACGGAACGGGGCGGGCTTTTCAGGCCCGCCCCGTCGGTGCGAAAGTTTCTTACCGTGCGCCGTGTTCCGCCACCCACTCCGAATTTCCGGTTCGCTCGGGGGCGCAGGCTTCGAGGTCCATCGCCCCGTCCTCTCCCCTGCGGATCACGATGTAGCGCCGCCACGCGGCCTCGTCCCTCGGCAAAGGCTCCGGGTCGGACGCGGAGGCGAAGAACAGGTGCGGCCCCCGGCTCTCCGTCCGCGTCGCGCAGGCGCGGAGCACCATCTCCGCAAGCGGGAACATCCATGCCGTCTCCGCCGCGAAGACATGTCCCCGCTCGTCCGCCCGGACGCCCTTCGCGCGCAGCGCTTCGAGTTCGGACAGGCCCTCCGCCAGTCCGTCTGCCGTGCGAACGACGGACGCGCAGCGCGACATGATCTCCTGCAATCGCGCGCGAACCTGCGACGCGTCCGCGCCGTCGCCCGACGCGAGCGCGTCGAGCCGTCGCACCTTCGCGGCGAGGTCGCCGGGTTCGGGCGTCGAGGCTCCCGATCTCGCGAGAACGTAGCGCGCGGCTTCCTCTCCCGCGATGCGCCCGAAGACCTGGCAGTCGAGCAGCGAGTGCCCTCCGGGACGGTTCGCGCCGTGCTGCCCCCCCGCGCACTCCCCCGCGGCGAAGAGCGCCGGGACGGTCGTTCTCGCGTGCGCGTCGATCCGGACGCCGCCCTGGAAGTGCTGCGCGCAGACGCCGATCTCGATTCTGTCTCCGGCCGCGATGTCGATTCCCCGGTCGCCGAACCAGCGGATCGTCTTCGGGTTGATCTCCGAGAGTCGGGCGAAGGGGGACGCGTCGCGCGCCGTTTCGCCGGCCTCCTGCTCCACCTCGCGCATGTAGCGCGCGCGGTTCGCGTCGCCCAGCAGGCCGAAGCGGAACCCCTCCGGGTTTCGCCCGTAGTCGAGGAAGACCCTTCGGCCTGCCGCGATCTCGCGGTAGACGGCCACGTCGATGATGTGCGTGTCGTGTTCGAGCGAGACGGGCCAGCTCGCCCCCTTGCGGAAGAGGATGTCGAAGACGCGCTCGTCGCTCACCCCGTCGGGCAGGGAACGCCGCAGGAAGTCCTCGTCCCGGGCGTTCACGAGCCGCGGGACGGCGCGGAAGAGGCTTCCGGAGCAGTTGAACTTCGTCGTAATGGACGCGACGCCGAACTGGATGAATTCCATGTTCACTATGTCCGCCCCCGCGGCGTAGGCCATCGCGTAGCCCTCGCCCGTGTTCTCCTCCGGGAAGACGTTGAGCGCGTAGATCTGTCCCCCGCCGCCCGTCGCGAGGACGGTCGCGCCCGCGGCGATCAGGATTCGCTCGCCCGCGAGGTCCGCGATCGCGCCGCAGAGACGCCCCCGGTCGTCCCGAAGGAGATCGAGCACCGCGCACTCTTCGAGCACGGAGACGGCGAGTTCCCGCGCGCGGGCGACGAGCGCGCGTTCGATGTCGACGGCCGTGTGCGGCCCCGTGTAGACCGCTCGGGCGTAGACCGAGCCGTCCGTGACGAACTGACTGATTCGCCCCCCGGCGTCCCGCGTGAACGGAACGCCCAGCCCGATCAGATAATCGAGCGCCCCTGCGGAATTTCTGGCCAGCGTTTCCGCAAGATCCTCGTCCGAGACGTAGCCGCCGATCCGGAAGACGTCGTCGGCGTGGAAGCGCCAGTTGTCGGGGCCTGCGGGCTCCGTTTCGGGCAGCGTCGCGTGGAAGGCCATCCGGTCGGAGCAGGCCTTCGCGGTCACACCGCTTGCGCCCAGGGTTCCCTTCGCAGCGACCAGGACGCGCCGGTCGGCCGGAAGCGTCTCGCACGCGGCGATCGCCGCACGGAGCGCCGCTCCGCCGGATCCGACGATAAGGACATCCGTTTCCAACGTTCTCATGGGTTCGTTCCCCCTTTCCGGATTTTGCGTCAGTAGCGGACGATGATTCCGAAGCGGTCCAGCAGGGTCCGAAGCGCCTCCCCATGCCGGCCGAACGCGACGAGGTGATGGCATCCGGGCGCCGCGTCAAAGCGGCGCTCCCAGTCGTCGATCGCGAAGCGGAACTGCGTCCGGCAGGTGTCGAGCCTCGGGGTTCCCACGAGCGTCGCTTCGTAGACGACGGCTTCGCGGAATTCGTTGCCGATCCGGAAGATCGTGGCGTTCATGGGCGCCGTCGTCTCGACACGCTGCGCGACGCTCATTCCGGTTTCGTGGTGCGAGCGGATCTCGTAGGGCTGCGCCGCGGACGAGACGAGCCGCCGGGGCGCGGTGCAATGGACGATGTCGAGCGTGTTGTCGCGATTGAAGATCGGGTTGCCCATGAAGACGGGCCTGCCGGTCACGGCCTTGCCGACGATCATCGACACGGCGGAATCGAGATCGCCCTCGCACGCGGCCGTCATCTCCGGTTCGTCGTTGATCATCGAAAGCGCCAGGCACGACGTGACGCCGAGCGTCTTCACGAGCGAGAAGCACGAGACCGCGACGGACGTGCAGGCGTATCGCTCCATGAGCGAACGGATCGAACGATGCATCCGGAACGCGTCGAGCACCTGCGAGGTTGTGGGTTCGACGCACTCCCGCGCGCCGGCGACGTACGCGTCGGCCTCGCGCCGCATGTCGGCGTCGGGCTTTCGCGACTCGAATTCGCGGAAGAGTTCGTCGAGCCCGATCTGCATCGATCCGATCCCGAAGACCTGTTCGATTTTGCGCGTGTCCACGCTCGCCGACGCCACCCAGTCCTGCGTGCAGCC
>CAZVUT010000222.1:0-4409 GCA_964630155.1 uncultured Synergistaceae bacterium
ATGAAGAACGTCGAGAACATGGGCTATTTTTTCCCTTCCGCGGGTTCCTTCGCGGCTCCGCCGGCGTCAGCCGACGGAATCGCCTTCAGGTCGAAATCCGACTCCTGCGCGCGTTCCGCCGGAGATTTGGCCCCGTTTCCCGTCGTCGCCTCAGCGGGGCGGACGGCGGCCTCGGGGCGAACCGACTGGATCCCGCGCCAGACGATCTTCTCGCCCGGCTCGAGTCCGGAAAGGATCTCGTACGTCGCGCCGAACTGCGTTCCGATCTTCACGCGGCGCTGATGCGCCACGTTCTTGTCGTCGACGACGTAGACGAAGTCGCCCTTCTCGTCGGCGAGGAGCGTCTCCTGCGGGATGACCGACACGACGCGGGAATTCGCCGGTTTCGCCGAAACGCGCACCATCGCGCCGGGCACGAGAAGCCCTCCGGCGTTCCGGAAGCGCAGGTTCAGCATCATCGTTCCCGTCTTCTCGTCCATCATGTTGCTCTCGAAGTCGCGGACGCCCTTTTCGGCGTACGCCTCGCCGTTCGGAAGCCGCAGCGTCGCGTCGTAGACGGCCGATTCGGAGGTCCGGAACGCCTTGATCTGGTCCAGGAAGTCCCTGTCCGGCAGCGCGAACGAGACACGGACGGGGTCGATCTGGACGATCGTCGTCAGCGCGCCGCTCGACGGGGTCACGTAATTTCCCTTCGTGAAGAGCGCCTTCCCGATCTGCCCGGAGATCGGCGCGGCGATCTTCGTGTACCCGAGGTCGATCTGCGCGAGCTGGAGCGCGGCGCGGGCCTGCTCCACGGCGGCCCGGCTCTGGAGCACCTCGCTCTCGGCCAGATCGCGGTCCGACGCCGAGACGCTCCGCGCGTCGGCCGACTGGAGCCGTTTGTTGTACTTCACGGCCCTGTCGTAGTTCGCTTCGGCCTTCGAAAGTTCGGCCCTCCGGAGCGCGACCGTCGCCCGGTGCTGCCTGTCGTCGATCGTGAAGAGCGGATCGCCCTCCTTGACCATTGACCCTTCCTTGAAGTGGACCTCCTCGATCTGCCCGCTGATCCGGGACCGCAGCGAAACGGACTGGATCGCCTCCACCCTTCCGATGTACTCCCTGCCCACCGCGAGGTCGGCGCGTTCGACGACGCGGAGCATCACGAGCGGAGCCTGCTGTTGCGGCCGCGGCGCTGCGGCCTTGCTCTCCGAGCGTCCGCCGAAGAACGCCCCTCCGTAGAACGCCGCAGCACCGAGAAGCGCCAGAACCAGAAGCGTCTTCACGATGCCCATCGCCATACCGCCGTTCCTGCCGGTCATTTTCAAATTGCCGTTCGGTTCCGAAGATGTCATCGTGCAACCAACCTTCCTTTTCTATCCGTCTTTTCGTCTGCGGAGTTTTGCGGACGAAGTTCCTTCTCGATGGCGTCGAACACGAAGTCGGTATATCGTGAAAAATCGAAGTGGAAGAAGTCGCTCACCTGGAATATGAATATCCCGTGGAAGATCGCCGTGATCAGGATCGACAGATCCCGCGACGGGATATCTTTCCGGATCCGTCCCTCTTTCCGGGAGCCTTCGAGGAGCCGCCCGATCATGACTCGCTCCTGCTCCAGATGCCCCTTCACGATATCGAGAACCCTGTCGCGAAGCTCCTTCGGCCACTCTTCCCTCCGGAGCATCAGCCGGTGCATCTTCCGGAACCGCTCGCTCCGCGCGGACTTCTCAAGCTGCTCCCTGTAATACGCGCGAAGCCCCCCGACCGATTCGAGGGACGCAAGCGACGCCGCAAGCTCCTCTTCGATCTTCGCGTGCATGTTTTCGACCACGCCCACGAGGAGATCGTGTTTGTTCTTGAAGTGCCAGTAGAGAGCCCCCTTCGAGAGGTCGACCCCCCTCGCTACTTCCGTCATGGAAACGCTCGCGAACGGCTTCTCGCTCATGATGTCGAGAGCCGATTCAAGCAGACTCGCGCGCGTCGCCATCGCCTCTTCCTTTACCCGTCGCACCGTAGGAACACATCCCTTTTTCCTGGAGACATTGGGATAGTTTACATACCGACGGGTATGTATGTCAACAGTGAAATCGCGCACGATGCACAAAGAAAACAAAGGCCGGCGTCGCCGACGCCGACCTCATCTTTGCGAATCCCGGGGAATCGATGCAGGCGTCCCGTCGCGGGCGCTTCACTCCGACAGCATCGACGTCAGGGCCGCGCGGATATTCCCCTCAACGAGCCCGCCGTGGTAGCACCAGATCCGGTCGATGTCCATTCCGGCGAGCTTCGCGACGGACCGCCTCGCGGTTTCCATGTCGAGCGTGTACTGCGGGTTGGCCATCAGGAGGACGCCGTTTTCGGCGGCCAGCGCGTCGCCGGATATCAGGGTCTTTTCGCTCTCGACGTAGACGGAAATGTGCCCGGGCATGTGGCCGGGCGTCGTGACGATCCGGATTCCGCCGCAATAGGGCAGCAGGTCGCCGTCCGCGACCGTGACGTCCACGGGCGTGCCCTCGACGCTTTCGAGCGTCTTCTGAAACGCGAGCGCACCGGCGCGTTCGCCTTCCGGAAGGCTTTCGAGCAGCCGCTCGGCCTGTTCGAGCCGCAGGGAGCGCTTTGCGCCCGAGATATAGTCCCTCTCGACGGCAGACGAGACGACCCGTGCGCCCGGGAACATCGTCTTCAGCGCGCGGAGCGATCCGATGTGGTCGTAGTCGTGATGGGTGATGACGATCGCCTTCAGGTCGCGAAGGTCCGCGCCGTTTTGGCGCGCCGCATCGGCGAACCGCTCCGCCTGGCCGGGGTATCCCGCGTCGACAAGCACGAGCCCGTCCTCGCCGTACACGAGCACCGGATGGAGGACGGGAGCGCGCTCCCCGTTCATGCTTACGATATTCAGATCGAGAATCCGCACCATGTCGTTTCCCTCCTTCTGAATCAGTCGTCCCGGGGGCGGCCGCGTCAGTCGGCGGCGAACAGCGGGACGAACGCCTGTTCGTCCACGTCGACGAGCCCCCGGTCCGTGAACTTGCCCTTCGGAATGACGGGCAGCGCGAGGCAGACGATCCGCATGACGGGGTTGCGCGTCCCGATTCCGAGCGACCGGAGCGCCGCGTTCATCGCGTCGACCCGTTCGACGAGTTCGTCGCACGGCAGCGGCGAGAGAAGCCCGTAGATCGGCAGCGGCAAGAGGCCGACGACAGATCCGTCCTTCACGGCGCAGTGCCCGCCGCGCGAGTCGATCAACGCGCGGATCGCGGCGATCGCATTTTCGGGCCGGTCGTAGACGACCGCCAGGTTGTGGCAGTCGTGGCTCACGGTCGACGCCACCGCGCCCTCGCGCGTCCCAAAGCCGCGCATAACCCCGACCGATATGTTTCCTGCGCCGTGCCGGTTCAGGATCGCGACGTATTTGAGGTCCGGGTCGCCCGAGATGTAGAGCCATCCGTCGCGCACCGGGATCTCCTCGACGGCGAGCGCCGTGACGAGCGTATCGGGCGAATCGAACGCCGGGACGTTCACGCGGACGCTCGCGCCGCACCCCTCGGGCGCGGCGATCCGAAGCCGTTCGGGCGATGGAACGTCGACGTTCATCGTGTCGATCGACTCGGCCGCGAACGTGCGATGCGGCAGGGCGACCGTCAAACGCCCGTTTTCGGCGACAAGGCGCCCATCGTGGAAGACCGCCACGGGTTTGGGGGCCGACAGGTCGGGCACGATCTGAAGGTCCGCGACCCATCCGGGCGCGATGCGCCCAGGTTCCGCAGGCCGACCTCGCGCGCGACGTTCAGCGTGGCGCACCGGATCGCCTGTTCCGGCGTCAGCCCCGCGCCAACAGCCCGCTCCACGGCGAGGTTCATATGCCCTCGCCGGATCAGGTCTTCCGGGTCGCGGTCGTCGGTGCAGAGGCACAGGTTGTCGAGGAAGCGGAAGTCCTTCACGGCCCCGATCAGCGTCGTCACGTCCGAGGACACCGAGCCTTCCCGCGCGTCGACGTGCATCCCGAGGCGGAGCTTCTCGCGGGCCTCGATGGCCGTCCGCGACTCGTGGTCGCTCTCGACGCCCGCCGCGAGGTACGCGTTCAGCCGTCTGCCCGAGACGAACGGCGCATGCCCCTGGAGGAAGACCTGCCTCCCGCGGCCAACGCCAAGGATCGCGGTCATTCGCGGCGAATTGTTCAGGACGCCCTCGAAATCCATCAGTTCCGCGACGCCCAGGACGCGCTCCATGTCGAGCATCTCCCCGATCTCCGCCGCGCCGAAGACCGCCCCGGCTCCTTCGAGCCCCGGAACCGCCGGAACGCACGAGGGCGCCATGACGTAGACACGCAGCGGCAGGTCGCGGCTCGACTCGATCATATACCGCACCGCGTCGAGCCCGCCGACGTTCGCAACCTCGTGCGGATCGGTGACGAGCGTCGTCGTCCCCTGCGG
>CAZVUT010000223.1:0-4396 GCA_964630155.1 uncultured Synergistaceae bacterium
TGTCGGCGACGATCAGGAAGCGGTACGGATCCTGCCGCGCCTTGTCCGGAATCAGGCTGCCGGGAAAACCGTTCAGCGTCGCTTCGGTAACCTTCCCGCCGCGGTACTCGTACTCCCCGGAAAAGGCGACGATGGGTTCGTATGGGCTTCGGATCTCCCTCAGGTACTCCCTGAAGGCATGGAAATATTGAATCGCCCTTTCGATGCCGCCCGTGACGACCATCGCGCGCGCCTGACCGCCAATCTTGCGGCGGCCAATCACCTGGGCGTGGAAATGGTCCGCCATGATCTCGGCCTTTTCCCGGATGGCGTGTTCGTGGGACTCGACATAGCGACGCAGCTTTTTCTGAGCCTTCCCGGCATCGAAGACCGGATCGTCCTCAACCGTCTTGGTCAGGCGATAGTAGCTCTCCACCGGGGTATAGTTCCGCAGCACATCGAGGATGAACCCCTCCTGAATGGCCTGCTTCATCGTGTAACTGTGGAAGGGACGGTGTTTCACCGCGCCGTCGGGCTGCGGGTCCGGCTCGCCGAAGATCTCAAGCGTCTTGTTCTTGGGCGTGGCGGTGAAGGCGAAGTAACTGGCGTTGGTCACCATCTTCCGGTCTTCCATGATCCTGTTGATCTTGTCCTCGACCGTCTCTTCCTCGTCGCCGGCGGATGCGCTCCCCTCCAGAACCCGATTCATGGCCGCGGTCGTCTTGCCGCCCTGGCTCGAATGGGCCTCGTCGATGACTATGGCGAAACGTGCGCTGCGGTGTTCGCCGCCGATCGCGTCGAGGATGAACGGAAACTTCTGCACCGTGGTGATGATGATCTTTTTCCCGGCCTTGAGGAACCCGCGCAGGTCGCCGGAATGATCCGCATGGCCGACGACAGCCGAGACCTGTGCGAACTGTTTGATTGTGTCGCAAATCTGCCTGTCGAGCACTTTGCGGTCGGTGACAACGATGATCGAATCGAACAGCGCATCGCCTGGCTGGCGCACCAGCCCTACGAGCTGATGCGTCAGCCAGGCGATGGAGTTGCTCTTACCGCTGCCCGCCGAATGCTGGATCAGATAGCGCACGCCGACGCCGCTGACACGGGCGTCCGCCAGAAGCATTCGCACCACACTCAACTGATGGTATCGGGGGAAAATCTGCTTTTTCCGTTTTTTGCCGGTTGTGTCGTCTTTTTCCTCGACCACCTGAATGTAGTTTTCCAGGATGTCGGTCAGGCTTTCTTTTGAGAAGATCTCCTTCCACAGATAGTCGGAAGCCAGCCCCGCCGGGTTGGGTGGATTGCCCGCGCCTTCGTTGCACCCCTTGTTGAAGGGCAAAAACCATGACTCCTTCCCCTTGAGGCAGGTGCAGAAACGCGCCTCGCGGTCGTCCGCGGCGAAGTGGACGACGCAGCGGCCGAACTGGAACAATAATTCCTTCGGGTCGCGGTCGCGCTGATACTGCGCAACCGCGTCGAGAACCGTCTGTTTGGTGAGCGTGTTCTTGAGTTCAAACGTGGCGACGGGCAGGCCGTTGATGAACACGGCCATATCGAGTGCGCGCGCGGTTTCGTTGCGGCTGTAGCGAAGCTGGCGGGTGACGCTGAAGACATTGGCCGCAAACCGCTCCTCCGCTTTCGCGTTTCCCGGCGTCGGCGCGCCGTAGAAAAGCTCCACATGGGCCGAACCGTGATCGATGCCCCTGCGAAGAACATCCACTACCCCGCGCCTGGCGATCTCGCCCTGGAGGCGGTGCAGGAACTTGCTGCGCCCGGGGCCTTCCTCGTCGATGCCGAGGGTTTTGCAAACTTCGGCCTGAGCGGTGGCGAGAAAGTGCAACAGCTTCGCCGAATCGACGGCGTGCTCCCGGTCGTAGTCCCGCGGGTCCCCCCGAACGTATCCGCCCTCGTTCACGAGGGAAGCGACTATTATGGATTCCAGACCCTTTTCACTGGTGTTGGTCAGTTCCATGCGCCCTCCGTCAAATACCCATCAATGAAGAAACGATCCCGAAAACCCTCTCCTCGCAACGATTTCCGTATTCCCCGCGTGTTACGCCGTCGAATCCATCGACAACCCATCAATTAAGATAGTATGAATTTTACGCCCAGAAAGGAACATATTTCATGTATTTCTTGGCCGCATTCTCATCGTACGGCTTAATTACTCCTTCGTCCACAGCTTCGCTGATATATCTCGAAATAGTCGCCTTATTCTTCACTTCAACGCCGAAACGCTCCCGGAGCGACGCGTTGGTGAGATAGTCGCGCATCACGCGTTTCAGGCAGGCGTGCAGGTAGCACGCCCTCACGCGGTCCGCCTTGTCCATCTCGTTCAAAGGTCGATGGGCGAAGAGTATCGCTCCGGTGAACCCTTGCGACGCATCGAAACGCGGCGCTGGAAGCTGGTAGAGTTCAACCTGCGCCACCACCTTATCGATTCCGCTGCCTCGCTCTTCACAGATACGGAAGCGACGCATCAGGGAAGCAAGCACCTCGTTCCGCGACCTCGGCGGCGTGTCGACGAAGCGAAGCGTATCCACAAGAGGCTCTCCCGGGTTGGTGATTTCCATCCGATCCTCGAAAATCTCAACCATCGGGCCGGAGCCCGTCACGAAAAACTCCTGATGAATCAACGCATTCGCCACCAACTCGCGAACTGCAAGCTCCGGGAACATCGGAACCTCTCGCCGCAGGGCCCGCCCAATCACCTCGTTCTTCGGAACCAGCGCCATGATGAAGTTGATCAGCCCTTCGAAGCCGGAGGCGTACCCTTTATTGCCCACTTGTTCGCGGAGAGTCTCCAGTTTGCCGTTCCCCTTGTATTGAATCACCCGCACGGCTTTTCGCTTAAGTCGGGAAAATGAATCGAGTTTTTTAGCGAAGAGGATGGCTCCGAGATTCGTGATATTCCATCCGCCTGTTTCACACGAATGAATCAGCTCATCTCGTTCGAGAGATTCGAGAATCACCGTGTGTCCGTCCGGAAGGGGGATCTCCAGCAAGTCGAAGTACGCGGGATAGTCGAGGAGTCGGAGAACCTCTTCAGCGCTCGCATTCTCTGCGGCAATGGCCTGCTCGAATGGAACCGCATCAAAGACGCGCCACAAAGCCCGCTCCTTCTCCGGAAAGTCCTTCAGGTTTTTCGTGTACGACCCCACGCGGATAAACTCCTGATTCATGAAGCGCACCGGTTGTCGGAAGGCGGCGCCGATCTCCAGAAGGACGATGTGTCTTCCTTCGATCGCACATGAGTGGAACCGGAAGTCAATCTTCGGCGTCATCAGATGAAGCAGCCAGTTCTCCAGTTCTTCTCCGCCCTTCTTTTCGGCGGCGGGGTCGAATTTCGTGCCGACGATCTCATGCGTTGCATTGTCCACGCCCCACACCAGATACGCGTTCGACCTGCCCATCAGGGCGGCGGAGTTGGCAAGCGCGGAAATGTATTCACCGATCTCGTCAGGAACGGCTCTGTTGGACTTGAACTCGATCCATTCGGTTTCTTTCGGCTGCTTGCGAAGCCCGTTCACGAGATCGACGAGATAGTCCGCAGTCCGGTCGGCGATCATTCTTCGACCTCTGTTTCGTCTTCCACGCACAGCTCGCTCCCAGCGTCAATTTCTTCGTCCGGTTTGGGGAGTTCGTCCTCGGAAAATAGCGGAACCTCGACGCCCCGAACATATCCGGCCTCGTTCACGAGGGAAGCGACGATAATGGATTCAAGACTCTTTTCACTGGTGTCGGTCAGTTCCATGTGTCCTCCATCAACTACCCATCAATGAAGAAACGATCCCGAAAGCCCTCTCCCCGCAACGCTTTTCAGTATTCCCATCATGTTGCGATGTCGAATCTATCGGCAACTCATCAATTAAAACCCTTTCGGCCGCGTACGTAACCCGTTCACAAGATTGTAGAGATGACCAGCAGTCGGGTCGGCGATCATTCCGTGTCACAGGTCCTCCAGCAAACGGGCGATATCCTCCGGTGACGGCAACTGACCTTCCAGCGCCTTGGGCAGGGTCCTGGTGATTTCATAGGTCGCCACGCCGATGGGCTTTCCGGCGTCGTGCAGGGCGTACTCAACCACCGTACGGTTCTTCTCCTTGCAGAGAATGATTCCGATGGAGGGGTTTTCACCCTCCTGACAGACTTGCCGGTCCAGCGCCGTCAGGTAAAACTGCATCTTGCCGACGAACTCCGGCATGAATTTGCCGATCTTCAGCTCGACGGCCACCAGCGCCCTGAGCCGACGATGGAACAGCAGCAGATCGATGAAGTATTCATCGCCGTCCACCTCCAGCCGGTACTGGCTGCCCATGAAGGCGAACATGCCGCCCATGGCCCGCAGAAAATCCTCGATCCGGGCGATAAGCGCGCGTTCCAGCTCCCGCTCGCTGTGTTCCTCGCCCAGCTC
>CAZVUT010000224.1:0-4375 GCA_964630155.1 uncultured Synergistaceae bacterium
CCGACCGCCTTGCGGAGCATTTCGAGCAACAGCTGCTCCATCTGCGTATTCCCGCTTCCGTTCTGTCCCTGATAGTAGTTCGGGAAGGGCCGATGATCCGACTGCCCCTGATAGGGGCCCGGGTAGTAGTAATAGGGTCCGGGCGCCTGGATCACGCGGTTGGTCTGCGGGGGGACGCTCTCGTTCGTCGTCCCGCCGAAGAAGTTCCCGCACCGCGGGCACCGCTCGTACCGCCCGTAGGCATACGTCGCGCCGCAGTTGCCGCACTGGATCAGAGAATAGTTGTTTCCCCCGTGATATATCGTATTCTGTTGCATCTGATTCGGAATTCTGTCGTAGTTCGGTTCCGCGAGGGCGCACCCCGCCGCGAGGACCGACATCGTCACCGCCAACGCCGCAACAATGATCTTTCTCATCGTCCTCAACCTCCTTCGCCGGAGCGTCCCGCCGCTCCGAAGCATTTCGTCGGAATCGTCCGGCCGCACGTCGTTCCGGCGGCCTTCTCTGATGGGTATTATACCCCCCTCGGGGCGCCTGATACCCGTAATTCCCGCACCGGAGGCGCCGCTTAACCATTCTTAAGAGAGCGCCGGGGGATGAGAGAACGCCGCATATCGGGTATAATGCATCGTAATTGCATTTTACCCGATACGGAGGGATCGTGATGTACGTTCCCCGGACGATGGAAACCTTCTTCCAGAAAGCTGCGTCGCAGTTTCCGGTCATGCTCGTCACGGGGGCGCGGCAGGTCGGCAAGACGACCTTCCTGCGCCACATGAGCGACACCGGCCGGACGTATGTCACGCTGGACGATCCTTCCGTGCTGGCGCTCGCTCGGGGGGATCCCGCACTCTTTCTGCAGCGCTTTCCGGCGCCGTTGCTGATCGACGAAATCCAGTACGCGCCGGAGCTTCTCCCGTATATCAAGATACGCTCGGACGAAGCGCGTCAGCCCGGACTCTTCTGGCTCACCGGATCGCAACAGTTCCACCTGATGAAGGGAATCTCCGAATCGCTCGCCGGACGCGTCGGCATTGTTCAGCTTTTCGGCCTGTCGCGACGGGAGACTGCGGGACGCGGGGCGGAATCGAAGCCGTTCCTGCCCACTCCGGAGGAGATCTCCGGGAGGCTCGGACCGGACGGCATCGTCCCTCTGAAACGGCTCTACGAGATCATCTGGCGGGGCTCCTTTCCGGCGGTCGCGCTTTCCGAGGCGATGGACCGCAATCTGTTCTACGCCTCGTACGTTCAGACCTATTTGCAGCGCGACGTCCGCGATCTCGCGAGGGTCGGGGACGAAATGGCCTTTCTGCGCTTCCTTCGCGCCGCGGCCGCCCGGAGCGGGCAGTTGCTGAACACGGCGGAGCTTGCCCGGGACGCCGATGTGGCGCCGAACACGGCGAAAAGCTGGCTTTCCATCCTCGAGGCGTCCGGAATCGTTTTCTTTCTGGAACCCTGGTTCTCGAACGCAACGAAACGTCTCGTCAAGGCGCCGAAACTCTATTTTCTCGACACGGGGCTCTGTTCATGGCTCACCGAATGGAACAGCCCCGAGGCGCTCGAAGCCGGAGCCGCATCGGGCGCGATTCTCGAGACGTGGGTCGTCGCGGAGATTCTGAAGACGTGGCGGCACAACGGGCGTCGCGCGCCCCTGTACTTCTACCGCGACAGCGACCGGCGGGAAATCGATCTTCTCATCGTGCAGGACGGAATCATCTTGCCCGTCGAAATCAAGAAGACCGCGTCTCCGGGCAAGGACTCGGTCCGGCATTTCTCCGTTCTCGAAAAGCTCGGAACGCCGGTCGGCCCCGGAGGCGTGATCTGTTTCGCCGAACGTTCGCTGCCGTTGACGGCGACGACCTGTTCCATTCCCGTCGGCGCGATCTGAAGATCTCCGGGACTTCATGCATTCCGCCGCGCGCGAACTTGACACGCCCCTCCGGCGTCTCTTACGATTCCCGCAGGCAGACGCCAGATCCGACAGGAGGGATGTTCCGTGACGCAATCGAAGAAGGCCGTGTACTTTTTCTGCGCGCATTCCGTCGACCATGTGGCCGGACACGTGTTCGAGGCCGTCCGAAAGCTGCACGGCCCCGGAGAGACCGACATTCTCGTCGACCGGGATCCCGTGCTCCGCTACACCGACGAAAGGGGCGACTCGTTCTGGTTCGTGCGAACCGAGCGCGTCGTAAGCCACGACTTCACGCACTACCTGCCGATCATGCAGCGCCATTTCTCCGACTTCGACCTTGCGGGAATCATCACGTGGCATGCGGGCGAGAACGCGCCCGACAACATCCTGACGACGCACACGACCGGCGACGTTGATTCGGGATCGTTCGGCCCCGCGAACCCCGAATACATGCGCAATCTGCTCCTCGCCATGGAACGAAGCCGCGTCGACGCCGGGCTCGATTCGTACCGAACGACCACCGAAGCGACGCACTGGTCGGGAATGGTCTACGGCGGCGGAACGCCCGACCTGATCCCGCAGTACCCCGTTCCGGTCCTGGACATCGAAATCGGCAGCAGCCCGGACTGCTGGTCGAACCCGACGGCCGCGGCGGTGCTCGCGACGTCGCTCTTCGGCGTCTTCAAGGGCGACGGGCGAAAGACGCGGAGACTGCTGTGCGCCGGAGGCGTCCACTTCGAGCCGTCGTTCGCGGCGGCGGCGCTCCAGACGTGGGACGACTCAGGGTTCGCCGTCTCCCACATCCTGGCGAACCAGTGGCTCGTGACCGGACGCTACGAGAATTACGACGGGCCGGAACGCCTCGAAGCCTGCGTGCGTTCGATCGCGGGCGGCATCGACGGCATCGCGTTCCACGACAACCTCAAGGGCGTCTACAAAGACCGCTTCCGCGCCCTGGGCGCGAAGCTCGGCGTTCCGGCGTTCAAGCACCAGACGCTGCGCCACCCGGAAACGATCGCCTGGGCCGACCGGCTGACATGAAAAAGAGGGCTCCGGGCATTCGCCCGGAGCCCTCTTCGTTCGCCGGCGTTCCTAGTCCGGGCAGTCCATCCGGTCGATCACCTTGTACATCAGGTAGACCATGACGTCCTCAACGGGGTTGTTCCGGTAGTAATAGTTGTTCTCCGTATACGGAACCGGACCGTACCACCCCGGGCGCCGCGGTCTCGGTCCGTACGGCGGCCGGTGCATGAAGGGCCTCGGACCGATCGGCGGTCTGTAGTCGTACGGTCTCGGACGCACGATCGGCCTGTGATCGAACGGCCGCGGACCGATCGGCGGCCGGTCATCGAACGGCCTCGGGCGCACGATCGGCCGATGATCGAACGGTCTGGGGCCGATCGGCGGCCTGTAATCGTACGGCCTCGGACGCATGTCCGGCCTGTAGTCGAACGGACGCGGGCCGGGATACGGCCCGTGCTGGGGGCCGTGCATCCGCGCATCCGGCGGCGTCATGCCCTGCGGCCCCCTGTAGTACTGAATCTGCGGACGCTCGCCGTTGCTCGGCTCCGCGCAGACGACGCCCGCCCCGACAGTCAGCATCGCCAGTACAATGAAAATCGTTACGACCATGCTTTTTCTCATTGCCATCACCCTCCCTGGTGTCGTACACAAAACCCGAACGTTCGGTCCTCGATTCTCCGCGACCCGTCGATCGCTCCCCTTTCCCTTTCCGTTCCTCCCGGACGACCGCTGCCCGGGATTCTTTTTCCGCCCCCGTCCGTTCCGTCGTCCGGAAGCGTTTTCAAGGGAATTGTACGCTTTTCCGACCCCCTGTACATGGGTAATTCCTCGATTTTTAACTTTCTTTACCAATCTAAAGATACGTAAAGAATGGCTGCGAACCCGCATGGGATCCGGGTTTGTCGCGATAGGAAAACCGGAATCGAACGTCACGGCCCGCGCTTGCGCACCGCGTAACGAGAGCTGAAAGCACATAATGCACGACACCGTTCAGGAAAGAAAATGGATCCATCGATGTAGCCGATACGTCGCAAAAGCGGTATGATTATCGCGATATTGTTTTTCACCCTGCGCGCATCCGGTGATTTCGCCCGAAACATCGGATGCGCGCAGGCGGGAGTGCGCGCTAGGTTCTGGTTGGTCCCGGGCTTCTGTTCCCGGGGAGACGAAAGGAGGAGAATGCGAACATGAACATAGGAAAGGTTTCCCGCGTTCTGTTGCTGGGAGCGGCAATCGGCGTCGCCGCGACGGCCGCCGTGGCCTGCACGCCGCTCGGCGTCGGGCCGAAGGCGTCGGTCGACGGTTCCGTCCTGGTGTCCCACACCTGCGACGGATGGTACGACCACAGGATCCAGATCGTTCCCGGAGGGGAGCACAAGGCCGGAGAAATGATCGACGTCATGGTCGATCCGTGCCTCGGGACGCGCCCGGACAAGCCGC
>CAZVUT010000225.1:0-1701 GCA_964630155.1 uncultured Synergistaceae bacterium
GCGAATTCTTCACGTGGAGATGAGAGTCATGAAGCGAACGCACCGGATCGGAATCGCCCTCTGCGCCTGCCTTCTCGCATGTCTTCCCCCTGCCGGGGCGGACGGCTGCTCCGAGGTTTTTCTCAAGCGCGACGCCGTGCTCGTATCCGCCCGGAACTTCGATTTTTCCCGCGGAAACGGAGCGGTGCAGTTCAACCCGGCCGGAATGCGGCGAAAAGCCCAGTATGCCCCCGAAGGCTGCCGTCCGCTCGAATGGACGAGCGCATACGCCTCCGTCGCGTTCGACACCATCCTGCAGCGGACGAACTCGCCCGAGGACG
The DNA here is from genome assembly GCA_964630155.1 of uncultured Synergistaceae bacterium. Taxonomy (GTDB): domain Bacteria; phylum Synergistota; class Synergistia; order Synergistales; family Aminobacteriaceae; genus CALFXN01. The sequence continues at coordinate 321 of CAZVUT010000225.1, forward strand.
GAATCGTCTATGCGGGCGTCGACGGCATCAACCGGGCCGGACTCAAAATAGGCACGTACTACCTCGAAACGTCCGGATTCCCGCAGACGGGGCCCGAAACGACGATCGACATCTGCTCGCTCCAGCAGCACCTCCTGGACACATGCAGCGGAGTCGACGCCGCGCTGGCGGACCTCGGCTCCGGGCGATACCGCGTGACGTCCACGCCGGTCAAGGGTCTCGAGATCGAACTTCATCTGTACCTTCACGACGCGACGGGAGCGTCCGCGATCGTCGAATTCGTCGGAGGCGCGACGAAGGTGACCCGCGATCCGAAGATCCCCGTCCTGACCAACACGGAGTACGAGGAATCGGTCGCGTCGCTCGCGCGATACGAGGAGTTCGGCGGTTCGCTTCCGATTCCGGGGGGGCGCGAGTCGATCGACCGCTTCGTCCGGGGCGCGTTCTACCGCAGCCACATGAGGGTTCCGGACGATCCGGCGCGGGCCGTCGCCTTCGGCTTCGCCGCGGCGCAGGTTCTCTCCGTCCCGCCGGAGTCCCCGAACGGGAACACATTCTGGACGATCGTCACGGACATTGCGGGAAGGCGGATCTTCTTCCGAACGCTGGACAACCCGGCGATCGCCCGAATCTCGCTTGACGAACTCGCGGAGACCGCGAAGGTTTCGAGCGAGATCGACCTGCTGCGAACGGACCTTTCCGGCGACATCGGGGCGCTGTTCGACCGAACGAACGCCTTCAATCCCGCCGCGGTTCCTCCCGCGCCGAACTACGCCCGCGCGTCCGACTGGGCGTCCCTGCCGCCGGAAGCGGAACGCACGAAGTCGGCGGATGTCTTCTTCGTCCACCCGACGGCGTTCTTCTTCCCGAACGCGTGGAACGAATGCCTCGAATCGAACCGGCAGAACCCTTTGGTCGACGCGGACCTCGCAAAGACGGCCGGCGTCTTCGCGTTGACCTGCAATATCTTCGCTCCGAGATATCGCGAAGCGAACATCAAGGTGCTCTCCGCTTCTGAACAGGACAAATCCATGGCGCTCGGTATCGCCTATTCGGATGTCGAAAAGGCCTTCGATTACTACATGGAACATTTCAATGCGGGGCGTCCCTTCATCCTCGCGGGGCACAGCCAGGGATCGAACCTCCTGCTTTGGTTGCTCCAGCGCCGTTTCGGAGAACCGAAGCTCCGCGAACGGCTCGTGGCGAGCTACATCATCGGATGGTCCGTCACGCCGGACGACCTCGAAAAATATCCGCAGCTCGTCATGAGCGATTCGCCGACGCGGACCGGGTGCGTCATCAGCTACAACACGCAGGCCGTCAGTCCGGACATGACCATCGCCATCCCGGGAGCGGCGGGGGTCAACCCGCTGACCATGGA
>CAZVUT010000225.1:1801-4292 GCA_964630155.1 uncultured Synergistaceae bacterium
TTCAGCATCGTCAGCGGATCGGCGAACGGAAGAACGCACACTATCTTGAGGACAAGCCAGGGAGCGAAGGAAAGCATCATCGAGAACATACTCACAGGGAACACCTCCACATGTCTCGCGCGATCCGATCCGGCGCCGTCCGCCCGGAAGGACGTTCCTTCCGAACGACACGCCTCCGCCTCGTCGCACGCCGGATTATGGCGTCGCTATGCTACCACATTTTTATCCTTTTTCGCCGATGCGTTTCGAACACGACAAGAAACCCGCTGCTGTCGCCGGTTGCGAAAACGAAAGCCCGGGGAAATCCCGAAGGCTCCCGTCGGTTTTCCTTTCCGGCGGGTGCAAACGGCGACGGTCTTTCCTTCGCCGGAAGGACGTTTATTCAAACGTCACGTTCGTCAGAAGGTGATAGGACCTCGGATCGACGCGGAACCCCCTGATGTTTTTCTGGGTTCCGCAGAGCGGCTCGTCATTGTGCAGGTAGACCCAAGGCGTCAGGGAATCGATTTTGTCATGAAGATCCCTGTAGAGCTTCTCCCGTTCCGGACCGTCGGGAAGCGCCCGCCCCTTTTCCATCATCGCGTCGAGTTCCGGATTGGAGAAGTAGGAAAAGTTGGAACTCCCCATCATTTTCGTATGGAACACGCCGAAGAAAGCGAAATCGGGGTCCGGCACGGAGGCGACCCATCCGATGATGAACATATCGTGTTCTTTTCGCTTTAGCCCTTCCAGATAGGCGCCCCATTCGAGCACCTTGATCTCGGCCTTGATGCCGATTTCCTCGAGCTGGTTCTGGATGATCGTGGCCATATCGATGCGCTCCTTGCGCTCGTTGACCCAGATCTGGACGTTCAGCGGAAGCTTTGCTCCGGCCTCGGCCAACAGCTTTTTGGCGCCTTCCACGTCCTGCGCGCGGGGTTTTCGGCTCGCGTCGGAATACATGATGTTTGTGGGGATAATTCCGGAAGGAACCTTCCCCACGCCGCGCCAGACCGCATTGTGCATGCCGACGGTATCGATCGCCATGCTGACCGCCTTGCGGACCTTCGGGTTGTCGAAGGGCGGCTTCATGCAGTTGAATCCCAGGTATGTTATTGAGTAGTCGAATTCACGCAGGAGATTCAGTTTCGGGTGTTCCTGAACCCGCTTGGCGTCGTTCGCCGTGATCTGGTACGCGATATCGATCCCGCCGCTTTCGAGTTCGATGGTCCGACTCGTCGCTTCCGGAATGGACCGCATGATGAGCATCTTGTAGACGGGCTTTTTCCCCCAGTAGTTTTCGTTCCGCTCCAGCGTGATCTGATTGCCCTTGGCCCAGCTCTTGAAAACGAACGGACCCGTTCCGACGGGATTCATTCCGTAGGTGTCGCCCGCGGCTTCGACGGCCTTTCTGTTGACGATGCTGCCGGCCGTATGCGTCAGCGCCATCAGGAAGGGTGTGAAGGGCTCCTTCAGTTTGAAGACGACCGTATAATCGTCGACGACCTCGATCCGGTCGATGCTTTCGACATACTGCCTGACGGAGGCGCCCTTCGGCGTCTTCGCGCGCTCGAAGGTATATTTGACGTCTTCGGCCTTGAATTCCTCGCCATTGTGGAATCGGACGCCCTTTCGAAGGGTGAACCTGTAGGTCTGGCTGTCGAGGATTTCGTACTTCTCGGCGAGCTGATTCTCCAGTTTGCCGTCCTGTCCGAGGGCGAGAAGGGTATCGTAAATGTGCAGACAGATTCCGGAGGAAGCGACGTCGTGTGTCCCTATCGGATCGAGCGTCTTTGCATCGTAAATGTTCGCCACGACCAGCGTGTCTTTCGCCGCCAGCGCGGCCCCGGCTCCCAGGCATAACAAGACCGCGCATACCGCCGACACAAGAACCAAACGCGTGGAACGCCTCATCTTTCCATCTCCTTCTTTATGCGCTCAATGCGGCGCCAATCTGTTTCAATGTATAGCACTGTACGGCATTTTTGTATACTTGGATATAAAAACGGGTTTGTCATGGTTTGAGCTTCTTTCTCTTCGGCGGCGCGCAGGGAGGAGGTACAAGTGAAGGGAGAGACCGGAAGTTCCTTCGGTCTCTCCCTTCACTTGTACCGTGTTTCGTCGCGAAAATTCGATCGAGGATCGAACGATCAGGTCGCCGCGCGTTCCCCTTTGCTCGCGTCCATCGTTCCGGGAGCCGGCAGCTTTCCGGTCTCCAGCGGCGGCGCCGGAGGAAGCCCGGTGACGGCCAGGATCTCCTGCTCGTCGAGAGTCTCCCGTTCCATCAGCGCTTCGGCGAGCGCGTCGAGTTCCTTCCGGTGCTCATTGAGGAGCCGCTTGCCCTCCTCGTGGCATTCGCCGATGATCCGGAAGACCTCCGCGTCGACGGCCCTTGAAGTTTCCTCGCTGAACGATTTCGCGCAGCCGTAGCCGCCGCCGGAGCCGCCCAGATAGGGATTCTCCCGCGGCGCGAGCTGCACCAGGCCGAGCCGCTCGCTCATGCCCCAGCGCG
>CAZVUT010000226.1:0-4280 GCA_964630155.1 uncultured Synergistaceae bacterium
ACGCGAACAGGCCGGCCAGGATCCATCGCGCGGCGCGCGGCGTCCGGTCGTCCCGGAGGACGGCCCGCCAGACCGCAAGTTCGCGTTTCGCCGCCGAAACCATTTTTCGCAGGTGGCCCGTGTGACTTCCTTCTTCCGTCTATATCTCCGCCATGTTCACCTTGACAATGAACCGCGTCTGCTGTTAATGTCCGGTGCATTCCCGTTTTCGCGTGAGACTCGCGCGCGAAATTCGGCGGTTCGATTCGGAGGATATGGTGCAATGCTGAAAGAATACACGGAAAAGCTGTTGTTTCTCAAGCGTTTTATCGGAGCGCCGACACGGGTCGGCAGCATTACGCCGAGTTCCCGCTTTCTCGCGCGGGCGATGCTGTCCCCGGTGGACTGGAGCGCGGCCCGCGCGATCGCGGAACTCGGGGCGGGAACGGGCGTCTTCACGCGGCGCATCAACCGGAGGATCGCTCCCGGATGCCGCCTCTTCGTCTTCGAGATCGACCCGGTCATGCGGGCGAAGCTGGAAACCGAATGCCCCGGCCCGGAATACCACCCCGACGCGGCGCTGCTCGACGACGTCGTGCGATCCGGCGGCTGCGGCGATCTGGATTATATCCTGTCGAGCCTGCCCTTCGCGGTTTTCCCGGCGGAGCTTCGCTCGCGGATTCTCGACGCGGTGCGTTCGGCCATCGCTCCGACGGGAACGTTCATCGCGTTCCAGTACTCCCAGCAGATGCGCCGGGAGCTTGAGGCGCGCTTCGAGGACGTCCGGATCTCGTTCGTCCTCCGGAATATCCCCCCCGCGTTCGTCTATCGCTGCACGAAACCGCGACGGTAAGGCGGGGCTCCCTCCCGCGTTTCGCGGAATTCCGGAGACGGGTGCGCCGGCTGTATTCCGGCTGCCCGTTTTTTCGTATGTGAGCCGCTTCGTCTTCCGTTTTTCTTCGCGAGCTAGTATATTCAATGGAAGTGTATCCCCAAAAGGAGGGCAAGGAACCCATGCGACTTGTGGAGTGCGTACCGAATTTCAGTGAGGGACGGAGAAAAGATGTCATCGAGGCGATCGTCGCGCCCTTTCGCGGGCGGAGCGGCTGCTCGCTGCTGGACTACCGGGCGGACGCGGATCACAACCGCCTCGTCGTGAGCCTCGCGGGAGAGCCGGAACCGATCTGCGACGCCCTGATCGAAGCCGCGCTGACGGCCCGGGAGAACATCGACATGAACGGACACACGGGCGCGCATCCGCGCATCGGAGCGGTCGACGTCATTCCGTTCACGCCCATCCGAAACATTACAATGGAGGAGTGCGTCCGCCTCGCGCGGGATTTCGGCGCCCGGTACAATGCGGAGACGGGGATTCCGGTCTACTTCTACGAGGACGCCGCGATGCGTCCCGACCGCAGGCGCCTCGAAGTGATCCGCAAGGGGCAGTACGAGGTCCTGAAGATGGAGGTCGCCAACACCGAGCGCCATCCCGACATCGGCGAGCCGAAGCTGCACCCGACCGCCGGAGCGACCGTCATCGGCGCGAGGAAATTCCTCGTCGCGTTCAACATCAACCTCGGGACGTCCGACGTCGCCGTGGCAGATTCGATCGCGAAGATCATCCGAGCCTCGGGCGGCGGCTTTCCGGCCGTCAAGGCGATGGGGGTCGATCTCGCGGAGCGCGGCATCGTCCAGGTGAGCATGAACATCGTCGACTACGAAAAGGCCGACCTGTACCGGATCCTCGAAGTCGTGCGCATGGAGGCCCGGCGCTACGGCGTCGAGGTGATCGACACGGAGATCTACGGCATGATCCCGGCCGACGCGATCCTTCGGAGCGCGGCGTACTATCTTCAGGTGAAGGACTTCGACCCCCGGCAGGTTCTCGAGGTCCGCCTTCTTGAGGGCGGAGGCGCCGCGGAATGACGGTCAGGCTGTTCCGGAACGTCGCCCTCGTGACGCCCGTTGACTGCGGGAAGCCTGCGGCGGGCGGGCGGCAGAAGGATGTCGTCCGGCATTCGCCGGGCGCGATGCTCGTCGCCGACGGACACATTGTCGCCGCCGGGGCGGAGAAGGATGTCCTGACCCGTGCGCGGGACTATCGCATCGACATGGAGGTTGACGGCGGGGGGCGCTGTTGCATCCCCGGCTTCGTCGATCCGCACACGCACGCGTGCTTTGCGAAGACGCGGGAAAGCGAGTTTTCCCTTCGCCTGTCGGGCGTGCCGTACCTCGAGATCCTGAAACAGGGGGGCGGCATCCTCTCCTCCGTGCGCGCCGTGCGAAGCGCGACCGACGACGAGCTCTTCGCCGTCACGCGCGCGAACGCGATGCGGGCTCTCGCTTCCGGAACGACCACGATGGAGATGAAAAGCGGCTACGGGCTCGACACGGCGTCGGAACTCCGGATGCTTGCGGTCATCGACCGCGTCCGGCGTGAGACGCCGCTCGACGTCGCGATCACCTTCATGGGAGCGCACGCTGTCCCCGAGGAGTTCCGCGGCTCTCCCGATTCGTACGTCGACCTGCTCGTTCAGGCGATGATTCCGGCTGCCGCCGAACAGGGGCTCGCTGGGTGCTGCGATGTCTTCTGCGAGGAGGGGGTCTTCTCGGTCGCGCAGAGTCGCAGGATCCTCGAAGCGGGAAAAAAGGCGGGACTCCGTCCGCGCGTTCATGCCGACGAGGTGCACGACACCGGGGGCGCGGCGCTCGCAGCCGAAGTTGGAGCGGTTTCGGCGGAACACCTTCTCGCGGCCGGAGACGCCGGGCTCGATGCGATGGCGCGGGCCGGAGTCGTCGCGAATCTGCTGCCCGCGACGGCCTACAGCCTCCGGAAGCCCTACGCGCGGGCCCGATTCATGATCGAACGCGGCCTCCCCGTAGCGGTAGCGACGGACTGCAACCCGGGGTCGTGCTACTGCGAGTCGATGCCGTTCGTCTTCGGTCTTTCGGTGATGCAGATGGGGCTGACCGTCGAAGAGGCGCTCACGGCCGCGACGCTCAACGCCGCGTACGGCCTCGCGCTCGCCGACCGCGTCGGAAGCCTCGAAGCCGGAAAACAGGCCGACTTTCTGCTGCTCGACGGCGAAACTCCCGCGGCGGTCGCCTATCACGCGGGGGGCTCGGTCGTCGCGGAGGTCTACAAGCTCGGGGAGCGGGTCGCAACCAACGGTTCGTGCTGTTAGCAGGGGTATTTTCGTTTGAGCACCTTTGAATGTTGCGACAAAGGCGGGATTGGCATACAATAAAGCGCGGTCCGGATCCTTAAGCTCGGAGGTGCGCGAAGGCAATGACACGAAAGAACGTAGCGCTTGACGGGATTTCCCTTACGATTCCCGATGTGCAGGCAATAGCCAGGGAAGGGGCGACGGTCTCCCTTTCCGTGGAAGCGCAGTCGAAGATGGCGGCGTCGGCCGCCCTCGTGGCGGAATGGACGTCCGCCGATCGGGTGATTTACGGCGTTACGACGGGGTTCGGCGACCTGGCGACCGTCGCGATCGACAAGAACGACGTCCGCACGTTGCAGTCCAACCTTCTGAGGAGTCACGCATGCGGCGTCGGGGAGCCCTTTCCCGAGGATGTCGTCCGCGCGATCATGGCGCTCCGGATCAACACGCTCGCGAAAGGGCATTCCGGAATCCGCGTGTCCACGGTCCAACGCCTGTGCGACATGCTCAACGCGGGCATCCTGCCGGTCATTCCGAGCCAGGGCTCCGTCGGCGCAAGCGGCGACCTCTGCCCGCTCTCGCACCTCGGCATCGCCCTGCTCGGCCTTGGCGACTGTCACTATAAGGGCGAGCGCATGCCCGCCGCGAAGGCGCTTTCGCTCTGCGGCATGGAGCCGCTCGAACTGGAAGCCAAGGAAGGGCTCGCGCTCAACAACGGAACGGCCGCGATGGCCGCGATGGGCGTTCTCGCTGTATTCGACGCGCAAAACCTCGTCCGCGCGGCCGATATCGCCGTCGCGATGTCGCTCGAGGCGATGCACGGCGTGACCGCGGCGTTCGATCCCCGGCCCCACGCCCTCCGCCCCCACAGGGGACAGGGGCTTGTCGCGTCGAACCTGCGCCGCCTTCTCGCCGGAAGCGAGATCCTCGAACAGCACAAGGGGACGCGCGTCCAGGACGCCTACTCGCTTCGCTGCGCGCCGCAGGTTCACGGAGCCTGCCGCGACGCGATGAATCACGTCTGGGGCGTCCTCGAAACGGAGATCAACTCCGTCACGGACAACCCGCTGATCTTCCCCGAAGACCAGGCCGTCATCAGCCAGGGGAACTTCCACGGCGAACCGCTCGCGCTCG
>CAZVUT010000227.1:0-4265 GCA_964630155.1 uncultured Synergistaceae bacterium
CGGAAAGAACGTTAACCTTGGTGATGAGGTCGACATAGGGATCGGCGACGACCGTTCGTCCCTGGTCGGCGGCCCGGCGGTACCAGGATCGCTTCCGGCAGTCGTACCCCTCCGGCTCGCGCCAGCCCGAGCCGTCCGCAAACGAACCGTCTGCCTCGAGCCCCACGAAGACATCCTGAATCCCTGTCTTCACGTGTTTTTCAAGAAACGAAGAAACGAGCGTCTCGACGTGATCGTCCATCCGGGAGCCGACATGCCCCTCCCGCATATGAAAAGACGTCGCGGCGGCCGTCGTCTCCGCAAGCATCCGGAGTTTTTCGAAATACTGGACGACTATTTCCGCGCCGTCGCGCGCCGAGGCCTGCCCCGACTCTTCCAGACGGCGGCCGAAGAGATCGTTCGCCCAGAAATACGTCAGTACGGACATTCCGATGACGGCGACGCATATTCCCACGGCAAGAATCCAGAGCTTCGATCGAATGGACATCCGACGACCCCTCCAGCATGATCCGAATAAATTATACCCCACGTCCGTGTGGTTCGGGAGAATAGCGCAAAAAGAGAGCCGGAGAAATTCCCCCGCAGGGGAACGTCTCCGGCTCTCTTTTTCGTTCGCCGGCCTCTCTATTCGAAAAGGACGGGGCGAAGCAGCGGACGGATCCGGCGCAGCCTGGCGCTGACCGCCTGCTGCGAGATCCCCAGCCGATGCCCGATATCGGCCTGCGTCCACCCCTCCGCGATCCATCGGACGATTTGCAGATCTTCTCCGGAGAGCAACCGCTCGAACACCGGCGACTCGCCGATCTCCTCCGGGGGGCAGCAGGGCTCCGCATCCGTCCCTTCAAGCTCGCAAACATCCATTGTCGCGTCGCGGCGCATCCGTTCTGCGGCGTCGCGCACCATCGCGGGCAGGCGGAGCTTCAGGAACCGCGGAAGCGGCTCCCCGGGAGGACAGCGCGGAAGCAGCCGGATCAACGCGAGATACCCTTCCTGCTCCAGATCCTCGAACTCCGCCCCGCGCCCCAGATACCGCCGCGCCGTCGCCCGCACCAGGGGCCGGTAGGCGGCGCATGCCGCCTCGACCCCCGTCCGGCCTGCGGTCATGCAGCTCCCGCGTCCACCGCAAGATGGACATATCCCCGGTCGCAATGGGGGAGGATCCGGTGGAAATGCGCGTCCGCCGCGGCGAGCACGAACGCCTCCTGATCCTCCCGCGGAACGGCGACATCCGCCGCCAGGCCCAGGCGGTGGGCGCTCTTCGGAACGCCCCCCACCCGTGCGTTGTGGGGATCGCACCGGTAGCCGCTTGTCAGCAGCAACGGACGCCCCCACGCCTCGCGAAGCTCTTCGAGGCGAACCAGCAGAAGAGGGTGCAGCCGAACCCTGTGGCAACAGGGGCACTCGAATTCCCGCAGGGAGAAGTGAAGCGAAACCCGAAGGTCGTTCAACCTCACCGGGCGCCCTCTCCCTCTATGGCGGCCCGCAATTCGCCGATGGCCGCCGTCAGGTCGTCCAGCCGTTTCTCCATCCGGACCAGAAGGTATGCCGCCACGGCGACCGCAAAGCCGCTCTGAATCGACGACGCAAGAATCTCTTCCATGTTCCGCCTCCGACGACTATCCCTCGATCAGATCGGTGACCGTCCGGTCCACCAGCTCCGCCGACCTGATGCTCGCCGGGGCCGTGACGAAAATCGGATTATCGATCACCGCCTGCATCGCGGTCCTGACCTCCGCCTCCGTCAGGGAATCCTTCGCGTATCCCAGGGAAAGCGACACCGTCGCGCCGTCCGCCGTTCCGAAACGCATCCGCACCGTCTTCATCTATGCTCGCCTCCTCACGGAAATCGCCTAGGCGATCTCCACGGTATTGTTGTCCACCTTTTCGGTGGAACGCACCGTATGGGCCAAAAGCGCCCCGAGCGCGTCGGAAACCGCCTTGACGTTGTCCGCCGCAGCGGACGCCGCCACCTTCATCAGGGAAATGCTCCGCAGAACGGCCTTGCCGCCCGAATCCGTCCCCGTCTGCACGCGCAATACAACCTTGCTGTCCATCGGCGAATACGTCGCCATCCGTATCACTCCTTCGGTATCGTGTTCACCCCTCGCCGCATCGTCTGCGGGACTTCCTGCGGGTGACGTCTATAAGAGTGCGTCGGCTTCGTATTATATACAAATAGTTAGCTTTTTGGGAGGGTGTTCTCTTCTTGTCGGTTGTGTCGGAATAGACTATAATGTTTGAAGTTCTTCAAGCGAAGGGGAGTCCGGGCGTCGGTCCGGCATCCCCGAAACCTGTCGAGGAGGGATCGACGTGAGGATCAGGCGCTTTGCATGCGTGTTGTGCGTGAGTGTTCTCCTTCTGGTCGGAACGGGTGCGGCCTTCGCCCATGCGCCGAACGGCATCGACCTGCACTGGGACGCGAGTCTGCGCGTTTTGGACGTGAACGTGCTTCACCCGGTCAGCGCCATCAACGAGCACTACGTCAGCCGGATCACCGTGCTGGCGGGAAAGAGGGTCGTCGCTTTCCGCGACTACACGATGCAGACGAATTTCAAATCCCAGATGGACGTCTTCTACCTGAAGCCGCTGCATAACGGGATGAAGGTCACCGTCATCGCGAAGTGCAACAGAAAGGGTTCGATGAGCGCCTCGATGGTTCTCGGCCGTCCCCGGAAAAAATAAAGAAGCCGAACGGACGAAGGGCGGGCCTCCCTCCGGGGAGCCCGCCCTTCTTTGTCGGCGATTGTGCGACATTGATCTCACGCGAACCGGATCTCCATACAATGGACAGCAGTGCGTTGATAGCAACAGATTCGTTGCAACTTGAACATCAAGAGAGACATGGCCGGGGAGGACTGCTCGAATTTGAGCCCTCGCGAGGAAGGAGCCCGGTCTTTAATTGACTGGAATACTGGGAAATACTTCCGGCGCAACGACCTCCGTAATTGATCATACCGATGAAAGGGCATAAAAAAGGCCCCTCGGAAGAGGAGCCTTGCATCGACACTCCGCTACTCGATCACGAATCTCCGAATCTCCGCATCCGTCAGCGAAGCGGTGTCCCTGCCGATGGACTTGCACCATCCGAGCAGATCTCTGATACGGATGCTTTTCGGTCTTTCCGAAGACGGGGCGGTCATCCGTCCGTCGGTCAGGGCTTCGTCAAAGGCCCCGCATGCCTCCATTGCCGCCATTCTTTCCCTGTCAGTCATTCGAGACCCTCCTTCCGTGCATGTAAATGTCATTCAGTCTTCGAGCCGCCAGTTCGTCCAGGACCATTCGAACAGATCCTATCCGCTGTGCTCCCAACTCCCTTTCGTAGTGGGGGATAAGCGCCGTCTTCGCCTCAAATGCAACGAACCCGTCGAAACCCATTTCCACGCTCGCTTCCGCCGCGATCGCGAAAAGATGTCCCCCTACGCCGATCATTTTACCATTTCTGCCGATGTTGTGAGGAGCCGACTCGACCAGATGGACAAAAACATATCTACTTGCTCTGTCAGTCGTCATCGAAACAAGCCCCTGAATCTCGCTTTCTCCTTCGAGCGTCAACTTGAGCACTTCGCGTTCCGCGATCAGTTCCTTCTTCCAGTCGAATTTCCATCCGGCCTTACGAAGCGGTTTGATATCCACAAGAGACGCCTTCGAAATTTTCGTTTCGATCTTCTCTCCGGTTGCGCGAACTTTGAGGCAAGGTGTCATCTCGTCGATTTCAACATCAATAGTATCCATTATTGATATTTTACCAGAAATGGGCAGCGCCATCCGCACCGCCTCGATGTCCTCCGGCCTCTGCACGGCCGGGGTACTCCCTCATCGACGACTCGCTGCGGCTACAAGTTGTTTACATTTGTGGACCTTGAAAATTGTACGAGAAATAGGTGCAATCCAGCATGAGATAGGCTCTGTAACGCTTTTTTCGCTGCCTGCTCTTACTTGCATTCAGTTTTTGCAACGTTTCCCGAAGTCTCACGCGAACCGGATCTCCATACAGGAGACGCCTTCCGGGTGTCAGGTGGGCGCGACGGAGGACGATTCGAGAAGCGCCTGAGGCAGCGACGAGCGTTCGACGGCCGCGAACCCGAGGCGCGCGAAGAAACGCGGCGCCGTCTCCGTGAGCAGCACGACGCGTTCGGCGCCCGCGTCCCGCGCGCGCTCCACGGCCCACCGGACGAGCCGTTCGCCGAAGCCGTACTTCCGGGATGAGCGCCGCACCGCGAGGCTCCGGATCATCGCCGCGCCGCCGCCCCATTCGAGGCCGACGC
>CAZVUT010000228.1:0-4248 GCA_964630155.1 uncultured Synergistaceae bacterium
CCCAGGATCCGGGGGCTTTTTCATACCCTCAAAAAGCTATTTTGGACAAGAGTGACCCTAACAAGGAGTCATGAAGAATGAAAACACGCACACCACTGGCGGCGATGCTCGCCCTGATGCTGTCCGCGGCTTCGCCCGCGCTGCCGGCGGATTCGCCCGGAGACTGGGAACGCCTCAACCGGGAAGCGACCTCGCTCTACCGCTCGGGCGACTTCAACGCGGCTGCGGTCGCGGCGAAGAAAGCCCTCGACGCCGCCGAAAGCGCTTTCGGGAGCGATCATCCCGACGTCGCCCTGAGCTGCAACACCCTCGCGCTTACGTACGACGCGAAGGGATGCAGCGCCGACGCGGAACCGCTCTACAAGCGATCCATCGCGATCCTCGAGGCGGCGTTCGGCCCCGACAACCTCAACGTCGCCACGGGCCTGAACAACCTCGCGGAGCTGTATCGGACGGGCGACCGCCCGGACGAGGCCGAACCCCTCTACGAACGGGCGATCTCGATCCTGGAAGGCGCACTCGGCTCGGATTCTCCGGCCGTTGCGACGACGCGCAACAACCTCGCGCTGCTCCATCACGGACAGGGAAGGTATGACAAGGCCGAAGCGCTCTACATCCGCGCGCTCGCCATCCGCGAAACGGCGCTCGACCCGGACGACCCTGCGATCGCGACGAGCCTCAACAACCTCGCCGAACTCTACAAGGCCCGGGGCGACTATGTAAAGGCCGGGCCGCTCTGCGAACGCTCGATCGCGATACGGGAAAAGGCGCTCGGCTCCGGACACCCCGCGGTCGCCGCGAGTCTGAACAACCTGGCGGAAATCTACCGGCTCCAGGGGCGGTACGACGAGTCGTATCCTCTCTACAAACGCTCGATCGGAATCCGGGAGAAAACCTTCGGTGCGGACCACCCGACCGTCGCAACGACGCTCAACAACCTCGCGTTGCAGTACCATTCGCAGAAGCGGTACGCGGAGGCCGAAAAGCTCTGCATCCGCGCGCGGACGATCTGGGAACGGGCGTTCGGCCCCGACCACCCCGACGTCGCCGTGAGCCTGGCCAACCTCGCCGAAGTGTACATGTCGCAACGCAAATACGCGCAGGCGGAACCGCTGTACAAACGTTCGCTGGCGATTGTCGAAAAATACCGCGGCCCGAAACACCCCGACGTCGCCGAACGCCTCGAAAAACTGGCGGCCCTCTACCGCGCCTCCGGCAAGGCGAAAAAGGCCGCCGAACTCGAAAAGCGCGCCGCCGCGATCCGGGCCGCGCAACAATGACGGGGAATCGTTTCGATATTGCCGGGCATACCGGGATAAAGGCCCCCCACTCGCGTGGGGCATCCCGTCTTTTCCCGTTGCCTTCAGTCTGCCGGCGATACGTTCGCGGCGACCTCTCCGATATTCCCGCGAGCGTCGAACTCCGCATATATGTCAAGTTCCATATCCATTACCTCCCGGAACAGGCATCTGAAGAGCATTCCGATCTTCCGAAACCCGAACACACGCACCCTCCATTCGGGAAAGAAGGCGACTCTCCCGACGCTTTCGTCGTCCTGTTCCATATCACTCGCGACACCCGTAAAGAACGTCGTTCCCGAGAACGGATCCCCTTCATGCTTCGATGGACGGTCCTGTGACACGGCGACATTTCCGAAAATCGGGATATGTATCTTCGCGAAAAATTCGAGAAGCGCGTCGGCGTCTTCGTTTCCGTATATGGTTTGCGAAAAGAACGGGACCTTTCCCCGGTTGGCGAGTACGCACCACGCGCGATACAGGAACGCCGGAATCGCGTCGAGCGCCCGCAGACTGTCGAGAAACCGGGCCTTGCGCGGAGATGCTCTCCACATTTTCGCCCATGTCTCCCCTTCCGGATTTCCGTTCGAGTGCTTCCGGTCGAGGAAGTCGCCTATCGGCTCGCACCGGAGATGCGTCCGGACCGGAATCGTCATGCTGACGACATCGGACGGGAATTCGTCATCAGATGTCGTTTCGGGTCCCATTGCGGATGCGGCGTGTCCCGACATTTCCCCGAGTCCGGAAAGTTCTCCGGACTGTGTCGAAGGCGCCGGCGCGCTTCGGGGATGCTCTACGACGCTGATAATGGTCCCGTGATCGGCGTCGGAGAGCGTTCCGCATGCCGCACAGGTAACGAAAAACGAAAAAGAACGATTCCCGTTCGCGCTCAGGTTTTGAGGCGACGGAGGCCTCGAAAACGGAAAGATTTTCGGTTCCGGCTGCATTGCAGCATCCTCCCAAATTTGAACTATCCCCGCCCGCGCGGGCAGTGCGTAATCTTTATTCCGTTGACCTCTGCTACAGACTTCTCGAGAACCTCCAGAAGGGTCCCAGGCTCGAACTCGGGCGAACTCCCCGACTCAATCCGAACGCAAAATGAGTAGTATTCCTCGTAAAGGAGAGTATCAAACTGACAAGCAAGATGTCGACCATTACGAAGAACAATCTCCATGTGGTCCCCGTTTTTGACATTTCGGATTGCCTCAAACAGTCGTATTGCTCTCATCTCCCCGGTTCATTCACACATGCGCATAGAGAGTCGGCCATATCCTGTCGGCGTCATCATACACGAGCACGGCGACACAATAGAGGGGGTATGAATCGAATTCGTCGCCGAAAAGTTCTCGACATGAATCCTGACACGTATTACAGTAATGTCCTGTTACAATAACGTAACATTATTATGGCGTCATGAGGCCGAGAGGTTTGGAAAAAGCCGGAGGTGATTCCGCGGACGGTTGGCGAAGGCGTGGCCCTGCGTGTGGCTGAGACGGCGTTGCGGGAATTCGGACGAAGCTCGTGTCTATGTTCAAAGGAGGGTGCGACAGGTGAAGAAGCTGCTTGCGGTTCTTGTGCTTGTGTCTGTTCTCTGCGTTTCCGGCGCAGCGATGGCCGGAGAAAAGCTCACGGTCTATACGTCGATGAAAGAGTCGCTCATCGGCGCGCTCAAGGAAGCGTTCGTCAAGAACAACCCGGGTATTGACTTCGACTACTATTCCGCCGGCGCGGGGAAACTGATGGCGAAGATCGCGGCCGAACGCGAGTCCGGCAAGATGACGGTGGACGTCCTCTGGCACAGCGAAGTGCCCGATTTCTATCAGCTCAAGAAGGAAGGCATCCTGGAGCCCTACGTTTCGCCCGAGGCGAAGTTCGTCGAGAGCCCCGTGAAGGAGCCCGAAGGATATTTCACTCCCGTCCGGAACGGAACCCTTGCGATCACGTACAACACGCGCTTCATCAAGACGGCGCCGACCTCGTGGCAGGATCTTCTGAAGCCGGAATACAAGGGCGCGTTCGGCATCGCGAACCCCGCGCTTTCCGGAACGGCCTACGGCAGCGTCGTGGCCCTCGCCCAGCAGTTCGGGTGGGAGTATTTCGAGGCCTGCAAGAAGAACGAAGCGAAGATGGGACAGGGCTCCGGCCAGGTCGTCGACGACACCGCGATGGGCGACCTGCTCGCCTGCATCGGCGTGGACTACATCACGACCGACAAGATCAAGAAGGGCGCGACGCTCGGATTCGTCTATCCCAAGGAAGTCATCATGCTTCCGAGCCCGGTTGCGATCATGAAGGGGACGCCGAACCTCGCGGCGGCCAAGAAGTTCGTCGATTTCCTGCTTTCCAAAGAAGCGCAGCAGATCATCGCGAACAGCGGCACGCTTCCCGTGCGGGCCGATGTGGAGCTTCCGAAGGATACGCTGCTTCCCAATCCGCATGACGCCGTCCAGCGGGCGATCGTGCTCGACTTTACGACAATGAGCGCCACGAAGGAAGCAACCATCAAGAAGTTCACCGAAATTCTGCGTCCCGGAAAGTAGTTCATGACGGAGAGCGGGAAGGGGCCTGTCGCGGCCTTTCCCGCTTTTTTTTCAAAAGGAGTGGTGCGGTTTGGCGGAGGTCAAGCTCGAGAATGTACGCAAGGCGTACGGCAAAAAGACAGTTTTCGCAAACCTCAATCTGACGATCGACGACGGCGAGTGCTTTACGCTGCTTGGCCCATCGGGGTGCGGAAAGACGGTTCTGCTGCGGATGGCAGCGGGCTTCGAGCAGCCCGACGCCGGAACGATCACGGTCGGAGGCGTCACGCTGTCGTCCCCCGCGGAACGGATTTTCGTCCCGCCGGACGAACGGTCGCTCGGCGTGGTCTTTCAGGATTACGCCGTCTGGCCCCATATGACGGTGGCGGAAAACGTCCGGTATCCCCTCGTCATCCAGAAGGTCGCGAAAA
>CAZVUT010000229.1:0-4244 GCA_964630155.1 uncultured Synergistaceae bacterium
ACGGTCGTCGCCGATCCCTATGTCGACCTCATCACCAAGGTTAACGTTCTTTCCGTGACGACTCCCGTCCGATCGGAAGACGGCTCGCTGCTCGGCGTGGCCGGCGTGGACGTCGATCTGAAGCACCTCCAGTCGCTCGTGCGCCCCCGGCGGGTTTTCGGTTCCGGTTTCGGAATGCTGATCGGCCGCGACGGCGTCATTCTCGCGGCGCCCTACCCCGAACTGTTGCTTGCGGCGCGCGCGACGGACCGCGGCTTCGCAGATTCCGCTTTCCTCAATGCTGCGGAACAGATGATGAACGGCGATTCCGGACAGGCTGATGTCACGTTCCGCGGCGAGCGGTGGAGGATGTTCTTCTCTCCGTGCGGGAGCGGCGACAGCGATATTTCCGGAATGTCTTTCGGTCTTTTCTTTCCCGAGCGGGAAATTTCGGCGATGGCGCGGGACGTGGCGATCCTGCACATGGGCGGCGGGCTGCTGTCGCTTCTGCTGGTGCTGCTCGTGATCATTCCGACGGCGAGCGGCATCCTGAAGGCGCTCACCGGACTTCAGAAGACATCCGAACGAATCGCCGAACAGTTCGCGCCCCGTCGTGACCTCGCGGAGGCCGCGCTTTCGCTGAATCTCCTGCATCAGTCCGTCGTCGACCAGAAGAGGCAGAGCGGTTTGTCGGAGCTGTCCTCGTTCCTGGGAGGGCTCGAATCCGCGCTGAGCGCCATTTCCGGCCAGCAGCAAGAGATTTCGGCTCTCACCCAGGAAACAATGGCCATCAATGACGAACTCATCCGCACGAACGAGGCGCTTCGCAGACGAGAAGAGATTTGGACGCGCACGCTGGATGTGACGGTGGCGATATCCAGCCCCGGGGAGTTCGAGGGAAAGCTTCAGGAGATTTCCGAAACGATCCGGCAGGCGACAGGGGCGTTCGGAGTTCTGGCCGCCCGCATCGACGGCGATATGGCGATCAATCTGGCGGGTGCGGGATACCGCGGCCGGACGCTTCCGCTGACCGCTCCGCTGGAAGGGACGGTCGTCGGGCGCGTCGCCCGGACGGGGCTGACGGCCTGGGTGGAACGGGTCGACCAGGATCCGGAGTACTTCCAGCTTCACGAGAATGTCCAGACCGAAGCCATACTGCCGCTTCAGGAGATGGGGAAGGTCATCGGCATCCTGGAGCTGGCCTTCGACCGCAGGACGCCCCGGAACGAGGAGCTTCTGGAGACGCTCCACCCGGTGACGTCGGCGCTGGCCGGGCTTATCGGCGCGGAGTACCTCCACCGCGAGATTCTCGACTCCTACCGCTATCTGGCGGAAAAGCTCCAGTCGATTACGGGAATCCACCACTACGAGACGGCGGAGCATACGGACCGCATCGGCGAGTATTCGCGGCTGGCGGCGAAGTGGCTCGGCCGGAGCAGGGAAGACGGAGAGAACATATTTATCTTCGCGCGGCTCCACGACCTCGGCAAGCTCCGCGTTCCGGTCGAAATCCTTGCCAAGCCGGGCAAACTCACGCCCGAAGAAATGGACATCGTCAAGCGACACCCCGAATGGGGCGCGGAACTCATCGGGGACGCCCGATGGCTCGGGATGGCCCGCCGGATCTGCATGACCCACCACGAACGATGGGAGGGATCCGGGTATCCCTTCGGACTGCGCGGAGACGAGATCCCGTGGGAGGGGCAGGTCGTCGCGCTGGCGGACGTCTACGACGCATTGCGCTCGCCGAGAGCCTACAAACAGGGCATGAGCCACGAAGACGCCTGCCGGATCATCCTCGAAGGCGACGGCCGCACGATGCCCGGACACTTCAACCCCACGCTGATCGCGTGTTTCCGCGAACATCACCGGGAGATGGAGCGGATTTTCGCCGGAGGTTAATCCCCGCTCCGAAGCCTCCACCCCGCATCCGGCGGGAAGAGCGTCAGCATGTCGTTTTCCCATGAGCCCGGAAGGACGCAGCTCGTCGCGTCGTCTTCGATCACCACAAGCCGCGCCGCGGTTTGCTGCGCGTCCGAGAGCACGGGGGAGCCCGCGCATTCCAGAATCGTGCAGTCGAGCCCGGCTTCGAGAATGTCCGCATAGGCCCGGTCGATCTCTCCCGATACCATGCGTTTCACGTGAAGCACCTTTCCGGCCGCAAGGGACGGTTCGTCGAACGACCGGCTCCGGAGCGCCGTCGAGGCCGCGTTGGCGAGCGTCTCCAGAAGCGACAGGTCTCCGAATTCCGAGCCGGTCACGGCTCCCGTGACCGCTGCGTACCCCAGAAGCCGCCCTTCGTCCCAGAAGAGGAAGTAGTATTCGAGGGAGTCTCTGTCCGGCAGGTTCGCGAGTCCGCGAACGCCGAGGCTTCGGAAGTATTCGTCCGCGAGCGACGCGGGCAGCGACGGCGGCGTTTCGCGGTCTTCCGCCAGAAGGACGGGAAAGGCCTGCGGAACGCCGACGGCGATGGTCCGCCCCTCCTGACGCCGGGCGAAACGGACGTACCCCCCGGCGCGCGGCTGCCAGATCACGAGGTGCGCCGTACGCGCCTGCGACATTTCTGAGAAGATCTCGAGGATCAGGAGGAAGAGGTCCTCCCTGCTGCGCTGCTCCATCATCCGGAGCGTCGCCTGGTGGAGGCTTTCGAGACCGAAGGCCTTGCGCGAGATGCTCGCCAGCGAGGCGTCCCGTTCTCCCGAAAGGCAGGCGAGGGACATCGCCTTTGCGGCGACGTTTCCGAGAAGCTCCATGAAGTTCATGTCCTCTTCGGTCACCTCGCGCGTCCAGGCGAGCAGACAGTAGACGTGGCGCTTGCACCCCGGAATGGGAAGCAACACGGAATAATCGGGAGCGAGAAGGTCCGCGTTCCGCTCGCCCAAAAGCTCGCGATGCTCGCGGTCGATCCGGATCGGAACGGGCGACAGGATCGGGTCGCGGAAGACGCCGGTCCGTTCGATGTCGGGGACGGCCTCCCCCTCCTTCGCGGAGAGGGCGACGCCGTCGTCGACGACGATGGAGATCCGTGACGGGAAGAGACTCTCGCCCAGGACGTCCGCGAGAAAGGCGATGAAGTAGTCGAGCGGCATCGGTTCAAAGACGGACGCGAGCGTGCTCTTCGTCGCCAGGATCATGTAGGCCAGCCGGGAGAGACGTTCTTCAGTCCGGTTCCGCCGCAGCGATTCCTGCCACAGCCCCACGAGGGAGGCCGCGGGTTTGAGCTGGTCGAGGAGGTTCTGCGACGGCTCCTCGCCCAGAAGGAGGAACATGCTCCAGTCCATGCCGCACAGGCGGACGATACAGGGCCACATTCCCCCGCTTCGCGCGAGATCGACGCGGATTCCGGGTTCCGAGGCCGAACGGGGCGGAAAGAGCCCCTGCAGTTCTCCGGCCAGGCGCCGCATGTGCAGGCTCGACGTGGACGCGCCCACGCCGTCCAGAATGACGAGGTCCTCCCCCTCGGGCTGAACGATCAGCGCCGAGGACACCTCCGCGGACAGAAGATCCGACAGGTGATTCAGCGCGCCTCCGTTGAGGATGAATTCCACCTTTTCGTAGAGTTCCCGCATGTCCGTCCACTCCTTCCCTCTCCTGACGGTATGGTAACGTAATATGAGTGCGGACGCCAGAGCCTCCCGCGAATACGTATCGGTTCTTTCTGTTTACGCTTGGCCTTTTCCTTCCGTGGTCGTAGAATGCATCCGTACGTATGAAGGGGTTTTGTCCGGACTTCATAATCTTTACGGAAAGAATGGTGATAGCAGATGAACAGGCTGGGAACGAGAATCCTCGCCATCGTGCTCGCGCTGCTGCTCGTTTCGTCGGGAATCATCGCGTTTTACGCGCTCCGCGTGAGCACCGAACAGATGACGGTCGGGGCGGGAAACTACGAAGGGGCGCTCGCGAGGGCCACCGCGGAACAGCTCAACGACACCTTCGACCGCTTCAGCGGCATCCTCCTCTCGCTCGGCGCCGTCCTCCAGACCCGGCTCAACGTGACGGCGGAAAACGCCGACGCGCTGGAGTTCACGATGCAGCAGTTCGCAGTCGCGAACGGCAAGCTCATCTCCGCGCTCGGCGCGCAGGCCGCCGAGATCACCGATGTCTACATCTACTTCAACCCCGAAGTGACGAAGAAGGAACAGCCGAGCGTGCTCACCTACGCCCGCGACAGGGAAAAGAACGTCTTCATGTTCTCGGACACATCCCCCTACTCGTCGAAGGAGCTTCTTGACCGGAAGAACGCCGCGACCAACTGGTTCTGG
>CAZVUT010000230.1:0-4218 GCA_964630155.1 uncultured Synergistaceae bacterium
ATGACGGTGGCGGAAAACGTCCGGTATCCCCTCGTCATCCAGAAGGTCGCGAAAAGCGAGATCGACGCGCGGACGCAGGACGCCATCGACAACGTCAATCTCACGGGGCTGGAGAACCGGATGCCCTACCAGCTTTCGGGCGGCCAGCAGCAGCGCGTCGCCCTGGCCCGCGCGCTCGTCGCCGAACCGAAGCTGATGCTCCTGGACGAGCCGCTCACGAACCTCGACGCGAAGCTGCGCGAGGAGATGCGCTTCGAAATCCGGGCGCTCCAGCGCAAGAAGGGGATCACGGTCCTCTACGTGACCCACGATCAGGAGATCGCGCTCGCAATTTCCGACCGAATGGCGGTTCTCGACGAGAACGGAAATATCTGCCGGATCGGAACGCCCGTGGACGTTTTCGAACGTCCCGGCAACGCATTCGTCTTCCGCTTCATGGGCGTCGCGAACATGATCCCCGCGGACGTCCGGGGACGCGACGTCTACGCACGGGGGACGGACGTCCTGCTCTCGAAAGAGGCGCCCGAAACCATCCCGTCCAACCCCGTTCTCGGGTGCCGCCCGTCCGACGTGGACCTCGTCCGCGACCCGGGCCCCGGGATGCCGACCGCGCGCGTCCGGCGCGTGAACCTCCTCGGCCCCATCGTCGACCAGCGACTGGAGTTCGCGGGGATGGAACTTCGCGCCCAGCTCGACACCCACAAGGCCATCAGCCGGGGGCTCATCTTCCGCGAGGGCGACATGGTCGGCGTGAACATCGCCAATCCGCTTCTGTTCGATTCGAATACACTCGAAGGAGTCGGGAGCCATGAATAGAACCGGTAAATTCGGGATCGCGGAACTCCTGTTCGTCCTCTCCCTGCTGATCCTGATCGTCATCGTCGCGCTTCCCGTGCTTCTCATCTTCTGGACGTCCTTCGTCGTCGACGGGCATTTCAACCTCTCCGCCGTCGTCGAAGTCCTCACGAAGCCGGATACGTTCGAGGCGCTCAAGATGTCGCTTCTGCTGGCCGCCTGCGTGACGGTCACGTGCACGGCCGTCGGAACGCTCTTCGCCTGGCTCGTGACGCGGACCGACATGCCCTTCAAGGAGACCATGAAGGTGCTGTTCACGATTCCGTTCATGCTGCCCGCCTTCATCGGCGCCCTCGCGTGGAAGATGCTCCTGTCGCCGCGCGCGGGCTACATCAACCAGTTCTGGATGGCGCTGTTCGGAACGCGGACGCCCCTGTTCAACATCTACAGCTTCTGGGGCATCGTGATCATCGAGACGATGTACCTCTTCCCGTTCGTGTTCATCCAGGTCAGCGGCGCGCTCGAGCGCATGGACCCGACGCTCGAGGAGTCCGCCCGGATCGCGGGCGCGGGGCTCTTCACGATCACGCGGAAGATCACGATCCCGCTGATCCTCCCCGCCGTGGTGTCGGGCGCGCTTCTCGTGTGCCTCTACTCGCTCGCGCACTTCGGCACGCCGGCCATCCTCGGCACGGAGGTTGGGATCTACACGATCCCGACCAAGATCTACGAGCTGATCCACCAGAGCGCGGGCAGCTTCACGGCCATCCGGGCCGCGACCGTCATGTCCGTCATTCTGGTGCTTTCGGCGGCCGTCATCCTCTACACGCAAAACCGCGTCGTCAAATCGGGACGCTTCCAGATCATCGCGGGCAAGAGCGTCCGCCCCACGGTGCTCAAACTGCGCGGCCTCAGGACGCCGCTCTTCATCCTCTGCATCGTCTATCTGCTCGTCACGGTCGTGATGCCCACGGTGACGATCTTCCTCGTCGGGCTTCTCAAGACGTACGGGCTTCCGCTCCAGCTCGGCAACATGACGTTCGAGAACTTCTACTACGTGCTCTTCAAGTGGAAGCTCACGAAGGACGCCATCTTCAACTCGCTCTACCTCAGCCTCGGCGCGGCGCTCGTCACGATGGTCGCGGGCGGGATCATCTCCTACGTCCTCGTGAAGATGAAGGTCCGCGGAAAGTGGTTCCTCGAATTCCTCGGGATGCTCCCCTTCTCGCTCCCCGGAACGGTCATCGCGCTCGGCGTGATCCTCACCTGGAGCGGACGGTTCGGAATCAACATCTACAACACGGGCTGGATCATCTTCGTCGCCTACATCGCCCGCTATATGGCCTTCTCGCTCAAGTCGAACAGCGCGGCGCTCGAACAGGTTCACGACTCGCTCGTCGAGGCGAGCCGCGCGAGCGGCGCGACGCCCTGGCAGTCACTTCGCGATGTCGTCATCCCGCTGATCCGCCCGGGGATGATCGCGGCGTTCTTCCTGATCTTCCTTCCCGCGCTGCGCGAACTCACGACGTCGGTGCTGCTCTACGGTCCGACGACCCGGACGATCGGCGTCGCCATCTACACGCTGAACGAGGACGGCGAGACGGTGTACGCGTGCGCGCTCGCCGGAGTGGCGCTTCTCCTGATCGTCGGCGGGGAAATCCTCATCAAGCGCTTCTTCGAAAAGAAAAAGCGGCTCGACAACGGGGGGGCATGACGATGGCATTCGTCGAACTCAGACACGTCACGAAACGATTCGGTCAGGTCACCGCGGTCGACGACCTCTGCCTCTCGATCGAAAAAGGCGAGTGCTTCTCGTTCCTGGGGCCCTCGGGGTGCGGCAAGACGACGACGCTGCGGATGGTCGCGGGCTTCGAGGACCTCGAAGAGGGGGAGATCGAAGTCGGCGGAAAGCTCATTTCGTCGAGCCTGAAGAAGTACTACCTCGCGCCGGAGAAGCGCGAGTTCGGAATGGTCTTCCAGGCCTTCGCCGTGTGGCCGCACATGACCGTCTTCGAAAACGTCGCGTTCCCGCTCCGGATCAAGGGCGTCGCGCGGCACGAAATAGAAAGCCGGACGAAGCATTCGCTCGAAAACACGAACCTCACCAAGCAGGCGCAGCTCTACCCGAACGAACTCTCGGGCGGGGAAAAGCAGCGGATCGCCCTCGCGCGGGCGCTCGCGATCAATCCGGGGCTGCTGCTTCTCGACGAGCCCCTGTCGAACCTCGACCCGCACCTTCGCGAGGAGATGCGCTTCGAGATCAAGGACTTGCAGCGGAAGTACGACTTCTCCATCATCTACGTCACGCACGACCAGGCGGAGGCCATGGCGCTCTCCGACCGCATCATGGTCATGCGGGACGGAAAGACGCAGCAGATCGACACGCCGCTGAACGTCTACGCGAACCCGGCGAACAAGTTCGTCTTCGGCTTCATCGGACTGTCGAACTTCATTCCGGTGGTCCCGCGGGACGGGAAGGCCGTGCTCGAGTCCGCGCCCGACGCGGGGCAAGTGAGCGACTCCTTCCCGCCGGAGTTCGCCGGCGCCGGGCGGGCTACCGTCGCGTGCCGTCCCGCGGAAGTCGACCTGCTTCCCGAAGGGAAGGGGGGCCTGCGCGGCGTCATCGACCGAATGGCCTATCTCGGCGAGACCGTGGACTACATCGTCACGGTCGGCGACGTCGAAATCCGCATCCAGAAGGGACGCAGGGAACCGCGCTTCGAGGCGGGAATGGCGTGCTCGCTGGCCTTCCCGAAGCCGACCTGGTACGAGTAAACCCGAACGATCCGCGCAAACGCGGAATATGTCAGAAAACAGGCGGGGCTGCTTCGCGCGGCTCCGCCTGTTGTTTTCGGGGGCGTGACGCTGATGCCGTGTGAAGGGATATCGTTTCGACCGGAAGAAGCGGAGGTCGGCGCCGGACGCCGGCGATCCGCAAAAAAGGATTTGTCCGCGATCTTTGAAAGAGAGCCCTCGCCGGGCGTGATTCTCCTATTTCCCCCCGCGTTTGGTTCCGTACTTGTCCTGGGCGTACATCGCGTTCAGCGAGCCTTTTGAATCCTTTTCGTCTTTCTTCGCCGGACGGGGATCGCCGGTCGTCCCGGAAGATTTCGACAAGGACGCCTGAAGCTGCTTGGCGAGATCCATTTTTTTCGCCGCTTCGTCCTCCGACTCGGTAACCCCGAGGCGTTCGAGATACCCCATGTGAACCAGCGCCTGGACGTACCGGATATCGATGCCCACTTCCTCGGACAGCTCTTCCGCATTGAGCGTCAATTTCGGTTTGTCGCGGAGAAAGGTGCGGATCTGCTGGAAGTATTCATCCAGGTCATTCAGGCACTTCGGGCAGGTGTTCGCCCCGGGACTCGAAAACAGTTTTCCGCAGAGCTTGCACGTGATGAGCTTCATCAAAAAAACCTCCCG
>CAZVUT010000231.1:0-4215 GCA_964630155.1 uncultured Synergistaceae bacterium
TCAGGAGCGTGCACTTCGTGACGAGGATCGTCAGTTCGCCGCGCTGCGTCCGGAAGGGATGCCCCTCGACGCCGATCCAGTCTCCCGTGTCCACCCACTTCTTGACGAAGCCGTACTCCGCTTCTCCCATTTTGTCGAACTGGAAGTACAGCTGCAGCGTATCCGTCTCGTCCTGAAGATGCGCGAACATGGCCTTGCCGTGCTTTCGCAGCGTCATGACACGTCCGGCCGAACGCAGGCGGACCGATTCGTCCGTTTCGTCGGGCGCGAGATGGTCGAACTCCTTCCGGATGCGGTCAAGCATATCGGTCCGCTCCCACTTTTCGATCCGGTAGGGGTCGTACCCCTCTTCCTCGCGAAGGCGAAGGAGCTTTTCCTTCCGCTGCTTGAAGATCTCCTCCTCGGGCTGCACCACTGCATTCGGAATCTTATTCTGCTTCTCGTCCATACATTTCGACTCCCCTTTCCCTCTATTCAAAGCACGACGCGCAGGTTTCGAGGATTCCCCGAACCTCGCGCCAGTCAGCCGCGCACGCGATGCTCCGGCGCACCTCCCCGGCTCCCCGCAAGCCGCGGAAGACGCCGCCTGCGAACCGTTTCACCATGACAAGCGCGACGGAGGCGCCGCGTTCTTCCGCTGTCTCGTCGCCAAGCCGGATCAGAATATCCCGTCGCGTCTCGCAGTCGGGCGACGGATCAAAGCAGGGCGCATCTTCCGGGCTGCGGTCATCGAGAGCGGCGACTGCGGCCGGAATCATGAAGGGATCCCGCATCGCGCCCCGGGCGGCCATGACGCCGACGCACCCGGCCCTGCAATACCGCTCGGCGTCTTCCGGAGAAAAGACATCGCCGCTGGCGCTGATATATCCGGGGAAAAGACCGGCGATCCGTTCGACTTCGCCCGAGTCGGCGACTCCCTCATAGCGCTGCGCCGGGGTTCGTCCGTGCACGCAGATATTGTCCGCCCCCGCATCGAGAAGCAGACGGCAGAAATCCTCCGTTGAAAGAGGATAGCCTGAAGGAGACAATCGTATTTTACCCCACACCGGCGCTCCGAGGCGCTTCAGATTCTTCGTCATTTCGGCCGCGATTCCTGGGTGTTCCAGAAGTCGCGCCCCCGCGCCGCGCTTCAGGATCTTCGGCATCGGGCAGGCCATGTTGATCCCGAACGCATCGCATCGCGCTCCGCTTTCCAGAACCATCTCACCGGCCCGGACAAGGGTGTCCGCATCTCCGGCGAAAAGCTGAACGACGAGCGGGACGGATTCCCGATCGTCACAGGATGCGCCGCGCTCCTTCCCCGCAGCAGGGGTCGCCTCCGAAAAAGCGCAATCCTTCATAGGGGTCCGGGGCCGCGCTTCGAGCATATTTCGTGTCTTCCGGCCGCCCCGGACGAGCCCCGTGGCGCTGATCATTTCCGTGTGGACCATCCCGACGCCGAGCCGGATGAAAAAGCGACGGACGGACGTTATGGTGATTCCCGCAAGAGGGGCGAGCCAAATACGGTTCCTGACGGACAGATTGCCTATCTGCACTCCATATCACCGATACCGGTCCGTACGACCGGCATTCCTTTCGTAGATCATTCGCATTCCGTCGAGCGTGAGGACGGGGTCCACATGGCCGATCGTCTCCGAAGCCGACGCGACGAGCGAGCAGTGTCCGCCGGTCGCAACCACTCCGGTTTCGCAGCCGAGTTCCTTCCAGATCCTCCGGACAAGCGCGTCCACGAGACCGGCCGTGCCAAAAAGGATCCCGGACTGAATCGCCTCGATCGTCGTCCGTCCGATCGCGACCGGAGGGATCTCCAGCGCAATCTTCGGCAGCTTCGCCGTCCGTCCGAAAAGAGCCTCCATGCTCGTCACGATTCCGGGCGAAATCGTCCCTCCGAGATAGGCTCCGTCCGGCGAGACGACATCGAGGGTGATCGCCGTTCCGAAGTCCACCACGATCAGGGGGCATCCGTATTTCGCCTTGCCGCCGACCGCGTTGATGAGCCGGTCGGCTCCGATCTCCTTCGGCGCCCCGTACCGGACTTCGATCCCGAGATCCAGCGAGGTGTCGACGCGCATGCACGGCGCATGGAAGTACGTCTCCATGGCTTCGACGATCGCGGAATCGAGCGGCGGAACGACGCTTCCGAGAATGGCCCCGCCGATGCTCTTCGGATCTATCCCGGCCGAATGCATGAGGGACAAGAGGACCATCCCGACTTCATCCGATGTTCTCCGATCCGAGGTGAGCCGCCACTGGCGCACAAGGCGCTCCCCGTCGAAGACCCCGGCCACAACGGTCGTGTTTCCCACATCGAGGACCAGCAGCATGTTCTTTCCCGTCCTTTCGCGGCGGCGTCTTCGTTATTGCACCGCCCGCACACATCGTACCGCACCCGGAAAACAAAAACGCGCTAGAACAGTTCGAAGACCACGAATGCCCCGAAAATCCCCATGAAGAGACTCCGCCGGGCGGAAAGAGCCATTCCCCTGCCCATGAGGGTGAGGAAGACGATTGTAGCCCCGCCTGCCCCGAGAATGCTCCACGAAACCGTCAAGGGGAAGAAAGACGCCGTCGCCTCGGCAAAGCATTCCCACAACGTCAGAATCCGTTCGCCGAGAAACGCCGCGAAAGCGCCGCAGGGAAGCCCCGCCAATCCCGGCGCGGCCAGCAGGGAAATGAGCGGGAAAATCAGTGAAAACGCCGGAATGGCGACGAAATTCAGCAACAGTCCGACGACAGGAACCGTCCCGAAAGAGGCCGCAACAAGCGGGTAGGTCGCGATCCACACGACGGGTCCCGATACGAAAACGCCTCTGACTCCGCGCAGATCGGCCAGAGCGGCGAGCGTCAACGCTGCGATGACGGACAGTCTCCACCCGAGGTCCCAGAACTGCCACGGGTTCCAGAGCAGCAGGGCGCATGCCGCGACGCTGACTGAATTGACCGGCTTCGCCGGACGACCGAGCGCCTGCCCCGCAAGAATCACCTGCACCATGAGAGCCGCGCGGAGAGCGCTCGCGGCGGCTCCGGTCAGGGCGACATACGCCCAGAGGACAACGCTTGCCGTCGCGCTCATGAAGAGCACGCCCCCTTCACGGAAAACTGCGGGGAAGATTCGGGGAAGATTCCGCGCAACGGGACGAAGAAGCAGCAAGCACGCCGCAACGGCGATCCCGACGTGAAACCCCGATACGGCAAGCAAATGAGCCGTACCCCATCGCGCGTGATCCTCCTGAAGTTCCGGATCCTTCACCCCGACCCAGGCGGCCAGGAGATAGGCCTGCATCTTCTCGGGCATTGTCGAGACGATACGCCGGCGCAAATCCGTCCGCAGGGACGAAAACGTCCATGAAGACGTTCCCGTTTCCTCGAAAGACGAGGGGATAAACTCCGCTGCGACGCCTCTCGCCCGCCAGAAGACATCTTCCCGGAACTGCAAAACTCGACTCGGGTCCCTTTTTCGCCCGTCGGCGGAGGGCAGGGGGATCGCCCTTCCCGTAAGGGAAACCAAGGATCCCTCGGACGCGGTCCGGGACGGAGGAACGCGGACAAGAAACCTTCCGCTCGACGAATCCACGAGAAGCACTCGCTTGAACCCCCACTTCCGCTCCAGAGAAACGACGCCTTCGATCTCCCGAACGGATGGAACGGCAGGCGGAACGCAGACGGGCCAGAGAATCCGAAGAAGTCCCGCGAGCAGGCAGACGAACAGAAACGTTCCTGTCCACATCGCGCCGGAAGGCGCCGGGGCGGAATACGACAATCCGATGACTCCGACAAAGACGAGACATGCCGCAAAAACCGCCGCCCAAGGGGGCGCTCCCGCGCCGATTCCGAGAAGCGCGACAACCCACGAAGCGAGAAGAAGCGACGCAGGGGCCGAACACAACGTCATCTGACGACGATGCTGTTCCGGAGCGCTTCCATCTTTTTCGGGCCGATTCCCTTGACGAGCAGCAGGTCCTCGACGGAACGGAACGGGCCGTTCGCCGACCTGTGCTCCACAATCGCGGCGGCGATCTTCGGCCCTATCCCGGGAAGCCGTTCGAGCTCTGCGTTCGTCGCCGTATTGATATCGACCGGCGCGTCTGTCGCCCCGAGCGTTCGTCCGCCCGCTTCCCCCGCAACGACATTCGCCCGCGGCGCCTCC
This sequence comes from uncultured Synergistaceae bacterium, assembly GCA_964630155.1. GTDB lineage: Bacteria > Synergistota > Synergistia > Synergistales > Aminobacteriaceae > CALFXN01. The sequence continues at coordinate 4,148 of CAZVUT010000231.1, forward strand.
GTGCGGAAGGGCGGAGGGTTCGCCCCTTTCACGACGGACAGCGCGGCGGGAACATGAACGTGCATCCC
>CAZVUT010000232.1:0-4176 GCA_964630155.1 uncultured Synergistaceae bacterium
TCAGGAGCGTGCACTTCGTGACGAGGATCGTCAGTTCGCCGCGCTGCGTCCGGAACGGATGCCCCTCGACGCCGATCCAGTCGCCCGTATCCACCCACTTCTTGACAAAGCCGTACTCCGCTTCCCCCATTTTATCGAACTGGAAGTACAGCTGCAGCGTATCCGTCTCGTCCTGAAGATTAGCGAACATCGCCTTGCCGTGCTTTCGCAGCGTCATGACCCGTCCGGCGGAACGCAGATGAACCGACGCATCCGTTTCGTCGGGCGCGAGGTGGTCGAACTCCTTGCGGATGCGGTCAAGCATATCGGTCCGCTCCCACTTTTCGATCCGGTAGGGGTCGTACCCCTCTTCCTCGCGAAGGCGAAGGAGCTTTTCCTTCCGCTGCTTGAAGATCTCCTCCTCGGGCTGCACCACTGCGTTCGGAACCTTATTCTGCTTCTCGTCCATACATTTCGACTCCCCTTTCCATATATTCAAAGCACGACGCGCAGGTTTCGAGGATGCCCCGAACCTCGCGCCAGTCAGCTGCGCAGGCGATGCTCCGGCGCACTTCCCCCGCTCCCCGCAAACCGCGGAAGACGCCGCCGGCGAACCGTTTCACCATGACAAGCGCGACGGACGCGCCTCGTTCTTCCGCCGTCTCGTCGCCAAGCCGGATCAGAATATCCCGTCGCGTCTCGCAGTCGGGCTCCGGATCGACACAAGAAACATCTTTTCGGCTGCGGTCATCGAGAGCCGCGACCGCGGCCGGAATCATGAAGGGATCCCGCATCGCGCCCCGGGCGACCATGACGCCGACACACCCGGCCCTGCAATAACGCTCAGCGTCTTCCGGAGAAAAGACATCCCCGCTGGCGCTGATATACCCCGGGAAAAGGCCGGCGATCCGTTCGACTTCGCCCGAATCGGCGACTCCCTCATAGCGCTGCGCCGGGGTCCGCCCGTGCACGCAGATATTGTCCGCCCCGGCGTCGAGAAGCAGACGGCAGAAATCCTCCGTCGAAAGAGGATAGCCTGAAGGGGACAAACGTATTTTACCCCACACCGGCGCTCCGAGGCGCTTCAGATTCTTCGTCATCTCGGCCGCGATTGCGGGATGTTCCAGAAGTCGCGCGCCCGCGCCGCGCTTCAGGATCTTCGGCATGGGGCAGGCCATGTTGATCCCGAACGCGTCGCATCGCGCTCCGCTTTCCAGGATCATCCCGCCGGCCCGGAGAAGCGTGTCCGCGTCTCCGGCGAAAAGCTGAACGACGAGCGGGACGAAATCCCGATCGTCACCGAACGCCTGACATCCCTTCAGGATCGTCGGGCGCCGCGCTTCGAGCATATTCCGAGTCTTCCTACCGCCCCTGACAAGCCCCGTGGCGCTGATCATTTCCGTGTGGACCATCCCGACGCCGAGCCGGACGAAAAAGCGACGGACGGACGCTATGGTGATCCCCGCAAGAGGGGCGAGCCAAACGCGATTCCTGACGGACAGATCGCCTATCTGCACTCCGTATCACCGCTACCGGCCCGAACGACCGGCATTCCTTTCGTAGATCATTCGCATTCCGTCGAGCGTGAGGACGGGGTCCACATGGCCGATCGTCTCGGACGCCGACGCGACGAGCGAGCAGTGTCCGCCGGTCGCAACCACGCCGGTTTCGCAGCCGAGCTCCTTCCAGATCCTCCGGACGAGCGCATCCACGAGTCCGGCCGTGCCGAACAGGATTCCGGACTGTATCGCCTCGATCGTCGTCCGTCCGATCGCGACCGGAGGAATCTCCAGCGCAATCTTCGGGAGCTTCGCCGTCCGTCCGAAAAGAGCTTCCATGCTCGTCACGATCCCGGGGGAAATCGTCCCTCCGAGATAGGCTCCGTCCGGTGAGACGACATCAAGGGTGATCGCCGTGCCGAAGTCGACCACAATCAGAGGGCATCCGTATTTCGCCTTGCCGCCGACCGCGTTGATGAGCCGGTCGGCGCCGATCTCCTTGGGCGCTCCGTACCGGACTTCGATTCCGAGATCCAATGACGTGTCGACGCGCATGCACGGCGCATGGAAATACGTCTCCATGGCCTCGATGATCGCGGAATCGAGCGGCGGAACGACACTTCCGAGAATAGCCCCGCCGATGCTTTTCGGATCCATTCCGGCCGCATTCATGACGGAAAAAAGGACCATCCCGACTTCATCCGAGGTTCTTCGATCCGAGGTAAGCCGCCACTGGCGCACGAGGCGCTCCCCGTCGAATACCCCGGCCACAACGGTCGTGTTTCCCACATCGAGTACCAGCAGCATGTTCTTCCCCATCCTTTCGCGACGGCGTTTCCGTGATTGCGCCGCCCGCACACATCGTACCGCACCCGGAAAACAAAAACGCGCTAGAACAGTTCGAAGACCACGAATGCCCCGAGAATTCCCATGAAAAGACTCCGCCTGACCGAAAGAGCCATTCCCCTGCCCATGAGGGTGAGAAAGACGATTGCAGCCCCTCCTGCCCCGAGAATGCTCCACGAAACCGTCCCGGGGATGAACGACGCAGTCGCCTCCGCAAAGCCTTCCCACAGCGTCAGAATCCGTTCGCCGAGAGACGCCGCAACAACGCCGCCGGGGAGGCCCGACAATCCGGGCGCAGCCAGCAGGGAAATGAGCGGGAAAATCAGTGAAAACGCCGGAATGGCGACGAAATTCAGCAACAGTCCGACGACAGGAACCGTCCCGAAAGAGGCCGCAACAAGCGGGTAGGTCGCGACCCACACGACTGGCCCCGATACGAAAACGCCTCTGACTCCGCGCAGATCGGCCAGAGCGGCAAGCGTCAGCGCGGCGACGACGGACAGCCTCCATCCGAGGTCCCAGAACTGCCAGGGGTTCCAGAGCAGCAGGGCGCATGCCGCAACGCAGACGGAATTGACCGGCTTCGCCGGACGACCAAGCGCTTGCCCCGCAAGGATCACCTGAACCATGAGCGCGGCGCGGAGGGCGCTCGCCGCAGCGCCGGTCAAGCCGACGTACGCCCAGAGGACAACGCTTGCCGCCACGCTCGTGAAGAGCGCGCCGCCCTCGTGGAATACGGCGGGGAACAATCGGGGCAGACGCCGCGCAACGGGACGAAGAAAGAGCATGAACGCGGCGACGGCGATTCCGACGTGAAACCCGGATACGGCGAGCAAATGAGCCGTGCCCCACCGCGCGTGATCCTCCTGAAGCTCCGGATCCTTCACGCCGACCCATGCGGCCAGAAGATACGCCTGCATCCTCGCGGGCATGGCCGAGACGATGCGCCGGCGCAATTCCGTCCGCAACGACGAGAAGGTCCATGACGACATCCCCGTTTCCTCGACGGACGAAGGAACAAACTCCGCTACGACCCCTCTCGCCCGCCAGAATACATCCTCCCGGAACTGCACGACGCGACTCCGGTCCCTCTTCCGCACGTCGGGAGAGGGCAGCGGAACGGCTCTTCCCGTGACGGAAACCAGCGATCCTTCGGACGCGGTCCGCGACGGAGGAACACGGATAAGAAACCGTCCGCTCGCCGAATCGACGAGGATGACGTGCGCGTACCCCCACTTCCGTTCCAGGGAAACGACGCCTTCGATCTCCCGTACGGACGGGACGGCAGGCGGAACGCAGACGGGCCAGAGAATCCGGAGAAGCCCCGCGAGCAGACAGACGAAAAGAAACGCTCCGGTCCACATCGTTCCGGAAGGCGCCGGGGCGGAATACGACAATCCGGCCAAGCCGACAAAGACGAGACACGCCGCGAGAACCGACGCCCACGGCGGGGCCCCCGCGCCGATTCCAAGAAGCGCGACGACCCATGAAGCGAGAAGAAGGGACGCTGGGGTCGAACACACTATCATCTGACGACGATGCTGTTCCGGAGCGCTTCCAGCTTTTTCGGACCGATTCCCTTGACGAGCAGCAGATCCTCGATGGAACGGAACGGGCCGTTCGTCGACCGGTGTTCCACAATCGCGGCGGCGATTTTCGGCCCTATCCCGGGAAGCTGTTCGAGCTCTCCGTTCGTCGCCGTATTGATATCGACCGGCGCGTCTGCCGCCCTGATCGTTCGGCCCCCCGCCTCTCCCGCGGCGTCGTTTGTCCGAGGCGCCTCCGCGCGCGCCGGGTGAGGGTTCGCCCCTTTCACGACGGACAGCGCGGCGGGAACATGAACGTGCATCCC
>CAZVUT010000233.1:0-4175 GCA_964630155.1 uncultured Synergistaceae bacterium
ATGGTGCGGTTTCTTCACACGGCCGATTGGCAGATCGGAATGAAACTCACGGGATTCGGCGCGATGGGAGAGCGTATCCGCGGAGAACGCCTTTCGGCTGCTGAAAGGGCGCTCCAGATTGCGCGGGAAAACCGGACGGATTTTATCCTTATTACGGGTGATCTCTTCGAGGATAACAGCGTGGACCGCGCCCTCATCCAGAAGGTCGTGGATATCTTGAAACGAGCCCATTGCCCGGTTTTCATCATTCCGGGAAACCATGATCCTCTCGTTCCGGGATCGGTGTGGGAGGATCGTTCCTGGCAGGCGGCGGAAAACGTCGTCGTCTTCAGGGAGAATGCGCCGTATCCGTTGCCGGGCGCAGTCCTCTACCCCTGTCCGCTTGCGGAGAAGCAGTCCGCGAAGGACCCGACCGCATGGATTCATGCGGATAACGAAGAACGAATCGCCATAGGCCTTGCGCACGGTTCCGTCGAGGGCGCGCCTATCGGAGAGTGGGACCACCCCATTCCTCGGGACGCCGCCGCGCGCTCCGGTCTCGATTATCTTGCGCTCGGCCACTGGCATTCTTTTGCGGTGTTCGGTGCGGAAGGAAGCGCCGGACGTATGGCCTATTCGGGAACTCATGAAGCGACGTCGTTCGGAGAGCGCGACAGCGGGAACGTGTCGCTTGTCGAAATCGACGGAAGAGGGGCTGCGCCGTCGGTGACTCCGGTGCGGACGGGCGCTCTTTCCTGGGTGACGGTCGACGAACGGATCTCGAGGTCGGATGATCTGCAGAGCATCCTTTCGCGCATTCGGGAGATGGAAAACGCCGAATCGACGCTTCTGAAGCTTCAGCTCTCGGGTTTCATCACGCCGGAGGGAAGGGAGCGCCTCGACGATATCGAAAGTGTCGTCGCGTCGAGATTCTTCTGGGGAGCAACGGATTTCGGAGGGCTCGCCCCCGCCCCGGAAGACGATTCCTGGATCGAGGAGCTTCCTCCGGGCGTTTTGCGGGAGGTCGGGAGACGGCTTCGGACGGAGTCGGTCGATTCCAGGGTCAGGACGAAAGCGTTGCTTGAACTCTATTCGCTCATTAAGGAGGCGAGAGCATGATTCTCCATTCCATTACGGTCGAAAACTGGCGGTGCCTTCTTGAGAAGAATGAGATCGGGCCCTTTTCCGATCGGGTGAATATCTTGTACGCTCCGAACGCGACCGGAAAATCGACGCTCTTCGAGGCGTTGCGATGCGCCCTGATGGACAATCACACGACGAGGGGGGAGGACTTCCAGAATCTGCGCCCCTGGGGGCGCGTCCTTTCCCCGAGAGTTTCGGTTGAGTTCAGTGTCGGAGAGGTGCGGTACCGGGTCAGAAAGGGGTTCCTCGACAAGCCGGAGTCGCTCCTGGAGCGGATGGAGAACGGAGAATACAGTCCACTCGCCGAGGGGCCGCATGCGGATGCGATGACCCGGAATCTCTTCACGCGGGACGTTCCGAAAAGAGGCATGTCGCGGCCGGAGCACTGGGGGATTCTTCAGGTCCTCTGGGCGCCGCAGGGGCGGCTCGAACTCGGCGACCTTTCCGGCAACCTGCTCTCGGATATTCGTCAATCGCTGTCGGAGCAGGTGATCGACGACCGGACGAGGGGCGTCGAAAAGCGGCTTCTCGACCGCTACGCGATCCATTTCACGCCGACGGGCAAAAGAAAGGATTCGGGCGTGTCCGGCTCGATTGAGAGAGCGAGGGAGGATCTTGGGGCTTCCGAACGCGAGTTGCTCGAGGCCGAATCGGTTTCCGAAAAGGTGAAGGAGCTTTCGGAAAGGGTTGCGACGTTGCGGGACGAAATCGCCGTCCTTCGTTCAGACCGCGCCGAAATCGAGGCGAAGGCGACGGAATATACGCAACTGACGGCCGAGCTGGAGAGGCGGACATCCGACACCAGGACGGCGGAATCCGAATACGGACGCCTGAAAGCCGAGATCGACAGAATCGAAGAAACAACGCAGGAGCGGGACTCGGCGCAGCGGCGTCTGTCGGAACTCGATGCGTCGATTCCGAAGCTCGAGGCGGAACTCGAGGATGTTCGCGCCCGGGTGGATCTGGCGACGCGGGAGCTTGAGGCCGCACGCAACGAACGCACGGAAGCGGACGAATTTCTCCGGCAGTCCGGTGAGGCGGGTCGGTTCGTCGAACTGCGGGAGAAACTCCGCCTCCTCGAAGGAAAAATCAGGGCCGCGAATGACGTCCGGACGCTTCTCGCGAAACATGAAAACGAGAAGGCCTCAGGAGCGTTCCCCGACCTCGCGGGAATCCGGAAGATCCGCAAGGCGTATTCGGATCTCGAGAAGGCGACGGTCCGTCTCGAATCATCGCTTATTACGCTCGAAATCGAGCCGGCGGTTTCCTGTTCCGGCCGGGTGGAGACCGGAGGCGGGAAGGAACGTGTCACGTTTGAGGCGGGAAAGGCCACGAGAGTGCAGGGCGCTCCGGAAGTCCGCATCGACGTGGAGTCGTTCGGGAGCATCCGCGCGTTCGGGCCGTGCGATTCGGCAGAGGAAGCCCGCGAAGAGGTCGCGAAGGCGGAGCGTAACATCGGGAAGCTGACGTCGGCCTTCGGAAAATCCGGGAAGTCGGATATCGAGGATCTCTTCGAAGAGGGGGCGTCTCTCGACCGGCATATCGAGCGCGAGAAGGCGGAGCTGAACGGCCTCCTGGGGAACGAAACACTTGAAGAACTCGTCGCCGGGCGGGATGCTCTCAACCGCGACAAGGACGTTATTCTCGCAAGTTTCCCCGAATGGGAGCGAGAGGTTCCCGACGCGAAGGAGCGTATGTGCGACGCGGCCGAACGAAAGGCCCGTGCAGACGAGAGAGTGCGGAAAGCCGAAGAATGCCGTGAAGCCGGGAATGAATCCTTTTCGGCGAAGAACGCGGCGCTGTTGCTCGCTCGCCAGCAGAAAACGACGGAAGAAAAGCATCTGAAGTCAGCCCTGGAGCGCCTCGGGAAGCTCGAGGGCGACGGGAAAACGATCGAGCAACGCCGGACTGACCTGACGAAGCTTCTGATGTCGTGGGATTCCGCGAACGAAAAAGCCGAGGCGTACCGGACAAAGCTCGGAGAATACGGCGGGAACCCTGTCAAGAAGCTCGAAAAGCTTCTCGACGCTCTTCGGAGAAAAGAAGAAGAGCACACGTCCGCGAACGAAGATCTCATTCGCGAGAACGCGCTCCTCGACAGAATCTCCCCGAAAGGGGCGTACAGCACGGTCGCTGTCCTCGAAGAGCGTCTCGCGGAACTCGAGAGACAGCACCGGAAAGAACAGCTCGAGGCGGAGGCGATCCGGCTCCTTCGTGATACCTTCAGTCAATGCAGGTCGGAACTCTCCGAGACCGTCACGCGGAAGGCGACGGAAACGGCTTCCGGCATCTATTCCCGGATCGTCGGAAGTCCCTCCGGGGATCTGATCCTCGAGGAGTCCCTGAAACCCGCCGGTTTTCTCCCCAGGGGGATCAAAAAGACGGTTGACGTCGACTCGCTTTCGGGAGGAGAGAAGGAACAGCTCCACTTCGCGGTCCGATTGGCGCTGGCGACGTCCGTGGGGAACGACGAACGGCAGTTGCTCGTGTTGGACGACGCGTTCATGGCGACCGATCCCCTCAGATTCCAGAGGATTCTCGAGATCATCGACGATGCGGCGCAGAAGCTTCAGATTCTGATCCTGACGTGTCACCCCGATCGCTTTATGGCTTTGCCCGAAGCGACGCGTTTCGATCTCGAGGATATTCGCGGGCGACTGGTCGCAGCTTCCGGGAGCTGATCGCTCTCACCCGGGCGGAACCGGCTTCCGCAACGCTTTCGGACGGACCTTCCCGTTGAAGGTTGTTCCGGAAGCGGGCGGGAGCCGGAAGTCGGGAGGATCGTTCCCGGCCACGCTCGAACGTCCGAAAAGAGACATCCGCACCGACGTAAGATGTCGCCGTGTTGTGCTATTATTGCTCATGCGTTCAACAGTTCTGTTGACAGTCGGCAAAAAAGATGTATAATTCCTCTCCCATTAGCCTTCTTTATTGCGAAGAATGCGCGTCGGCGGTCCCAATCCCTTGTGATGATTTTTTAGAAAAAGAGAAAAGCGCTAAAGGTCTTCTGACTGAACGAAAATTCTTTAGTCCCGATTTCGGGAATATCGGAT
>CAZVUT010000234.1:0-4172 GCA_964630155.1 uncultured Synergistaceae bacterium
CTTAACGATTGCGCAGAGGTTAATACCAAATCTGGTAAAAACCCGGAGTCAATCAGACGAACTTTTCAACCGGGCGCGAAGGTGGTATCTCGAAACAATCATCCTTCCCGGCTTCGTCGGTTGCGACGATGTATATCTTGCCTGGGTTTTGTCTGCGGAGAACATCGACCTTTGCGTTTTGCTCAAGAGCCAGTCGGACGGCGGCGGTATCGTCCGTTTTCCCTACCTGTTTCTCGACGAAATCGACGCATTGCGCCATAAACGACAGAATCACCGGCGAGCAAAGCCCCAAACGGATAGAGTTGACCAATTCCTTTGTTTCCTGCATCATCTGAATCTCTCCCTTCTGATGTCGTGACAATCTGTCACGGTTTCAAAACTCTCCTGCTTCAAAAGCCCCTTCACAGAAGCCCTACAAGGCCCCTAACTTGATCGGGGTGGTATGTTCTATCCTCCAGAGAAAAGGACATGCGTCCTAGGGCTTCTACGGCGGTCTGGCGCATCGTCCCGGGCCGCGAGGAAGGAAAAGGGCGGCTTCCTTCTCGCGGATCATGCCTTTCTGCCTACTCTCTGCCGCTCTCCGACGATCTGACCGATAGGGCTGAAACGCGCGTGTTGGTCCCGAAGGTCGGAGTTTATGAGGTGGATGTATTTCTGCGTCATGTTCGATGATGTATGACCGAGAATCGCTTGAACCGCAAAAGCGTTTGCTCCTGACCGGAGAAGGAGCGTTGCTCCTGCGTGCCGGAGAGTGTACGGCGTGATCGCCTTGCCGAGACGGAGAGCGTAGGCTTTCATCCTGTGGCTCCAAGAACTTTCCTGCATATCCATTCCATCCTGCGAACAGAACACCGGAACCGACGCTTTCCATGACGGGAAACGCATGTCGAGAAGGTCACGAATCACCTTGACCGTAGGGGCCGACAGGGGTAACGTTCTGGCTTTCCGTACCTTCGATACGTGCGCGGGAATCGTCACTTCGGCCCGGGCTAGGTCGAAATCCGCCGGCTGAAGCTGGAGGGCTTCTCCCGGGCGCGTCGCTGTATCGACGGAAAAGAGCATCAAGGCGTAATCGCGTTGCCCCGTCCACGTCGAACGGTCGGGAAGGTCGAGTAGCGCCTTGATCGTGTCCATATCAACGTCAACGAATCTCCCCGGTTCGCGTCGCTGTTTGAATCCCTCGAACGGGTTACGGGCGGCGTGACCTTCCGAGATGATCCATTGATAGAATATCCTGACGTGCCGGAGCCGGTGATTGAAAGCGACAGGGCCGATATTATCGTCCGCGAGAAAGGTAAGCGCGGCGAGCTTTCCCTTCTCGGGGGATTCAAGAGCATCGGGGAATGTCGTAAAAAACCGCGTTGTGATGCTGCGATAGTCCCGGAGCGTCAACGCCGATAATCCCTGTGCTTTCATCGTGAGCAGGAACGTTTCGAGAAGGTCTTTCCATGAAGCCGGTTCTTCCCTCCGAAGTGTCACAATCTGTCCCATGTTTACAAAACTCCCTTCGTTCAAAAAACGGGGAGTGTTAACGGATTGTAAGCGTAAAAAAGGGCCTTTTTCGGCGCTTTCATGAGCAAAGGCGGCGTTTTCATGAGCAAAGGCGCATTGATTGTACAACAATCATGACCTTCGTTTGTGTGACAAAAATGCTTGCGGGCTTTTCGTTCGCGTGCTATTATTCCTCATGCTGCGGCTGAAGCGGCGAAATACGTGCTGGTAGCTCAATTGGATAGAGCAAAGGCCTACGGAGCCTTAGGTTGGGGGTTCGAATCCTCTCCAGCACGCCATAGCAGACAAACGGGAAAGACTGCCGTTTTTTTGAAGAGAGGCCGGACGCTATCGGAGCGATCCGGCCTTTTCCTTTGTCTTGAGCGGCACGGCTATCGCCGCCAAACGTCGAATCCGGCATGTCAGACGAGTGCATTTACCGATGACTCGCAATGGCCGGAAACGGAATAATGAAACCCCGCAAACGAGGATACGAGCCGGAATCACTCTTCAGGCAACGAAATCCGGCCGTTCGACAGATCGACTCACACAGGGAGATGATGACTGTGACGTTTTTTCTGGCGGTGCTTCGGCGTTTTCTCCGGAACAAAGTCTCTTCCTTCTGCGCCTGGATCATCATCTTCTGTTTCGTCATCATCCGCTCATGCGATGCCGGGACGCTTCGTTTGGCGTTTGTCGGAGACATTATGGTGCATGTCCCGCAACTGGAAGCGGCATGGAACAATGGGGATAAGTCATACGACTTTCTTCCGCAGGTCGCTGCGATGAAACGCTTTCTCTCTCGTTCCGATATCGTTGCGGGAAATCTCGAGACGACGCTTGCTTCAGGAATTCGCGGCTTTACGGGATACCCGTGTTTCAATTCCCCTGACTCTCTGTTGACGGCGCTGAAAGAGATCGGACTTTCTGTGCTGACGACGGCGAACAATCACTGCATGGATAGCGGCGCGGCCGGCGCTGTTCGCACGGCGCGGGTCATCGACGAGCACGGTTTCTTCCGCGTCGGCGTTCGACTGAAAGAGGATACGGCGAACGCTCTCAGGGTTGAAAAAAACGATGTGAATGTAACGTTCCTCTCGTATACGTACGGGACGAACGGTATACGCGTCCCCTCCGATTCTTCCATCGTGGTTCCGCTCATTCAGTCCGACACGTTTTCCGGTGATATTGCGCGGGCGCGCAGAAACCGAAACGATCTTCTCGTCGCCGCATTCCATTTCGGACCGGAGTACGCCGTCACGCCGTCGAAGGAACAAAAAACCGTGGCCGCGCTTGCGCTTCGATCAGGCGCCGATGTCATCTTCGGGACGCATCCGCACGTCCTCCAGCCGATACAGATCAGCAGAAACTCGAAAACCGGCCGTCTCCGGGTGGCGGCATACTCTCTCGGAAATTTTCTTTCGTCGCAGAGAACGGAACCCAGAGATCGAAGCTGTGTGCTCCTGGTCGACGTAAGGACGGAATCCGGCCATTTCTCAATCACGAAGGTCTCGGTTCTGCCGATATGGACCCGCTGGAAGAAAACGCGCGGGAACGACCGAATCGCTGTATCTCCGATCGTTCACGAGCGCCGTCGCCTTATCGGACGCCGCGATCCGTCCGGAATGTCGGAAGAACGGGAGTTGCGATCCCTGGAAAAAAGCATCTGCGCTTCGCTCCGTGTGTATCACGATGCGGAACCGGACGGCGCCTATACATTATGGGAGGAGACACAGACCAGATGAACCATTCTTCTTCTCGCTCTTTCTGGAAACTTTTCATCATTTCCATCGTCACCCTGAATCTCTTTGTCTCGGGCGGAAACGCAGCGGAGTGGGTTCGGAGAGACGAATTCTGCGTCGCGCTTCTCGAGGCGAGGGGCTTTCCCGTAAAGGGGTTGGAAAAGCCTGCCGCAGCCTATAAAAGGGCTGTCGACCAGGATCTCGTCCCGGCTCTCGGACGTCCCGACGGGTTTCTGACTCGCCGGGAGATTCTGCGTTTTGCGATACAGAGTCTGCATCTCAATGTCGAAGCGAATTTGCTGCAATCGAGCCCGCTGCCTTTCAGGGATATCGCGCATCTTTCCCGGTTTGAACGCGGTTGTCTGGCCGTCGCCCTTTCCCTTGAACCGAAACTGATCCATCCGGAGAAAAAATTCTTTCCCGACAGGAAGGTCTCATCCGGCGAGGCGAAATTCTGGCTTCAGTCGATCGAAAACGCCTCGAAAGGAATGACGCTTCATGTCGCCCTGGAAGAGGAGAAGGGACTGTCCTTCATCGTACACCGGGAGAACGCACTGGCTCGTTTCGTGCAATGGCGGACCGTCATGGATGGATTCGAGACTCGCGACGCGGCTGTCGCCGTTGCGGATGCCCTGCGATCGGAGAAGAACACGGTTTTCGTGGACAACAGTAACTACGAGTGGAGGATCCGCTCCGACCTCTATGACGAAAAACCCAAGGCGTTGCACCTTGCCGCGCTCGGAAGAAAGATGGGGGCGAACGTCCGTGTGCTTCCGTATCTGCCGATCGTCGAAGCCACGGGCGGACCGCGATTCTGGATCGCTCTCGTTCTGGATCCATCGCGATTCGTTCTCGAACCCGTCATCAGCCCGAATGGAGTTTCAACGCTTGCCCCGCTGAGCGCCATGATCGATAGCGGCGTGCGGGGCGCCGTCAACG
>CAZVUT010000235.1:0-4159 GCA_964630155.1 uncultured Synergistaceae bacterium
GCGGTCCGGGGTAGCAGAATTGCTCTCTGGGCAGTTTTTCTCCCTTCGCTTTCGACTTTCGGAAAAAATACGAAAGGCATGTCGTGCCGTGATGCTCAGCTATGAAATGTTTGATCATCGTCGGCAATCCGTGTATTTTCGCGAGTTCGAGTCCCTCACGGACATGGGCGACGATGATGAGGGCGGACAACGACGGAGCGAGTCCGTCGTGGACATTTTCGTCAGAAAGCTGGTTTTCCACGAAGAATTGCGGACGTCTGATCTTCCCGATATCGTGATAGTACGCCCCGGCCTTTACCAGATTCGCGTTCATTCCGAGGCGGTCGGCCGCAATCTCGGCGAGCGTTCCCACGGTGATGCTGTGGTGATACGTTCCCGGAGCCTCGATCTGCAGACTCTTGAGGAGAGGGTTCGACGGATGGCTCAACTCGACGAGCCGCAAAGGAGAAAGCACGTCGAAGAGCACTTCGAGAAGCGGCAACAATGCAATAACGACGGTGCTCCACATCGCGCTCGCACCTGCATACGCGACAAGCGTATTTCCCGAAAGAGAGAGACTGAATCCCCATCGCAACAGAACACCCGCAACAGCCTGCGATACCCCGAGAAAAAAAAGCTGTCGCCACAGATGGCTCCGTGACTGTATGTCGCGAAACGTGACGTATGCAACAGAAGCGCTGACGCCCCCGATGAACACGAGAAGGACTATGTTCGGCGTCGAGAAACCGTATACGACGACGGCGCTGAGAAGGCTGGAGATCAATACGACCTGCGCCGCGAGTCCGCCGTGAAGCGTCGCAAACGCCAATCCGGTCGTGACGAGAATACCCATGCCTTCAACAAAAAAGAATCCGGAAATATACTCCGTCATCCAGTTCACAACATGAATGCTGACAATGAACGGGATAAGCTGTTCTTCTTGCGCCGCGAACGCCTTCCTCTGCCGCTGGAGCGAGACCCAGAAAGGCCAGAATAGCAGCAGCAATGCAACGATAACGATCTGCTTCCACGGAAAAAGGCTTTCAGCGTACCCTTGCGCACGGAGTATCCGGGCGATTTGCCGAGTCACAATCTGCCCCGAGTCAACGATGACTTCTCCGGTTTTCAATGCCCTTTCCACCGGTCGAAGCGATTTGGTGACATCACGCCGAAGGATTCCCGTCAGTTCGTTATCTACGACGTTCGTCGCCTGAACCGTATGCTCCAGCAACTGATACACAATATTGCTGTCCTCTACGGAGAGGCCGCTGATCGAAATTTCCTTCCATATTCGCTCCTGGACGGGTATAAAGACATCCGCCGATACCGCATCTTCGTTGAGGACTTTCGTCCCGATCCTGACAACCGAGCCCAGGAGTTGCTCTCGTTTTTGCGCCGGAAGTTCAAGAAGGAGCTTCTGAAGCTGTTCCGGCGTCCCCGCGAGAACGAAGTCTCCTTCGTTGAGCGCTTCGAGGCGGAAACGAACCTGATCCACCCGTTCCCCGTCGCGAACGACAACGCCGGCGATCGTTTGTCCCGCACGCTGCCGGAGAAGCTCCATTCCCTCCTGATCCGGGTAACGCATCGGAAAAAGCGCGAAATACGTTCGCGCAGAACGCTGGTTTTCCACAAAACCGACACTTCGGCCATCGAGCATCCACTTGACCGTGATGATCAGAAAGGCGCACAACAGAAGCACGAGAAAAGACGACATCGTGTGCGAGAGAAAGCCGAGAAGTCTTCGAGCGTCTGTTGGGACTCTGTTTCTATCCTTCCGAAATTCGCTTCTCGTATCGTTCATACGCCTGCACGACCTTCTGGACGATTTCGTGGCGAACCACATCGTTATGCGTAAGGTAATTGAACGAAATGCCTTCAATTCCCTCCAATATCGGTCGTATCTGTTTGAGCCCGGACACCTTTCCCGACGGGAGATCCACCTGGGTCACGTCTCCCGTCACAATCGCTTTCGATCCGAATCCAAGCCGTGTCAGAAACATCTTCATCTGCTCGGGCGTCGTGTTTTGCGCTTCATCCAGAATGATAAAGCTGTCGTTCAGCGTTCTGCCTCTCATATAAGCCAGCGGAGCGATTTCGATAACATTCTTTTCGACATACCGAAGAAAGCGTTCCGGAGAAAAGAGATCGTAAAACGCATCGTAGAGAGGGCGCAAATACGGCTCCACTTTCTCGCGGAGGTCGCCGGGGAGAAAGCCGAGGCTTTCTCCCGCTTCGACAGCCGGGCGTACAAGGACAATCCGGCTTATTGCCGACGATTTGAGCAACGAGACCGCCTGGCAAACGGCGAGGTACGTCTTTCCGGTTCCCGCGGGGCCGATGCCGAAAACGATATCGTTGCCGCGCATGGCGTCGATATATTCCTTCTGACCGGCCGTCCTCGGACGAACAGGCTTTCCGCGGGCGGTCGTACATATCACATCCGTGTAGATCGGAGAAAGGTCGACCTTGCCGTTCTGAACGATCATCTCAATTGCGTACTTGATATCCGCCGTATGTATTCTGTGTCCCTTTCGTGCGAGTTTGTGCAGCTGTTCGAGTAGAAGCGTCGTCGTGTCGATGCTCGTTGCGTCTTCTCCGCACACAAGGATACGGTTCCCTCTCGCTATGAGTCTGACCGGAAAGCTTTGCTCAACGATTCGCAGATTCTCGTCGTTGCTTCCGGTAAGGCGAGACATCGTCTCGTCGTCGGCGAAAACGAGAGCCGACGACGACAACGGGTCCCTCTTTTCTTCAGGGAGAGCGGACCGTTGTTCGTTTTCCATCCCGGCTCCTCTGCCTACACCGGGTATGCAGACTCGTCGGACATCGGCTGGAGACCGATATCACGCTGCGTGACTTTCGCGTACTTTTTCATGAGGAAGTCCTTCGCAATCGCCGGGAAAAGCACGTAGCTCAACACGTCCTCCGGCTGGAGAATCCAGGGGGCGATTGTTTTTGCTGCATCCGCAAGCTCCGGCGCAATTTTCTCGCCGGGACGGCACGTGATGACCTCTTCATTTCCGATAACTTTTTTCGCTATGTCCGGATCGACATCCGCGGGGGGCTTCCCGTAAAAACCAAGGAAGTAGTTTTTGACTTCTTTGGGCACGATCTTCCATCGTTCCCCCGTAAGGACATTGAGCGTCGCCTGCGTCCCGACGATCTGACTCGTCGGCGTTACGAGAGGCGGGTATCCCATCTCCTTGCGCACTTTCGGAACTTCCTTCAAAACCGCCCCGAGTTTGCCGAGTGCATTCTGCTCTTTGAGCTGGTTGACAAGATTGGAATACATTCCTCCGGGGATCTGATAGAGGAGGACATTGATATCCACGCCCGCGAGCTGGACGAAAATATCGGCATGCTTCTCCCGAACCTTCAGGAAGTGCTCCGCGATAGGAACGAGCTTTTCGAGTTCGATTCTTGTGTCGTATGGAGAACGCTGCAATGCGGCGACCATCGATTCCGTCGGAGGCTGACTCGTTCCCATCGAAAAGGGCGATATGGCGCAATCGACGACATCCGCACCCGCTTCGATCGCCGCGAAGTACGCCATCGATCCCATTCCGCTGGTATAGTGCGTGTGGAGCTGCACCGGCAAGCCCGTCTTTGTCTTGATGGCCCGGACAAGAGCAGCGGCGTCGATTGGGCTGATGAGGCCGGCCATGTCCTTCACGCAAATGGAGTCCGCTCCCATGGATTTCATATCCGCAGCGAGTTGCGCGAACTTGTCCAGCGTATCCACGGGCGAAAGCGTGTACGAGATGGAGAGCTGTAGATGCGCCCCTTCCTTTTTCACCTGATCCGCTGCGACTTCGAGATTCCGCAGATCATTGAGCGCATCGAATATCCGTACGATATCCAGACCGTTGCCGACTGCACGTTTCACGAACTCCCGCACGGTGTCGTCCGCATAGTTTCGGTAGCCGACGACGTTCTGCCCGCGAAGAAGCATCTGGAGTTTCGTCTTCTTGAAATGCTTCCGGATAACACGCAACCGATCCCACGGATCTTCATCGAGAAAACGCATGCACGTATCGAACGTCGCTCCGCCCCAGACTTCAAGCGAGTGATATCCGACCTCATCCATGATCTCGGTGACAGGGAGCATTTCTTCCAGACGCATGCGTGTCGCCATTCGGGATTGATGCGCATCGCGGAGCACTGTTTCGGTGATTCCGAC
>CAZVUT010000236.1:0-4149 GCA_964630155.1 uncultured Synergistaceae bacterium
TCGCCGTTTTCCCCAGACGTCAGTCTTGGCGATCTCTCCGCCAAGCGTTCGCACGACCTCTTCCACCTTCGTTATTTCTTCCTTCGGATCTTCCAGATCAGCATTGACGATCATCATCATTTCGTATGGTCGCACGCTTGTCACCTCCTCCCTATGGACATATGGCCTCGTTCACGAGGCAGGGAAACACAGAATGGGATTATACGCTTTCGTCACTTTTTCGGCAATACGTCTTTCGACGTGACGACAATCCTGTAGATCATCTCGCCGGGCATGACGAGATTGTACTGGTCCCGGGCCAGATGCGCGACTCCCTCCGCCGTGCTGTAGAAGGAGATCCGTTCACGCAGATCCTGCAGGGACCGGGTCTTTTCGATAAGAAGCTTCATGCGTTCATCCAGCGTCGAGGACAACCGATCGACCTGGCGCCACTCGAGGATGTACGCCGTGCCCATGATCGTTACAAAGAGAATGACGATCGCGGCAAGGACGATCCAGCGGAGCCGGAGCACTTACATCCTCTCCGGCGCCGTGATCCCGAGAAGCCCGAGCACGCTTCCGAGAACGATCCCGGTCGCACGGACAAGCAGCAGCCGCGACTTCATCGTCTCCTCCTCTTCTCCGAGAATGCGATGCGCGTTGTAAAAGGAATGGAACGCCCCCGCCAGCGAATAAGCGTACGACGCGATAACGTGAGGCGCCAGTTCGCGGGAGGCTTTTTCGACTTCCTTCGGGAATTCGTCGAGACAGGCGATCAGGCGTTTCTCTTCTTCCGAGGCGAACTCGTATCCAAACAGGCTCTCAACAGCCGGAAGGATCACGCCGCGCGCTTCGGTTTCCCGGAGGACGCTCCGGATACGAGCGTGCGCGTACTGGATGTAATAGACGGGGTTTTCGTTGGACTGCTGCTTCGCGAGCTCCAGATCGAAGTCCAGATGGCTGTCGCTCCGACGCATGACGAAAAAATACCGCGTCGCATCCACGCCGACTTCATCAAGAACCTCCCGGAGCGTGACGAATTCTCCGGAACGGGTTGACATCGCCACGGGCGCGCCGTCCCGAAGCAGGTTGACGAACTGGATCAGCAGGACGGACAGATCGTCCGGATCCCGCCCCAGGGCTTCGACCGCCGCCTTCATCCTCGGGACGTACCCGTGATGATCCGCTCCCCAGATGTCGACGACGCGGGAAAAACCCCGGTCGAACTTGTTCTTGTGATACGTGATGTCGGAGGCGAAATAGGTGGGAACTCCGTTGGAACGGATCAGCACGCGGTCCTTCTCGTCCGTGAAGCCGGTCGTCTTGAACCAGAGCGCGCCGTCCTGCTCGAAAGCGTAGTCCCGCTCCTTCAGGAATTCCATGGTTTTCGGGACATCGTCCGCAACATAAAGACTCTTCTCGGAAAACCAGACGTCGAAACGAACGCCGAAGTCCCGAAGATCCGTCTGAATCGTCGCGAGGATCCTGTCTCCGGCGAATTGCCTGAAAAACGCGAGGGATTCCTCCAGGGGAGCGGACAGGAGAGAATCTCCCTTTTCCTTTATGACGTCCTTCGCAAGATCGTAGATATACGCTCCCTTGTAGCCGTCCTCCGGAAAGGGGGCCTTCGCGGCGGCGCCAAGAAGCTCGAAATATCGGGCCTGGGTGGATCGCCCGAGGATGGACATCTGCAGCCCGGCGTCATTGATGTAATACTCTCGTTCGACAGAATGCCCGGAAAACTCCAGGATTCGCGCCACAATGTCGCCGACCGCGGCGCCGCGGCCGTGACCGACGTGCAGCGGCCCGGTGGGGTTCGCGCTCACGAACTCGACCTGGACTCTCCGGCCCGCACCGAGATCGGAGCGACCGTAGGACGTTCCCTCGCGAAGAACCTTCGCGACCGAGTCGGACATCCACGAACGCGTGAGGAAAAAGTTCACGAAGCCCGGGCCCGCGACCTCGATCCGATCGACGCCCTTTCCGGTGGGAATGCGATCCCGCAGCAACGCGGCCACGTCCCGGGGATTTTTCTTCACGGAACGCGCGAGCTGCATCGCGACGTTCGTGGACCAGTCGCCCTGATCCTCTCGTTTCGGACGTTCCAGAAGAACGTCCGGCAACGACGCCGGATCGGCGCCTATTTCGGGAGCGCAGGAAACGAGCGCCTCCCTGATGCTCTCCTTCAGACTATCAGCCATATCCGCCATGCCCTGAGCCTCCGTTATTGTCCCGTGCGTCCCAGGCGTACGGGAAGTGTCCGGTGCGTGAAGTCGTACCATCGCTGCATGGATTCCGCAAACGCCCTTGAGGCGGAGTCCTCGAACGACTCTCCCTTCACGATGATTCTGCATGAACCCGAAATAAACCGTTTCCGTTCATGCAGACTCAATGTTTCGTCATAAAGAACTTTTTCCATCGCCCTGGCCGGCGCGGGCGACATGGGAAGCAGCGTCGCGCCCGCCGGATACCGGAGTTCGAAGGTCTGTTCGACCACAAACGGGAAGAGAAGCGCGAAAGGAGGCTGCGCCTTCGCGACATCCACAAGGACGTCCGGCATGACGAGAGGAAGGGCCACGAGCATATCCCGGCCGGCGGAAATGCCCCGTTTCGGACGAACATTCGCCGTGATGCGGAATCCAGATCGCGTTCCCCGGATGTCCTGCGATTCGACGTCGTTCAGCGAGACTCCGAGATTTTCGAGAATGAGGAGTCCATCCTCCGGCCCGACACGGCGATCCCCGATAAGGATATCCGCCCACCCGTTGCGCGCCGTCACATCGAGCGCTCCAGAGAGCGTCCCGTCGGCGAGAAGGTCCAGATCCCACCGGAAGATGAGCTTGTGCTCCCTCGCCCTTCCGGAAGAGACACGCCGTTCCTCGAGTCCTTTCGGCGAGAGCTGGTAGACGGTCTTTCCCCAGAGGGCGGATGGCGTCTCCATCGTGATTCCTTGCGAAAGATCGAGAAAGAACGGCTCCTGTCCCGAACAGGACGCTTCAAGAACCGGACGCAGCACAAGGCCCTCAGTGGCGGGAGCCTGATCGTTCAGCGGCGCGGCCGAAAGCCAGCAGACCCGGGTCGTCCAGGAGGCCTGCTGAAGCCACTTCGCGAGAATGAGAACTTTTTCCCATTCGGTCCACGGACCTTCCGCGGGAATCTCCGGCCGGACGTTCGTCCCGATCCCGCTTTCCCTTCCGGCGGACAGGGACGCGGATGACGCCACAAATGAAAGGACCGATTCTCCGGCCTTCACCTTGTTGACGGAGTTCAGAACCTTGCCGAGAGCCGCAGGGGGCGCGGGGATCACGCGCGTCTCCATGGAGCGCAGCAACCGGGTCACCGGCTCCGTCCCCTTGCGCATCCCGAAGGCGATGTATTTCCGGGTATCGCCGAGGAGCGAGAGCCGAGGGACGGCCGGCGTATTGACGATGTTGAAACGGTACTGCCGCCCGGCTCTTGTCTCCTCTATGGCCGGGGTGTCTCCGCCAAGAATGGCGAGTTCGCTCCCGGGCGGGACATTCACCGTTATCCGCTGTTCCCACTGAGGCAATTCATCGGAGATCCACACGAGATCGTCCACGCCGAAACGCCTCGGGAATGTCTCGGAAACAGACAGAACCAGAATCTGTTCCTCCCGGAGAGGCGGGAAACGAACTTCCACAAGCCGCATCCCGCCGCTTTCATAGGTGCGGGGAATGACGGGAACGACCATCCTGCCTGTTCCGGGATCATAGATCTTCGCGTCGCGAACATCGACGTTCCCGCCTGCGGGGACCGTGAAGGTCCAGGTTCTCCATCGCTCGCCGAGGGCGGGTTTCCCGAGAATGACGAACCGGGACGTCCGGGTCATGCTTCCATCGGCGGCCATTGAATATCGCAGATCCTTCAGCCAGACGATGCCGTCCGCTTTCGGGAACGCGCTGAAGTCGGGCGCTTCCTGGATCATTCGCTCGACGGGCGTTTCCTCCGTACGTTCCGCCTGCGCTTTTCCGGCTGGGGGCGCGGCGTTCGATATTTCCGGTAAAAACACCATCCCCAACAGCGCGAGAAAGATGCTTCCGATCTTTCGGAATCCAGGCATGCACATCCCTCCTATGCGCTCCGTCCGCAACAGTGCTTGTATTTCTTGCCGCTGCCGCACGGACACGGATCGTTCCGTCCCACTTTCTG
>CAZVUT010000237.1:0-4145 GCA_964630155.1 uncultured Synergistaceae bacterium
TCGGGATGCTCGACCGGCAGGTCAAGTCGGGCGGGTGGGACATGTCGATCGCGGATCCGGTTCCGCGCCTCCAGGGAAAGGTCTTCGGACTCCTGGGGTGCGGCGGCATCGGGCGCATGACGGGACGCCGTGCGGCGTCGTTCGGGATGCGTCTGGCCGGATACGACCCCTATCAGCCCGAAGAGGTCTTTATAGACGAACGGATCAAACAATATGATAATTTGCAGAAGTTTCTGTCGGAGGTCGACGTCGTCTCGCTCCACGTTCCGCTGACGCCCGAGACGGCGGACATCATCAACAGGGACACGCTGAAGCTCATGAAGCCGACGGCGTACCTGATCAACTCGTCCCGGGGGCCTCTCGTGGTCGAAGACGATCTCTACGAGGCGCTGGCGGCGAAACGGATTGCGGGGGCGGCGCTGGACGTTCTCCGCGTGGAGCCGCCGAAGGAGAAGACGCGCTTTGCGGATCTTTCGAACATCGTGATCACGCCCCATGCGGGGTGGAATTCCGAGGACGCGATTCCCGAGCTTCGCGTGAAGGCGGCGCAGGAGGTCGTGCGATTCTTCACCGAAGGGCGTCCGAAGCATCTGGTCAACAGGGAAATCCTGGAAAAGACGGCGGTTCGATAGGCTTCATCATAGAGACAACAGGGGAGGTTTGAAGAAATGAAGGGCAAAAAGCACCTCGGTACGGCGTTGTGTGTTGCGGTTGCTGCGGCTGCGCTTCTCGGCGCCGCGTCCGTCTCCTTCGCGGCGGACGTGTTGAAGCTCAAGATCGGTCATGTCGTCACTGAGACCGGCGGCGAACATCTGGGTTCCGTGAAGTTCGCCGAACTGCTCGACAAGAAGTCCGGCGGCAAGATCCAGCTCCAGATATTCCCCAACGGACAGATCGGCGGAAACCGCGAGATGATCGAGTCCATGCAGGTCGGGGCCCTCGACATGGCGCTGCCTGCGCTTCCCGCCCTCGGCGGATTCACCGACAAGACCAAGGTCTTCGATCTCTTCTACCTTTTCGACGACAACAAGCAGGCCGAGAAAGTCCTCGACGGCCCCGTCGGACAGGAAGTCGCGAAGGCCGTCGAAGCCGCGAACATCAAGATCATCTCCTGGTGGACGCAGGGCTTCCGCGAGACGACCGCGAACAGGGAGATCCGGAAACCCGCCGACCTGAAGGGACTCAAGATCCGTGTCATGGAGAACCCCCTTCACATCGAGGCGTGGAACACGCTCGGCGCGAGCGCGATCCCGATGGCGTTCTCCGAGGTTCTGACGAGCCTGCAGCAGGGCGTTCTCGACGCGCAGGAGAATCCCTACCAGAATATCGTGAACTCGGGATTCCACACGGTCCAGAAGTTCATCATCGAAACGCATCACCTCTACGGGCCCCTTCCGGTCGTCGTGTCGAAGATCGTCTGGGACAAGCTCACGGCGGAGCAGCAGAAGATCATTCTCGAAGCGGCCGAGGAAACCAAGGTCTGGCAGCGCGCGAAGCAGGACGAGATCAACAACAAGCTCAAGGCCGACATCCAGAAGACGGGCAAGAACGTTATCATCGAACTCACGCCGGAGCAGAAGAATGAATTCCGGCAGAAGCTCGCGCCGCTGTACAAGAAGTACGCCCCGCAGATGAACGGCGTCGTCGAGAAGATCTACAAGGAACTCGGCAGGACCATCGACTATTAACCTTCACGAATAAATACCCTCGTTCGACGGACGAATGCCGGAAGGAACATCTTTCCGGCATTCGTCGAATTTCACAGTACGGAGGCGTTCCCATGGGTAAGAAAGTGCTCCGGTTCCTGGACAGATGGGAGGAGTACGTCCTGTTCGTCGTGATGATCTTCATGCTCGTCACGCTTCTCGTCCAGGTTGTGTGTCGGTACGTGTTTTCCTTCAGCTTTTCCTGGGCCGAACAGGCGGCGCGCATCGGCTTCGTCTGGCTGACGATGACAGGCATCAGCCTGGCGGCGAAGAAGGGAATTCATCTCAAGGTCGATATCCTCACGCAGGTCGGTTCTCCCGCAGTCGCCCGCGCGATCAACGTCTTTTCCGACGTCTGCACGATGGCGTTCGGCGTCTACATGGGCTGGCTCATCTTCAGGACCGTCATGATGCAGGTCAAGCTGCACCAGGTGTTTTCCGGAATACCGTGGCTTCCCACCTGGACGATGTACGTCGCCGGGACGCTCGGAATGTTCGGGCTCACGTTCCGGACGATTCAGCGTCTCGTTCTCGCGTCGCGCGCAAAGGCAACCGGAGAGGGGATGAAAGGAGCATGATCACATTATTGCTGGTTTCCCTGTTCGTGCTGCTGCTTCTTTCCGTTCCGGTCGCGATCGCGATGGCGTCCGCGTGCGCGCTGGTGTTCTGGTTTTTCTTTCCGGGAAGTCCGATGATCCAGCTTCTCGCCCAGGCGATGATCAGCACGGCCGATTCGTTTCCGCTCATGGCGATTCCGTTCTTCATGCTGGTCGGAACGCTGATGTCCCGCTCGGGACTCGCCGAAGAGATCATCAACGTCGGCGACGCGATTACGGGCAGTACGCCCGGAGGACTCGGCGCGTCGACGGTTGTGGCCTGCATGATCTTCGCGGCCATTTCGGGCTCGGGGCCCGCCGTCGTGGCCGCGCTCGGCGTCATCCTGATCCCCGCGATGGTCAAGCGCGGGTACGATGCGGGGTATGCGGGCTCGCTCGTCGCCGCAGGCGCGACGATCGGCCCCGTCATTCCGCCGAGCATTCCGATGATCATCTACAGCGTCATCGCCGGAACGTCGGTGGTCGGCATGTTCGCGGGCGGCGTTTTCCCCGGTATTCTGATGGGACTTCTCCTGATGCTCTTCAACTATTTCATTTCGAAGAAGCGCGGGTACAGGGGACGGGAGCGCAAGGGCGGACTCCGGTGGGTGTTGGGGCAGTGCTGGAATGCGAAGTGGGCGCTCTTTCTCCCGTTCATCATCCTCGGAGGGATTTACGGCGGCGTTTTCACGCCGACCGAAGCGGCGGTCGTCGGGTGCTTCTATGCGCTGGTGGTGGGGCATTTCGTCTATCATCAGCTCTCCTTCCAGAAGCTTTTTGACGCCTGTGTCGAAGCGGGCGTCCTTTCATGCCTGTCGATGTTCATTCTCGGCGGCGCGACCACCTTCGGACGTCTGCTGACTATGGAACGGATCCCGCAGACGCTTGCTTCGGCGATGCTTTCGTTCACGAGCAACCCGGTCGTTCTCATGGCGCTCATCATGGGCTTTCTGTTGATTACGGGAATGTTCATCGATACGACGTCCAATGTCGTGCTCTTCACGCCGCTTTTCCTTCCGATCGTCACGTCCGTGGGGTACAGCCCGGTTCTTTTCGGCGTCGTCATGACGATGAACCTGTGTCTCGGAATGATCACGCCCCCGGTCGGGGTCAACCTGTACGTCGCCCAGGGAATTTCGCAGGCGCCGTTCGAAAGCCTGATCAGGGAGGCGCTTCCGCTGATGCTGGCCCTGCTGCTGGCGATCGTTCTGACGATTATGTTCCCGGAGCTGGTCCTGTTCCTTCCGCGGCTCATGGGAATCAACGTCTGACGGGTTCTCCGGGTTTGCAGGGGAAGGCTCCGCCGGAGCGGCGGAATACGGATATCGATATGTGAACCGGATTCCGGATCATTGGGGAAAGCACTCCCGAGGATCCGGAATCGTTTTTTTTGCGGGAGGAGCACTTTCGTTCACGCAATCCGGCCTCGAAGCGGCGTATGATTCTCCTGAACAGTTTTCATTCAGGGAGGGGTGTACGGATGAAGCCGGTTTTGAAGAGCGTCCTTGAGGCCATAGGAGAAACGCCGCTTGTCGATCTGTCCCGTTTCGTGACTGCGCGGAAGCTGGATGGGAGGATTTTCGCGAAGCTCGAATACCTGAACCCGGGCTTCAGCAAGAAGGACCGGATCGGACTCCAAATGATCGAAGAGGCCGAGGCGTCCGGGGCGCTGCGGCCGGGGCAGACGGTCGTGGAGCTGACGAGCGGCAATACGGGAACGGGGCTGTCCATTGTGTGCGGCATAAAGGGCTATCCGTTCGTCGCCGTGATGTCGAAGGGAAACTCAATGGAACGCGCGCGGATGATGGCCGCGCTCGGGGCCGAGGTCGTTCTCGTGGACCAG
>CAZVUT010000238.1:0-2472 GCA_964630155.1 uncultured Synergistaceae bacterium
AGGCGGTTCATGGACCGGAACCGGAAAATCCTGTATCATCATTATTAAACCCCTGTCATGGGGGCAAGGAGGAGATACGAATGAACTATGCCGGAGTTGACCATATCGGGATCGCGGTCGGATCCATCGAGAACGCGCTCGCGTTCTGGGAGAAGGCGCTGGGCATCCGCTGCACGGGCGTCGAAGAGGTTCAGGAACAGAAGGTGAAGACCGCCTTCCTTCCCGTCGGAGAGACGGAAATCGAGCTGCTGGAAGCCACGGATCCCGAGAGCCCGGTCGCGAAGTTCATCGAAAAACGCGGCGAGGGGCTGCATCATATCGCCCTGCGCGTGGAGAACATCGAGGAGACGCTGAAGAACCTGAAAGAACAGGGCGTCCGTCTGATCGACGAAACGCCGCGATACGGCGCGGGCGGCGCGAAGATCGCGTTCGTGCACCCGAAGTCGAGCGGCGGCGTCCTTCTGGAGATCAGCCAGCGGGAGGAAACGAAAGCATGACGGAGCGGAGGATAGAGGAACTCTGCGAAGAGGTGCTGCGCAAGCGAGAGGAAGCGCGGCGTGGCGGAGGGGAGAAGGCGGTCGGGAAGCAGCGTGAGAAGGGGAAAGGGACGGCGCGTGAGCGAATCGAGGGATTGCTCGACGCCGGGAGCTTTGTGGAAATCGACGAATACGTCTCGCACCGGTGCGAGGCGTTCGGCCTCGGGGACAAGAAATACGCGGGAGACGGAGTCGTCACGGGCTGGGGAACGATAGACGGGCGGAGGATCTTCGTGTACAGCCAGGACTTCACGGTGCTTGGCGGATCGCTTGGAGAAATGCACGCGAAGAAAATCTGCAAAGTCATGGACATGGCGCTTGAAACGGGAAGCCCGGTCATCGGAATCAACGACAGCGGCGGAGCGCGGATCCAGGAAGCGGTCGACAGCCTGAACGGCTACGGGGAAATCTTCTACAGGAACACGATCTCGAGCGGAGTCATCCCGCAGATATCGGTCATCCTGGGACCGACGGCGGGGGGGGCGGTCTACAGCCCTGCGCTGACGGACTACATCTTCATGGTTGCGAAAACGGGCGTCATGCACATCACGGGCCCTGCGGTCATCAAAGCGGTCACGGGAGAAGACGTCAGCAGCGAAGAACTGGGCGGGGCGAAAACGCACAACGCGAGATCGGGCAACGCGCACTTCCTTGCGACAAGCGAAGCGGAATGCTTCGAGCAGGTGAAGAAACTGATCTCCTGCCTGCCGTCGAACAACCTTGACCGTGCGCCGGGCAAAGAGACGAGCGACCCGGTCGACCGTGCGGACGCAGGACTGCGGGACATCGTCCCGACCAACCCGAACAAAAGCTACAACGTCCTCGACGTCATCGGCAAAATAGTCGACGACGGGGACTTCCTCGAAGTACAAAAGCTGTGGGCGACGAACATCGTCACGGGGTACGGGAGAATCGGGGGAGACGTCATCGGAATCATAGCGAACCAGGCGAAAAGCATGGCGGGCTGCCTCGACATCGACGCATCGGACAAAGCGAGCCGGTTCATCCGGCACTGCGACGCCTTCAACATCCCGATAGTCACCTTCGTCGACGTTCCGGGCTACCTTCCGGGAATCTCGCAGGAATGGGGAGGCATCATCCGACACGGAGCGAAAATGCTCTACGCGTACAGCGAAGCCACCGTCCCGATGATCACCGTCGTCCTGCGCAAGGCGTACGGGGGAGCGTACCTTGGGATGTGCAGCAAAGCGCTCGGAGCGGACGTCGTGCTTGCGTGGCCGCAGGCGGAAATCGCGGTCATGGGAGCGGAAGGGGCGGCCAACATCGTCTTCCGGAAAGACATCGACGACTCCCCGGACCCGACGGCCATGCGGACGCAGAAGATAGAAGAATACCGGACGGCCTTCGCGAACCCGTACGTCGCGGCCGAACGCGGCTTCGTCGACCGGGTCATCCTGCCGGAAGACACGCGGAAAGAAATCGCCGCGGCGCTCGCGCTCACGCACGGAAAAAGCGTGCGCCGACCGAAACGGAAACACGGCGTCATGCCGCACTGACGCGAAGGAGAGGGACATGAACGCCCTACACGGACACTTCACGGGAATCGGCGGCGCAGTCGTCGTCGGGCTCATCGCCTTCAGCGCCTGCTTCCTCGTGCTCGGGGGACTTGCGCTCATCATCTACGGAATCAAATACATGGCGAAAGTCGGAGAGCGGGGAAGCGGACAGCCATCCGCGCCGGCGAAACAGCAGGCCGCGCAGCCCGCGCAGGCATCCACCGCGGCGGCGGCCGTGCGAGACACGGCGCAGAACGCCGTTGGAACCGCACTCGCGGGAAGCATGCTCGCGGGAAGCACGCTCGCAGGAAGCACGCTCGCGGGACCCGCGCAGGAAACCATAGCGGCCATAACGGGAGCCGTGCTTGCGGCGCGTGGAGGAAAGGCCTTCAGCATCCGGACCGTCACGCAGATGGGAA
>CAZVUT010000238.1:2572-4140 GCA_964630155.1 uncultured Synergistaceae bacterium
GAAGCCACCGACAAACGAGGGAGGAACCAATCAGATGAACCGATACAAAGTCACCGTCAACGGAACCGCCTACGACGTCCT
Source organism: uncultured Synergistaceae bacterium (assembly GCA_964630155.1). GTDB lineage: Bacteria > Synergistota > Synergistia > Synergistales > Aminobacteriaceae > CALFXN01. Next base: position 2,654 of record CAZVUT010000238.1, read on the forward strand.
CGTCGAAGACATGGGAGGAGTGCAGGCGGCGTACGCGCCCGTCGCGCAGCCATCGGCCCCTGCCGTCGCGCCGGCTGCGCCCGTCGCAGCAGCGCCGCAGCCGGCGCCTGTTCCCGCAGCCGCACCGGCGCCCGCGCCTGCGGGGGCGAGCGTCGTCGAAGCGCCGATGCCGGGGAAAATCCTGAAAATCAGCGTCTCGGTCGGAGCGAGCGTATCGAGCGGCGACGTCCTTCTCATCCTGGAGGCGATGAAAATGGAAAACGAAATCAGCGCGCCTGCGGGCGGCACGGTCAGGGAAATCCGCGCCCGTGAAGGGGACTCCGTCAACACGGGCGACGTCCTCATCGTCCTGGGCTAGGCCAAAGGAGCGCTGCGGCGATGGAAACCTACATCGCATCGATGGGAGCGATCTTCAGCTCCTCGGGATTCGCGGGACTGACAGTCGGGAACAGCATCATGCTCGTCGTCTCGTTCGTCATGCTCTACCTGGCGATAGGGAAGGGATTCGAGCCGCTGCTGCTGGTTCCGATCGGATTCGGCTGCCTTCTCGTCAACATGCCGCTCTCGGGAATCATGGACGAAGGGGGCTTCCTGCGCTACCTCTTCTACGGAACGGAACACGAAATCTACCCGGTCATCATCTTCATGGGAATCGGAGCGCTGACCGACTTCGGTCCGCTTCTGGCCAACCCGATCACCTTCCTTCTCGGAGCGGCGGCGCAGCTGGGAGTCTTCATCGCGATGATCGGAGCGGTGGCGCTGGGCTTCACGATCCAGGAAGCGGCGTCGATCGGAATCATCGGAGGTGCGGACGGGCCGACGAGCATCTACCTGACGATGAAACTGGCGCCGCAACTTCTCGGAGCGGTGGCGGTGGCGGCGTACAGCTACATGTCGCTCGTGCCGCTGATCCAGCCGCCGGTCATCAGGCTCTTCACGAGCAAGGCGGACCGGGCCATCCGGATGGAACAGCTGCGTCCGGTCAGCAAAATGGAGCGGATCCTCTTCCCGATCGTCGCGACCGTCGGATCGGGACTGCTCTTGCCCGCGTCCGTGCCGCTCATCGGGACGCTCATGTTCGGCAACCTGCTTCGGGTCTGCGGCTGCACGGAGCGACTGAGCCAGGCGGCGCAAAACGAGATCCTGAACACGACGACGATCTTCCTGGGCCTCTCCGTCGGGGCGACCATGAGCGCGAAAGACTTCCTGACGCCCGCGACGCTGAAGATCGTGCTTCTGGGACTCATCGCGTTCGTGTTCAGCACCGCGGGAGGCGTTCTGTTCGGCCAGGTCATGAAAGTCATGAGCAAGGGAAAGATCAACCCGATGATCGGATCGGCGGGAGTCTCGGCCGTCCCGATGGCCGCGCGCGTCGTCCAGCGCGTCTGCCAGCAGGAGAACCCCGGAAGCTACCTCCTCATGCACGCCATGGGACCGAATGTCGCCGGCGTCATCGGAACAGCCGTCGCCGCAGGCGTCATGCTCAC
>CAZVUT010000239.1:0-4116 GCA_964630155.1 uncultured Synergistaceae bacterium
CCGAACATCTCCTGCTGCCCCGTGTTGGCGATGTAGTTCCCGGGCGTCGGAAGGATGAACGGGAACGCATCGCTGAGGTTGCGGATCTGCAGTTCGGCGAAGAACGTGCTGACGGCTCCGTTCAGCGCCGCGCCGAGAGCGACCACGCCGAAACGCGAACCGGGAAAGGCATTGTACGTGAGAATGTACATCGCCCACATCGACGCGAAGAAAAACCACTCCCGGAAAAACGTCGGCGTCGACCGGACGTCGACCCAGATGGGCTGCACCGTCATATAGAGAAGCATGACCAGCCACAGCGCTCCGAAAAGGTCGATACGAACCGGAACCTTTTCGCCTCCGTGCCGCAAAAGGCGATACCCGGCGATGAAGCAGGCGATCCCCACAGGAACCATCGCAAAGACCCATTTCATCAGGTGAAGCGTCTGGAACCAGAAGCCGCCCGAGAAGATGATGTTGGGCAGAGCGAGACACACGAACCAGAGGATTGTCAGGGAACGTTCCGGAACGAGCGGAAGACTTGTTTCAAGAGAAGGGGAACACGATTCATCCATTTTTTTCGTCCGTTTCACCGCCACCGCACGATCACTGCCTTTCCTCGTTCGCATCCATTCGCTTCGAGAGATCCACCGTTATTTCGACGACAAGTTCGCGTTGCGCAAGTTCCTTGACCTTCCAGGCGATCGGAATTCCCTTCTTGCGATTCCCTTCAACCAGCACCGCAAGCTCCTTGAGAAGCTCTCCCGTCGGCCCGTCGGGTCCCGCAAACGGAAGATTCTGTTTTCGTCCGGAACGTCGCGTTCCTTTCGGCGCCTTTTCCTTGGCGAGGCGTTCGAATTCTTCCGCGGGGGTGCTCTTTTCCACGGCCTCTTTCGCGAGCGCGCGCTGATCTTCCCCGGGAAGACCAACAAGAGCTCGCGCCTGACGTTCACCGAGACGTCCCTCGATGACAAGCTTCTGAACCTCCGGATCGAGACGAAGCAAACGGAGCTTGTTGGCGAGCGAAGCCTGAGAGAGCCCGATCCTCCTGGCGGCGTCGACCTGCGTCCAGCCCGTCCGGTCCAGGATATCCCGGAAACACTGCGCTTCTTCGACGGCGGAGAGGTCGCTTCTGTGGATGTTTTCGACGAGCGCGAAGATTTGTTGTTCGGAAGGGGTCACTTCGGCGATCAATGCGGGGATGGTCTCAAGTCCGGCGAGTTTCGCCGCACGGAGCCGACGCTCTCCAGCCACAAGCTCGAACCCCTGATCCTGTCTGCAGACGACGATCGGCTGCAACACGCCGACTTCGCGAATGGAATCGGCAAGCTGCCCGAGTTCGTCCGCGTCGAAATACTGACGGGGCTGCCGGGGATTCGGAAGAATCGATCCGACCGGGATATGCGCAAGTTCCGGCTTCTTGGGAATTCCGTCATCCTGAAGGAAGTTCATCATGCCAGACATCGTTCTTCGCTCCCTTTATTTTCCTGCACTATCATACCGCCTGTTTTCACACCGCGAGTCGCTAAAAACACCTAATAGGATCGCGCCGGATTCTCGAATTTCGTGTATTCCTTCAGGAACACGAGCTGAACTTCTCCCGTGGGACCATTCCGGTGTTTGGCGATATTCAGATAGGCAAGGGGATTTTCTCCGTCTTCCTGGGCGGGGGAATCATAATATCCCGGCCGATAGAGCAAAACGACGATATCGGCGTCCTGCTCGATCGCGCCGCTGTCGCGAAGATCGGAAAGCTGCGGCTTCTTGTCGGTTCGCTGTTCGACGGCCCGGGAGAGCTGCGAGAGCGCGATGATCGGGACATTGAGTTCCCGGGCGACGCCTTTCAGGGCTCTCGAAATCTCCGCCACTTCCTGCTGCTTGTTGTCTATCTTTCGCGCGTAGTTCATAAGTTGCAGATAGTCGACGACGACCAGTCCCACATTCTTGTAACGGGACTGGAAACGCCGGCACCGCGCGCGAAATTCGAGCGTCGAGAGCATCGAACTGTCATCGATATAGATCGGCGCCGAAGAAAGCCTGCCGGCGGCGTTCGCGAGATCATCCCAGGCCGACTCGGCGAACGCGCCGGTGCGAAGCTCGTGGATGTTGATGCGCGCTTCGGCGCCGAGCATTCGCTGCACAAGCTGCTCCGCGCCCATTTCAAGGCTGAAGATCAGCACCGGAGCGCCGCGCGAGACGCCGCAATATTGCGCCATATTGATCGCGAGCGCCGTCTTTCCCATTGACGGCCGCGCGGCGATGATGTTCAGGCTTCCCGGCTGAAAGCCGCCGGTCAATCTGTCGAACTCGGAAAACCCGGAAGGCAGTCCGAGAACGTCCTGATCGGATCGATGATATTGCTCTTCGATCGTATGGAACGCCTGGCCGAGGACATCCGCTATGGAACGGAAATTCGTCCTGTTGCGGTGCATCGCGATCTCGAAGACCGCCCGCTCCGCTTCTTCCAGGATTTCCTCGACGTCCATATCCTCCGAATAGCCCAGACGCGTAATGCTCGTTCCGGCCGCAATAAGGCGCCTGTGAATGCCCTTGTCCTTGACGATGCGGGCGTAAAACTCCGCGTTCGCCGTGCTCGACACCTGATCGACGAGCGATGCGACGAAAGGCTGTCCTCCAAGGCGATCTCCCTTCCCCGAGCGGGACATCTCCTCGAGGAGCGTCAGCGGATCCACCGCGATATCCTTCTGGGACATATCGAGGATCAGTTCATACGCGGTCCGGTTCGACAGATCGTAAAAATCCTCGGCCGAAAGCATCTCGGTGACGAGGTTCAACGCGTCGCGATCCATCAGGCACGCGCCGAGCACGGCCCGCTCGGCTTCGAGACTGTACGGAGGTTTTCTCTCGAAACTTCCTTCCGCCACCGTTACGCCCCGTCGACCTGAAGGGTCATCTGCGCTTCGATGCCGGGGAACAGGCGAAGGATCACGGGGTAGACTCCCGTATGCCGCACGGTTTCTTCCAGGCGAATGTCCTTCTTGTCGATTCTGATCCCGAGCTGCGCCTCTATGCCGTCGGCGATATCGGCGACCGTGACGCTCCCGAAGAGCTTGCCCTTCTCTCCGGCGCTCACGGTGAGAACGACCTTCCGCCCCTGCAGGTTCCGCCGCTGCTCTTCGGCGAGCGCCCGGTTCTTCTCCTCACGATTCTGCCGCGATTCGCCGCGCGCCTTCCATTCGTTCAGTTTCGAGGGAGTCGCCTCTTCTGCAAGTTCTTTGGGAATCAGAAAATTCCGGGCGTATCCTTCGGACGCTTCCATGAGATCCCCTTTTTTCCCCAGCTTCGGGACATCTTTCAGCAGGATGACCTTCATGCACTCCACCTCCCAATCCTCGTTCTCGCATCGAACCACATATCCCCCACGCCGGCTATGACCGCCAGCGTCGAAAACAGCGGGATAAATACAACCAATATTATAACAATCGCGGCAAAAGGCGCCTTCCAGTTCCATTTTTTGAGAAAATACCACAGGAGCGAAACGCCCTGAAGAAGAAAGATGACGTGAACGCACATCTTGAGGTTGACGCTTATCCTCCCGGCGAGGACGCCCCACATGGTTTCCTGCCCGAAAAAGGGAAGAAACAGCGAAACGATCAGCGCCCCCAGGACGCTCCTTGAAAAACGCCATTCGGAAAAAGCGGGAAGGGACGGCATGGCGCCTCCGGTGCGCCGCACGACAACGGCGCTTACCGCATAGCTCAGGTAACAATCGAGGGCGGACGCCATGATCAGGATGGCGGGGAAAATGGTTGGAAGAATGCGCAGTGCGGCGACAACCTGTTCGCGCGCCTCCGCGAGCGCTGCCGCCGAAGCGCCGACCGTTCCGTAGAACCCGAAAACGCGATCGACGATCTCCGTAATCTCCTTCGGGTCCAGGGCGAACGGGTCCACGCCGGTCAGGGCCTTCGCGACGAACATCAAGAGTATCTTGCTTCCCAGGGAGACGAGAATGCCGTAGAGAATGACGTCAACTCCGCGGGAACATCGCTGCGCAAGCACGCCGAGCCCGACGCCGAGCACGCCGAATCCCAGAAAAAAGAAAACGGCCCCGGTCGGACCGGAAAGCATGAGGACGACGACCGTCGCCGCAAGAAGACCGAGAAACGCCGATTTGAC
>CAZVUT010000240.1:0-4081 GCA_964630155.1 uncultured Synergistaceae bacterium
AGCCAGATGATGAAGATCACGAGCGCGACGCCGTAGATCACGAGGCGCAGCGATCCGGCCATTCGCAGGAATTCGGGCAGCAATGTCAGCGCGACGGCGCCGAATACGGGGCCGAAGAGCGTCGTCATGCCGCCGAAGATGATCATGACAAGCAGGTTGATGGACTCCGCGATCGTGAAGGTGACGGGGCTGATGAACAGGATGTAGTGCGCGTAGAACGACCCCGCCATTCCCGCGAGCGCGCCGCCGAGCGTGAAGGCGAACACCTTGTACGCCATTGCGTCAACGCCGATCGACCGGGCGAGTTCCTCGTTCTCGCGGATCGCGATGAGCGCGTTGCCGATGCGCGAGTTCACGATCCGGTACAGCAGGAACGCGACCAGTCCGACGAAGACGAGCCCGAGGTAGTAGTAGTCCGCGCGCGTCTCGAAGGAGAGCGTCAATCCGGGCAGCGAGATCGGCGACGGCCTCGGGATGCCGGGGACGCCCATCGGTCCGTTGGTCAGGTCGATCCAGTTGTTCAGGATGAGCGTGACAAGCACGCCGAAGAAGGCGGTCGTGATCGCGAGGAAGTGCCCGCGAAGGCGCAGGACCATTTTCCCGATGACGAACGACAGCAGCCCCGCGACGGCTCCCGCGCACCAGATCGTGACCCAGAAGGGCAGCCCGGACTTCAGGCTGATCAGCGCGGAGGCGTAGGCCCCGACGCCGTAGAAGGCCGCGTGCCCCATGGACACCTGGCCGGAGAAGCCCACGATCAGGGCCAGCGACATGGCGAGGACCGCGTAGATCTCCGACATGACGAACATGTGAAGGTAGTAGTCCAGCGAGAAGAACCGCGGCACGGCGCAGAGCAGCGCCGCTCCGGCAAGCGCGGCCGGCAATTTCGCCCAGTTCATGCGTCCGTTCATCGTCCGCTCCCTCCCGTCAGCCCCTGCGGCTTGAGCATGAAGAGCAGCACCAGCAGCAGGAAGGGGTATGCGTCCTTGTAGGCATAGGAGATGAAGCCGCCCCCGAGGCTTTCGGCGAGGCCGATCATGACGGCCGCGACGATGACGCCCCGGATCTTTCCGAAGCCGCCGAGCGCGATGATGATGAAGCACTTGAGCGTGACCGAGAATCCCATCTCCGGCGAGACGAAGAACATCGCGCCGACCATCGTTCCGGCGGCGGCGGCCAGCGCCCCGCTGATCGCGAACGTGATCGTGTAGATCCGGGAGACGTTGATGCCCGCAAGCTGCGCCGCGACGCGGTCCTGCGAGACGGCGCGCATCGCCTTGCCCGTCCGCGTGCTCTGGATGAACCAGGCCAGAAGCGAGACGAGCGCGACGCCGACGACGAGCACCATCAGGCGTTCGGCCGTGAGGTGCAATCCGAAAAAGCGCAGGTGGTAGTCGGCGAGGCCGGATTCGATCTTCTGCGGGTCCGCGCCGAACAGCAGCAGCGCGAGGTTCGCGAGCGCCGTGGACAGGCCGAACGAGAGGAGCATGCTGTTGATCAGCGGCTTGCCGACGATCGGGCGGAAGACGGCCCGTTCGATGAGCGCGCCGATGATTCCCATGCCGATCATCGCGATCAGGAGCGCCGGGAAGAAGGAGACGCCGAGCCCGGACATCGAAAACAGCGCCATGAAGGCGCCGAGCATGTAGAACTCTCCGTGCGCGAAGTTGGCCACTTCGAGGATCCCGAAGATGAGCGACAGCCCGAGCGCGATGAGCGCGTAGATGCACCCCAGGATGATTCCGTTCAGCGCCTGTTGCAGGAAGACCATGAGCATTCCGGCGATTCCCTCCCCGTATGACGGAGCCGTTCCCGCGCGTTTGCGGAAACGGCCCCAGTGAACTGTATTACTCCGCCATTATGGGTCCGGCGACGATTTCGAACTTCCCGTCCTTGACGACGATGATGTATTCCCCGATCTGAAGCTGGTTCTTCGCGTCGAAATGCGCCTTGCCCTGCGGGCCTTCGTATTCGATCTTCGCGAGCGCCTCGCGGACCTTCGCCGTGTCGGTCGAGTCGGCGTTGCGCACCGCGATCGCGACCATGTGCGCCACGTCGTACCCGGCCTGCGCGTACTTCTCGGGCGGGATGTTGTAGCGTTTCTGGTAGTCGGCGACGAACTTCTCCGCCTTCGGGGTCTTGATGGACGCGACGAAGCGGCTCGCGCCGATGATTCCGTTCGCCTTGGCCTTGGCCAGCTCAAGGAACTTCGGGTTGAAGGTTCCGCTCGTGGGGTCCATGACCGTTATCTTTTCCTGCAACCCCATCTCGTGGAACTGGCTCACGACGCGCGACAGGTCGACGGTTTCGCCGAGCATGCAGAGCGCGTTCGCGGAAGACGCCTTGAGCTTCGTGATGATGGGGTAATAGTCGGTCTCGCCCTGCTGGAAGTACTCGGTGTAGACGACTTCGCCGCCCAGGTCCTTGACCTTCTTGCTGAACGCGTCGACGGAACCCCGGCCGTAGTCGGTGTTCACGCCGATGAACGCCCACTTGTCCAGCTTCTTTTCGGCGACGGCCCACTTGGTGAAGGATTTCGCGATCATCTCGGAGCTGTCGCATCCGCGGAACGTCCAGATGTTCCCAAGCTCCGTAATCTTCGGAGCGAGGGAGATCGGGGTGATGAGCGGCGTCTGGGAGCGCTTCGCGACGTCCATCATCGCAAGCGTGCCGGAGCTTCCGAAGTCGCCGATGACGGCGACGACCTTCTGCATTCCGACGAGTTTTTCCATCGCCGCGACCGCAGTGGCCGGAACGCCCGCCGAATCCTCGATAAAGAGTTCGACCTTGTGTCCGTTGACGCCTCCTGCCGCGTTGATCTCGTCGACCGCCATCTTGACGCCGTTGAGCGCCAATCCTCCGTCATACGCCAGAGTCCCCGACGTCGGCATAACCACGCCGACGCGCACATTTCCGTCCGGCAGGGCGGCCCACGCCGCACAGCCGAGAGACAACAGCACCGCCACGCACAGAACCGACCGCAGAATGCCCTTTCCTCTCATTTCCCCGTCACCTCCGTTGAATTTGTCCGGGTCATACGCCCAGATAGGATTTTCGGACCATATCGTTTTTCAGAAGCTCCGACGCCTTGCCGGAGAGCGCCACTCGCCCCGTTTCGAGGACGTACGCCGTGTCCGCAAGCCCGAGCGCCATGAAGGCGTTCTGTTCCACAAGAATAACGGTCGTTCCCGAATTTCGGATCTCGCGGATGATCTCGACGAGCTGTTCGACGACGATCGGGGCGAGTCCGAGCGACGGCTCGTCGAGCATGAGCAGCCTCGGGCCGGACATGAGCGCGCGGCCGATCGCGAGCATCTGCTGCTCCCCGCCCGAGAGGCTTCCGGCGAGCTGCGCCGACCGCTGTTCCAGGATCGGGAAGTGCGAGTAGACGCGCTTCAGCCGGTCGCGGACGAGCGTTGCATCGCGGACCGGGAAGGCGCCCATCTCGAGGTTTTCGAGGACGGTCATCTTCGGCCAGACGCGCCGGCCTTCGGGGCACTGAGACAGCCCGAGCCGCACGATTTCGTCGGACGGCAGCCCGTCGATCCGGCGGCCGTCGTACTCGATCGCGCCGGAGATTGAGCGCAGAACGCCCGAGACGGCCATCATGAAGGTGCTCTTCCCGGCGCCGTTCGCGCCGATCAGGGTGACGATGGACCCCTCCGGCGCGTCGATATCGACCGAGGAGAGGGCCTGCACGCGGCCGTAATGGGCGCTCAGTCCCTTCACGCTAAGAAGCATGGCGGAACCCCCGTCCCAGATAGGCCTCGATGACCGCCGGGTCCCGGGAGACTTTTTCGGGGCTCCCCTCGGCGATCTTCTGTCCGTAGTTCAGCACCGCGATGCGGTCCGATATTGAGATCACGAGGTTCATGTTGTGTTCGATCAGGAAGACCGTGATCTTCCGCTCGTCCCGGATGCGGTAGATGATGTCGATGAGTTCTTTCGTCTCGACCGGGTTCAGGCCCGTAGCGGGTTCGTCGAGAAGCAGAAGCGCCGGGTTCGCGGCGAGCGCAAGCGCGATGGAGAGCATGCGTTGCTTGCCGTAGGGGAGGTTCTTGCCCAGGCAAGCCGCCCACGG
>CAZVUT010000241.1:0-4057 GCA_964630155.1 uncultured Synergistaceae bacterium
AGCGAGCCGAACCGTCCATGAAGCCTCTTTTTCCGCCACTATCGCGCTGTCGCCCCGAATCCATCTCCCGGCCTTCCGCCGGGGCGCGCGAAACTCCCTTCCGGGGCAACCGTTTCGCCGGAATCCGCGATGCCGGTGCAGAACGGTGCAGGGTCCTCCCGTGTCCCGATATTGTATCTCTTCCTGGAAGATTCAGTATGGTTGAGGGGAGCGAATACAGGGGCCGTATCGGAAAACGATTGTCCGGACCGCCGGACGGATGCGCCCGCTCCTACCCGATCAGCAGCTTGACGGCCGCGACGAAGGCCAGCGCGACGACGATTCGGTTGAAGACCTCCTGCGGGATGCGCTTCACGAGCCAGAAGCCGAGCAGCGCGCCCACCAGGACGGACGGCAGCGCCAGAAGGTCGATCCGTAGGCTCTGCGTGGTGATGATTCCGAGGCTCGCGAAGAGGGGGACCTTGAGAAGGTTCAGGATGAAGAAGAAGCCCGACGATGTCGCGATGAACTGCAGCTTGGGCAGCCCCGCGATGAGGAGGTAGAGGCTCAGGATCGGTCCGGCGGCGTTCGCCATGCCGGTTCCCATGCCCGACAGGACGCCGAAGATCGCCGTGACGACGGGCGAGATCGGGCGGCTCGCGGCCGAGGCCGACAGGCCTTCGCGGCGCTTCTTTAAGCGTGCGTTGACCTGCTGCAGCGCGAGCATCGCAAGCACGGCGGCGCCGATGATCGGCTTGAGCTGTTCGTTCGATGCGTACCGGAGGATGACGTATCCGCCCCCGAGGCCGATCAGGGCGAACGGCAGGAGCGTGACGAGCTGCTTCCGGTCGATGTGCGGCCGGTATTTTCCTATTGCGAAGAAGTCGCCGAAGATCAGCATCGGCAACAGGACGCCGACCGACATGCGCGACGGGAGCGCCATCGCCGTGAGGACGACCGCGAGAATGCCGCCGCCGGGTATGGCTGTCTTCGAGAGTCCGACGCCCGCCCCCGCGAGCAGGAGCAGACACCAGGACAGGATCGGGAGGTCGAGTCCCGTCAGTCCGGAGAGAAATTCCGTCATCGCCGTCGCCGCCTTTCGCAAAAACCCTGACCGGGCCATTATAATACTGTCGGATCTTACGCGCGGCGCTTTTTGCGGCGCGCCACAACAAGGGAGTGTCAGATCATGCTGGAATATACGAAAATCGCGGACAGAGAGCTGTACGACATCACGTGCGAGGAGCTGGACCGGCAGGAGCACAACATCGAGATGATCGCGTCGGAAAGCACCGCGAGCCTCGAGATCATGGAGCTGTCCGGCTGCGTCTTCACGAACAAGACGACGGAAGGATACCCCGGAGCGCGCTTCCAGGCCGGTTCGCAGATCGCGGACAAGATGGAGCGGCTCGGGATCGAACGCGCCAAGGCGCTCTACGGCGCGGAGCACGCGAACCTTCAGCCCTACTCGGGCTCGACCGCGAACTACTCCGTCTACGCGGCGGTCCTGAAACCCGGCGACGCGGTGCTCGGAATGCGGCTCGACCAGGGCGGCCACCTGACGCACGGCAGCCCCGCGAACTTCCTGAGCAAGGTCTACGACTTCACGTCCTACGGCCTCCACAAGGACACCGAGCAAATCGACTACGACGAACTGGAGCGGCTCGCGAAGGAGAAACAGCCGAAGCTCATCATCGCGGGCGGAAGCGCCTATCCGCGCCTGATCGACTACGAGCGTATAGCGAGCATCGCGAAATCCGTCGGCGCGTACTTCATGGTGGACATGGCGCACGTGTCGGGCCTCGTGGCCGCGAAGGTCATCCCGAGCCCCGTGCCGCACGCCGACTTCGTGACGTCCTCGACGACGAAGACGCTCTGCGGTCCGCGCGGGGGCATCGTCCTCTGCAAGGCCGAGCACGCGAAGGCGCTCGACAAGGGCGTCTTCCCGGGCGCGATCAGCTCGATCCACCTGAACATCATGGCCGCGAAGACGTACATGTTCAAGTACGCCGCGACGGAGGAGTTCCGCTCCATCATGCTCCAGGTCGTGAGAAATTCGCGGAAGCTGGCCGAAGAGCTGACGAAGCACGGCTTCCGGATCGTCAGCGGCGGCTCGGACAACCACATCGTCCTTGCGGACCTGCGCCCGAAGAAGCTGACGGGAAAGCAGTTCGAGAAGGCGCTCGAATACGTCGGAATCACCGTGAACAAGAACATGATCCCGTTCGACCCGGAAAAGCCGTTCGTGACGAGCGGCGTGCGCATCGGAACGACGTCGATCTCGCAAAGGGGCCTGAAGGAGCCCGAGGTCGTCGAGATCGCCCGGATCATGAACAAGGTCGCCGGGAACGTCGAGGACCAGAAGACGCTCGACGAGGCCCGGGCCGAGGCGATGGCCCTCATCGGCCGCTTCCCGCTCTACCCGGCGGGCGCGCTGCACGCGTAGAGCGGCGCAGTTCGCGGAACACCGAAAGACAGGCGTCCCTTCGACCGGTCCGGTCGAAGGGGCGCCTGTCTTTGCGAAGAGCCGCGCTACAGCCCCAACGCGGCGCGGCGGCGCGCGATGTCGTCGACCGTGACGACGGGAAAGCCGCATCGCAGCGAGAATTCGAGGATCTCGGGGAGGCGGGCCATCGTTCCGTCGGGATTCGTGAGTTCGCAGAGCACCCCGGCGGGGGCGAGCCCCGCGAGGCGCATGATGTCAACGACAGCTTCCGTGTGGCCGCGGCGTTCGAGGACGCCGCCCGGACGGGCCCGCAGGGGGAAGACGTGCCCCGGCTGCCGCAGGTCCGACGGCTTCGCGCCGGGCGCGCTCGCGGCGTGGACGGTGCGGACTCGGTCCGCGGCGGAGACGCCCGTCGTGACGCCCTCGGCCGCCTCGATGGAGACGGTGAAGGCCGTGGAGTAGCGGCTGGTGTTGTTCCGGGTCATCGGGGGGAGTTCCAGCGAGTCGATCTTCTCCGGGGTCAGGCAGAGGCATACGATCCCGCTGCACTCCCGGATCAGCATGGCCATCTGGGGAACCGTGAGGCTTTCGGCCGCGAAGATCAGATCCCCTTCGTTCTCGCGGTCTCCGTCGTCCGTCACCAGAATGCCGCGGCCTCCGGCGAGCGAAGCGATCGCGGCTTCGACGCGGGCTTCGGAATCCCCGAAGCGCTCCTGCAACTGCGATGTCATCGTGCGTCCTCCTCTCTTTCATCCGGACTGTCACCGTCGGCTCCGGCCTTGCACCGGAATCTGCGCGCCCCGCCGCGCTGTGCGGGAGGGGACGCTCGCGGGCTCTCCGGCCCGAAGGCCGGAATACCGCCAGTGGGGACTTTCACCCCGTTCCGAGATCGAAACGCGCCTATTCAACGCCGTTTTCCGTCTCCTGTCAACGGAGAAACTATCGAAGAGAACGTGCGGCGCGTGCTATAATGAGGCCACATTACGCGGTGTAAGGGGGGTACATTCATGGAGGCAAAGATCCGCGAGCTGAAGAATCGCCTGAGCTACTACCTGCGCAGGGTGCGGGAGGGCGATTCCGTCGTCGTGTTCGATCGTTCGACGGCGATCGCCCGGATCGAACCGATTCGGGACGGGGGTTTTCCGGCCGTTTCCGAACCCGTCGCGCGCCTGCTTGAAAGCGGCGAGCTTCTCTGGGGCGGCGGAAAGCCCGAGGGCATTCCCGCGCCCGAAGCGCGTTCGTCCGCGTCGCTTTCCGATTTCGTCAGCGAGGATCGCCGGTGATCGCCTATCTCGATTCGAGCGCGATCGTCAAACTCTATAACGCCGAAGATGGGAGCGATATCGTCCGCACGCTGCTCCATGAGGCCGATTTCGTCGCGACCTGCATGGCGGCCTATCCGGAGGTGCGTTCGGCGCTCGCGAGGGGTTTTCGGGAGGGGATGTACGACGAGAGTTCGCACCGCCAGAAGGTCAGCGTATTCCTGCGGGACTGGAGCCGATTCCAGAAGGTCGCGCTCGCTGCCGACGTGATCTTTCTCGCGGGCGATCTCGCCGAGCGGTGCGCCCTGAGGGGGTTCGACAGCATCCACCTCGCCTCCGCGGTGTCTCTCCGGGAAAAGACCGGGGAAGC
>CAZVUT010000242.1:0-4012 GCA_964630155.1 uncultured Synergistaceae bacterium
GCGACGGCCCTTCTGCTCTGCTTCCTGCTCGCGCGCCACATCAGCGAACCCCTGACCCGCCTGACTGACGCCGCTCGAAAGCTGGCGGAAGGGAAGCTCGACGTGAACGTCGACGAAGGCGTTCTGCGGCGCAAGGACGAGTTCGGAGAACTCGCCGGCGCATTCAGCCGGTCGAGCCGCCATATCCGGGAGCTTCTCGACGCGCAGAAACGGCTGATCCGCGACATCTCCCACGAACTGCGCACGCCGCTGGCCCGCCTCGGCGTCGCGCTCGAACTCGCCCGCAAAAAAGCCCCGGCCGCCGAGGATTCGCTCGCGCGGATCGAAGCCGAGGCGTCCATCCTCAACGACATGATCGGACAACTGCTCTCGCTGTCGCGCCAGGAGGTCGAAATGGGGAATGCGCCCCTCGAACCCGGCGATTTCGAGCTGCTCGTCGGCAAAGTCATCGAAGACGCGCGCTTCGAGGCGCGGCCTTCGGGAAAGGGCATTCTCTTCCGCTCCGAGGGCAGGGACTGGATCCTGCCGATGAGGAAGGAAGTCCTCAGGGGCGCGGTGGAGAACATCCTGCGCAACGCGCTGCGCTACACGCCCGCCGGAACTGCCGTCGACGTCACTGTCGTTTCGGACGCGGAAAACAGCATTGTGCTTCGCATCAGGGACCACGGCCCCGGCGTGCCGGAGCAAGACCTCGAAAAGATCTTCCAGCCCTTCTACCGCACCGAGTCGGCGCGAACGCGCGACACGGGGGGAACCGGCATCGGACTCGCGATCGCGCAACGTGCCGTGCAGCAGCACGGGGGCGTTATCAGCGCGTCGAACGCGAAGGACGGCGGGCTCGTCGTCGAGATCGTCCTGCCGCGGACGAAGAAGGCGGCGTGAAAGCCCGGCTTATTTCTCCCTGCGAGAGATATTGAACAGCGAGAAATCCGTCTCCGGATCGAACGCCCGGAGGATCGACACGTCGTCGAACGCCTCGATCAGGACTTCCATCGTGCTCATGACCGGGTTGCCCGTCTCCATGAGGTGCCCGCCGAAGACGCGCATCGTCGGGTCGGACATCACTCCGTGAAGGTGAATCACGGTTCCGCCGCCGTCCGCCGCCGTCCCGATCATGCCGCTTCCCGAGAGAAACTCGATCGGCCCCTCGACTTCGACGGGATCGACGTATCGCGCCCCCATCCTGGCCTCCGGACAGGGCGCCGGGTAGACGAACCGCGTTCGGAGCAGACTTCCGTGCATGGCCGTGACACAGCCCGCCACGATATGACATTCGCTGCAAATGCGCAGCAACCCTTCAAAAAGCTCCGTCCGGGGCCAGATACGGGCGACGACGGACCGTCTTTGCGCCACTAGCGACGATACGCGAACCGGAAACTCGGACATTTGTCTTCCTCCTTGTTCGAGAGCATGACGCACCAGGAGCATCATGGTCGTTTCCCGACATAGTACCGGGAATCCGGACGGGCGTAAACCGGTCCGACAAACGGATCGCACCCGGACCCGGCAGCAAAATCCCCAAAAACATGTCATAATACACAGACAATATCGCTGAATCGCTCCGGCCCGTCTTCCCTTCTTCGCACGCCTTTCACGCCGGCGGGGAGGTGTACGACAATGCGACATGCCGGTTCGTTCCGGATAAGGGTGCTCTTCGTCGCCGTTCTCTGCGTCTTCACGGCCCCGGTGTTCGCTCCGGTCCGCGCGGCCGCCGAGCGCTTCGGGTTCGGAGAATTCCGGATCGCCCCGTCGCCCTTCTCGCCCGCCTTCAGCCCGGGAAAGAAGGACGTCGCCATATTCCGCGCCGACACGGACCGCTCCGTCCCCCTCCTGTTCCGGATAGCCTCGGGCGACGCCAATATCCTGACCATCCCGCCGCGGGAGACGGATCACATGACCGGAAACCGGGACCGCTTCCGCTGGCAGGCGATTTCCGGCGACGGCGTCACGCCGCTTCCTTCGGGGCGCTACGATGTCGACGCGTTCTGCCCGCTGACGCTCGTGTGCGCGAACGGTTCGTTCGGAGAAGACCTCTGGTCGGTCATCGTCCGCCCGTATGCGGCGGCCGTCGACGAAACGGGACGCGTCTATTCCGCTTCGGAGCGGTCGCCGATCCAGGTCTTCGCTCCCGACGGGGCCTTCCTTCGCTTTCTCGATCCCATATTCGGCGGCAAGTCGCTTCTGCCCTGCATCGCGCTGGCGTGGGGCGACGGAAGTCTGCTTCTCTTGCACAAAACCGGCCTCTACGACGTGAATCCCGACACGGGCGCAGCGGCGCTCCTGCGCTCGTCGGAGTCCATTCCCGGCGGGATCACCGACCGGGATCTTCTCGCGTCCGGCGGGGGACGTCTCGCGATCGGCTCCCGGTCGCGGGGGCGCGTCTATCTGTGCACGCCTCAGGGACAGATATTCCGGACCGTCGTGACACTCGGCCCCGCGGGGGAACCGTTCGCCGACCTTCGCGGCATCGCGCTCCGGCCCGACGGCGGCCTCTGGGTGACGTCGTTCGAGCGCATCGTCTCGCCCGATACGGCCGCTGCGTTCGTTCGCCGCTACGATGCGCAGGGCGATTGGGTCGCGGACGCGCGGCCGATCATGACCGGAGGGACGTTCCCGATGCCCTCGCCCGGGCGCGTGGCCGCGCTTCCCGACGGATCCGCCGTCATCGCGAGCGCGCAGCCCTTCCCTCCGGGAATCTTTTCCGCCGGGTCGCCGTTTTTCCGGATGTTCGCGCGCGTCGCCGAATCCGGAGAGCTGCTTGGAAGCTGGGGAAGCTGCGGGAGCGGCGCGGGGGAGTTCGGATCCGTCCATGCGCTTGCGGCCTCGGGCGACCGGGTGATCGTCGCGGACCGGGACTGGAACCACCGACTGCTCGTGACGGACGCGTCGGGCGACGTACTCGGCGCGATCGGGACGCCGCCCGATCGCTTCGTCGACCCCGCCTCCGCGGTGCGGACGGCCGGCGACGGCCTTCTGATCGCCGACCGCGCGCTCGACCGCTGCGTGCTGCTCGACGCTTCGGGCGACGCCGTGCGCGAATGGCGCGTCTGGGGCGCCCTGGCCGGAATGGCCCGCATCGAAGGGATCTTCCCGGGGCTCGGGGACTCCGTCCTCGTCGCCGGAGGGTGGGAGGTCCTGCGCGTCACGGCCTCGGGCGACGTCCTGTCGCGCATTGCGCTCCCCCTGACGGTCGCGCCGCCGACGTGGGGAGGGCTGCTTGAGACCGGGTCGGGCGACCTGTGGGTGAGCGAACGCATGCCGGGGCCGATCCGCGTCTTCGCGCCGGACGGGTCGCTGCTGCACACGATCGCGGCCGTCGGCGCGGCGCGCGGCTTTTTCGGCCCGCTCTGTCCGGACGACGGCGGCGTATGGGCGCAGTGCCGCGTATCGGGCGACCGGGGCGGAACCGCCGCCGTGCTTCTGGACCCGGCGACGCGAACGGTTTTGCGGACCGTTCCGTTCGAAGAAGTCCGCAACATGGGCGACGAGGCGGGCCCGTTCGCGCGCACGGACTTCGGCTTCCTCCGGGCGTCGCGCGAAAATCTGCACGCGTTCGGGTTTGACGGACGACGCCTGTGGTCGCTCGGAGGCGCCCAAGGGGAGGGGTATGCGATCGCGGCGATTCTGCCGCAGTCGGGGGACATTACGCTGGTCGAGCGCAACCCCTCGCACCCCGCCCCGCTCCGGGTAGAGACGTGGTCGCCGCGGGAGATCCTTCTGGGACGGGCGTCGGTCGTCGTGGACAACGAGCCGCCCGTCGTGCGCCTGAACGCCACGGATCTTCCGGTTCCGGGGAGCGCGGGAACTGCGACGCTGACGGGGGCCGTCGCAGACGCCAACCCCGACCGGTACGTCGTCTCCTGGGCGTCGCGGAAATACGCGCCGCGCAGGTGGTCGTCGCTCGCCGCAATTCCGATGTCGGACGATGTCCGGGGCGTTCTCGGGCGCTGGTCCGTATCGCAATCGGCGCGGGACGCGGGGATCGACGTTCGCGTGAGCGCCCGCGACGCGG
>CAZVUT010000243.1:0-4000 GCA_964630155.1 uncultured Synergistaceae bacterium
AGGACGCCGCGATGATCGCGGACGTGCTGGTGACGACCGACATGCGCGGCATCCATTCGCACGGTGTCGTGCGGCTCGCGCGCTATCTCGACTGCATCAAAGCCGGCGGCATCAAGCCGGCAACGGAGCCGGTCGTCTTGAAGGAAAGCCCGAATTCGCTCATGGTGAGCGCCGCCGGCGGGCTCGGCATTCCCGCGGCCATGAAGACGATGGGGATGCTGGTCGCGAAGATGGAGAACCAGGCGATCGGGATCGCGACCGTCAACCACTCGGACCACTACGGTGCCGCCGGCTGTTACGCGATGATGGCGGCGGACCGCGGCTACGTCGGTTTTTCGATGTCCAACACCTGTCCCCTCGTCGCTCCGGCCGGAGGGCGCGCGGCGGCGATCGGCAACAACCCCTTCGCCTATGCGGCGCCTGGGAAGAAGTACCGCGCCGTTCTCTTCGACGTGTGCATGAGCAAGGTCGCGGCCGGCAAGCTCGTGATCGCCGCCGAGGCGGGCAAGCGGATACCGGCGGAC
The DNA here is from genome assembly GCA_964630155.1 of uncultured Synergistaceae bacterium. Lineage (GTDB taxonomy): Bacteria > Synergistota > Synergistia > Synergistales > Aminobacteriaceae > CALFXN01. Next base: position 525 of record CAZVUT010000243.1, read on the forward strand.
TGGATACTCACCAGGGACGGCCGGCCGACGGACGACCCGAACGAAATCTGGCATGACGCGGTGATGCTGCCCTTCGCAGAGCACAAAGGCTATGGCTTCGCCGCGATGGTGGAGATGATGACCGGCGTTCTCGCGATGAGCGGGATGATGTCGGGCGTCCACAGCTGGAACACGCAGCCCGGACGCGATGCGGACACCGGCCATGCCTTCATCGTCGTCAACCCGGAGTTCTTCGGGGGCAAGGACGTGTTCGCCGGGCGGACGGACGCGATGATCGAAGAACTCAAGCGTTGCCCGACGGTGGAGGGCGTCTCCGAGGTTCTGTATCCCGGCGAGCTCGAATGGCGGCGTGAAGCGGACGCGCTGACGAACGGGCTGACGTTGCCGGCGGCGTCCGAAAAGGAGCTTGAGCGCGCCGCTTTGATGGCGGAGACATTTTGAAATCTGAAAGGGAAAGGAACACGGAAATGAACGTTGAAAACAGGTTGTTCGAGAATCTCGAAAAAGGGAAAACGTCGATCGGGTGCGTGGTGACGATGAGCGATCTCATCGTGAGCGAACTCGCCGGCGACTGCGGGATGGATTTCTGCTGGATCGACGCGGAGCACGGCCCGCACACGATACAGGATGTTCAGCGGCACCTCATCGCGTTGCGCGGGACGGGGTGCGCGGGACTCGTGCGCGTCCGGGCGTGCGAGCCGATGCTCATCAAGCCCTATCTCGACATCGCGCCGGACGGGATCATCGTCCCGATGGTCAACACCCCCGAGCTCGCCGAGGCCGCGGTCGCCGCGTGCCGTTATCCTCCGGCGGGCATCCGCGGCTGCGGTGTGCGCCGCGCGGTCCGTTATGGTTCGGAGGATTTCTTCGACTACCTGAAGTACTCGGAGAAGTGGCCGCTCGTCATCTGCCAGATTGAGCACATCGCTGCGGTGAAGAACCTCGACAAGATCCTCAAGGTGCCCGGCGTGGACTCGTTCTGTATCGGCCCGTGCGACCTTTCGGGTTCGATGGGGATTCTCAACCAGATGGATGATCCGGAACTCAACAAGGTGATCGACGAAGTCGCGCTCAAAATCAAGAAGGCCGGCAAGTGGCTCGGCACGGCGGCGGGCGGTTTCCCGCGCTGGAAACAGCGCGGCGTCGACTGGTTCGCCGGCACCAGCGATTGGGGCGCGATGGCCGCGGGGATCAGGGCGTTCAAAAAAGACTGCGATGCGGTCCGGTGAGAATTGAGGGCGGAAAGGTCAAGGTTGAAGAAATGCATAAAGTCGTATTGGTGACGGCAGGCGAAGAGCGATTGCCCGCGGGAATCGCGGAAAAGATCAAGTCGTTTTGCGATTTCCGGGCGAAACGGTGCGAGACGCCGGATGAATTGCTGAAGACGTTTCCGGACGCGGAAGTGCTGTGGATGTTCGGGCCGAACCTGTGCCTGAAGCCGGAGGCGCTGGACAAGATGCCGGGCGTGAAGGCGCTCTTCAGGTCCGGATCGGGACTGGATGCGCTGCCGCTTGACTGGGCGAAGGCGCACGGCGTGGGCGTGTACAACACGCCGGAATCGATCGCCGAATGTGTGGCCGAACACACCGTCGCGCTGCTCATCAGCTATATCCGCCAGATCCCGCAGTACAACGCGCGGGCGAAAGCCGGTTACGAATGGGGAAAGGTGGAGGGGATGGACTGGCACATTTCCCACCGCACGCTCGGACTCGTCGGCTACGGCAACATTGCGCGGCGCGTCGAGAAGATGATGAGCGGTTTCGACATGAAGGTGCTCCATTATGATCCGTTTGTGCCGGGCTCGTCGACGCTCGAAGACGTGCTGAAGACGGCCGACTACGTGTCTGTGCATTGTCCGCTCACACCCGAGACGAAGGGCCTTATCAACGCCGAACGCCTCGCGCTGATGAAGAAGAACGCAATCCTCGTGAACACGTCGCGCGGGCCCGTCGTCGACGAAGAGGCGCTCGCGGACGCGCTCGACACGGGCGTGATCGGCGGCGCGGCGATCGACGTGATGTGCGACGAACCGCCGGACGTGAAGAGCCGTCTCCTGCAGCATCCGCGCTGCATCGTCACGCCGCATGTGGCGGCGTTCTCGTGCGACTTTGAGAAAAACTTCTTCGAGTATTCGGCGGAGAAACTCCGTAAGATCTGCATCGACCTGGACGGGGTGGCGGAATGACCTGGAACGACAAAACATACGGGAAGTTCCTGCTGCTGATCGGCGGGCTCGGCGGACTCCTCTACGGGATCGATTTCGGCGTGATCGCCGTTTCCATGCCGTACATCAAAGCGCTTGCGATCTACACGGACGCGCAGGTGAGCTGGATTGTCGGCGGCGTGATGTTCGGCGGGATTCTGGCGTCCGCCACGGCAGGCGTGCTCTGCGAACGTTTCGGCCGGAAGCGGACGATTGTCCTTTCGGCGGCGCTTTTTCTCGCGGCGGTCCCGGTGGTGTGTTTCTCAGGAACGTCGCTCGTCACGATGCTGACGGGCCGTGTGCTGCAGGGGATGAGCGCCGGTTACATGGCGGTGGTGATGCCCCTGTACCTTGCGGAATGCCTGCCGCCGGAAACGCGCGGGAAAGGGACCGGGATTTTCCAGCTGTTCCTCGGGATAGGACTCGTTTCGGCGGCGGCGGTCGGCATTCTCGTCGCCAAGGTCTTCGGTGCCGCGGACGCGGCGGCGGAGGTCGTCCCGGCCGCGGCCAAGTCGTTGGCCTGGCGCGTCAACTTCTGGTGGACGGTGTTGCCGGTGGGCGTGCTCCTCGCCGGTTCGCTCTTCCTGAAAGAGTCGCCGGTATGGCTGGAAAAGCGGGCCGGAAAGTCCAAAGCCCGCGATACCGGGGCGCCAGTGAAGCCGGATGATGGCACACGTTTGCCGGCATCCCTCCGCTCCGCCTCTTCGACCTTGTTCCAGCGCAGATACGTTGTCCCGTTCCTGCTCACGCTCCTTGTCCTCACGTTCAACAAGACGATCGGCATGAGTTCGATCGTCGCATATGCGGTGACCCTTTTCCAGAAGGCGGGACTCTCCGGCTCACTCGGCAACGCCGGGGATCTGGCGCTCAAGGCGACGAATCTCGTCGTGACACTCGTGGCCGTCGGGCTCGTGGACCGGAAGGGGCGCACATGGCTCCTGAAAGTCGGCACGGCGGGAGTGACGGTCGGATTGGCCGCCATCGGAGCGTTGTTCTTCGCCCTGGAACGCGGCTGGATGACGCCTTCGCCGGCATCCGGTTTCGTCACGCTGGCGGCGTTCCTCGCCATGCAGACCTTTTATTCGCTGGGCCCCGGCATCTGCGTGTGGCTCGTCCTTTCCGAACTCATGCCGTCGCGGATCCGTGCGAACGGCATGGCGATCGCGCTTTTCGCGAATCAGTTCACGGCTTGGGGGCTCGCGTCGTCGTTCTTCCCGATGGTCAATGCCTGGGGATACGGCCCCGTTTTCTTCGGTTTCGCGGCCTCGGGCGT
>CAZVUT010000244.1:0-3976 GCA_964630155.1 uncultured Synergistaceae bacterium
CCGAGGGCGGACAGCTTCTTCCTGTAGAGCACGCTGACGACCTGTACGGCCGAAGCCCCCGCGAGGATCATCTTCGCGACGTCGAAGCCCGAGGAGATCCCCGTCGAGGCGCAGATATCGGCGCCGATCCGTCCGCTTGCGAGCGCGGTGAATCGCAGCGGCAGGCGGTTCTCCATTCCGGCGCTCAGGTCGAACGTGAAGACGTTCTCTCCCGTTCCGGGATCGAGGTCGGGCTGAAAAAAGCGGTTGAAGAAGACGACGCCGCGCGCGCCGGCCTTCGCAAGGCGCGCGGCCAGGTTGAGCGGATTCGCCGAAAACGGAGACATTTTTACGGCGACCGGAAGCGGCGATACACGCGTGCAGATCTCCTTCACGAGCGTGACCTGTTCGTCCTCGATGCGATCTCCCGGAACGAAGGGATCGCAGGGCGTCGCGTAGAGATTGAGCTCCAGTCCGTCGACTCCCGTTTCGGCGAGTCGTTCGGACCAGTCGAGCCACACATCGTGCGTGCGCGCGTTCAGCGAGGCGAACAGCGGAATCGAGACGGCCCGTTTCGCTCGCTTCACCCAGTCGAGGTGCTCCTCGGGGCCGGCGTAGGACATCCCCGCGTGAACGGAAAGTTCCGGCTGTTCGCGGCTGTCGTAGTCCATAGCGAAGTCTTCGAGGAGGTCGTTCTGCAATTCGATCTGCTCCTCGAAGAGCGACGCCGTGACAATGGCGGCCGCTCCGGCTTCTTCGATCCTTTTGATGACGCCCATATCCGCGGTGAGACGGTTCGCCCCAACGATCAGGGGGTTCGCGAGGGGAATGCCAAGCCAGCGTGTCGAAAGATCAGACATTGTCGTTCCCTCCTTCGTCTTCGATATCAAGATGCACCCGGCTTCCCGGGTGGTTGTGGCCCGTTTCGAGAAAATCCATGACGATTTCAAAGGGAAGATCCCGTTCAGCGGCAAGGTCGGTCAGGCGATTTCCCGCACGCGCGAAGAACTCCCGCTGCCCGCCGGAACGCATGGAAAGCGCCGGCTCCGTATCCAGCGAGAAGATTCGGGACCATCCGGCTTCGGGTTCGGTGTCTCCGACGACGATTTTCATCTCCGCCACGGCGTCAGTCCTCCTCGAAGACGGTTTCGGGTTTCCCGAGCGCCCGGTAGAGTCCGTCCGGGTCGTCGGTACCGACGATCAGACGCCGTCCGTTCGTGAAGCGAAGCTCCAGCGCCTTGCGCCCGGAAGCGCTCCAGATCCAGCCGCCGTGAATGATTTTGATCCCGATCGAGTGCCAGGGAATGAGCACACGCGTCACGGAGGCGATCTCGTCCATCCGGACCGTCTTCCGGAGAAGGCCGATCCCGAGACGCAGCGTCAGCGCTTCGTCCGTCACGCGCGTTTCCATCCGGAAAAACAGGATCGCAACGAGCGCCATGATCGCGATGGTGATCACGAAATTCTTCGTCGTCCCGCCGCCGGCGGCGAGCTTGTGAATGCCGTAGAAAAACACGGTCATGACGACACACATTCCAAGCGTCACCCATGCCGTCTGGTTATGACGATACCGTTCCATCGGGGCCTCCTGTTTTTGCCGGATTCTATGCTATTCTAGCATGGAGCGGAAGAAAAGGACTTTGACGGACGGAGCGGACCGAAAATGATTTTTTACGATTGGCAACTGCGCGCCTTCGACCGGATCCGGGGACGAAGCGCGGTGCTTTCCTCCCCGACCGGAACGGGAAAAACCCTGGTGGCCTACCTTTGGGCGGGAATTCTTCAGGAAGACGGACAGGTCTCCGTCCCCGGGGAACGGATCATCTTCACGGCGCCGATCAAGGCGCTTTCCAACGAACGGTACCTCGACCTGCGGCGAATGGGGCTCGACGTCGGCATCGAGACGGGGGACTTCAAACGGAACGAGGGCGCCCCGATCGTCTGCTGCACGCAGGAGATCTACACGCTCAAGTACTGCCGCCTTCCGGGACAGCGGCTTATCGTTGACGAGTTCCACTACGTCTTCTCCGACCCCGATCGCGCCCGGGCATATATCGACGGCCTCCGGGACACCCATCCCGACACCCCCGTGCTCGTCATGTCGGCGACGTTCGGCGGCGCGGATACGATCGGCGCGTACCTCTCCGCCGTGTCGGAACGTCCGTTCGCCGTCTGCGAGAATTTCGAACGCGTGACGGAACTCATCTTCCGCCCGAAGCCGCCCGCCGTCATCAACGGCATCCGGGACGCGCTCGTCTTCGTCTTTTCGCAGAAGGGGGCCTCTGAGCTGGCCTACCGGATCGCGCGCACGCGGAGGCGGATTTCGCCGGAAAAACGCAAGCGCCTCTACGAACTGGCCGACATCCTCGACGTGCCGAAGGTGCAGATGCCGCTGCTCTGCGGCGTGGGAGTCTATCATGGAGGCATGCTGCCGAAGGAGAAGCTGCTCGTCGAGGCGGCCTTCCGGGAACGCATCCTCGACGTCGTCGCCGGGACGGACGCGCTTTCGCTCGGCGTGAATCTTCCGGCCGAGACCGCGGTTTTCGCGCAGCTCGTGCATTACCACGACGACGCGCCGATCTCGAAGATCGAGTTTCTGCAGATGTCGGGCAGGGCGGGACGGAAGGGACTCTTCGACACGGGGTATGTCACCTGGCTTGCGGACTCCCCGTTCGAGCACAAGGCGTTCAAAACGGATCTGGTCTTCAGGGAGCTGATGGAGGCCGAGCCTGAAGGGGCGTGCGTCACGCTGCGGCCCGCGTTCGGGCGGCTCCTGCGCAAACAGGTCACGCTGAAGGACGAGGTGCGGTATATCTGCGACTATTCGCTGCCGAAGCAGGATCCTTCGCTTGTGGAGGGGCTCCTCCGGGACGGGCTCAAGAAGATCGACCGGGCGCTCCGCAAGCTCGTTCCCGTCAAGGCGCGCGACCGCTTCCGGAAGATCATGGCGAATATCTGGTACGAAGAGATGGATGTCGATGAAAACCTCGCGATCGCGGTCCTGTTCTTCCACGACGATACGCCCGGAGCGATCGAGGCGGCCCGGCTCGCGGCCCCCTTCGAGCGCAACTACCTCCAGGCGCTGCTCAAGATCAAGCGGTTCGCGAACCGCCTCCCGAAGGGGTATCGTTTCCGAGGCATGCGGGAGCTGAACAATGCCGTCGACTCCATCGATCCGACGATCTTCGGGTTCGAGGAGAAGATCGGCGAGATCGAGCACACGCTCTCTCTCGCGGGAACGGGACGATGGTCAGTAGTCTCCTCCCTTCCCGAGGTCGTCGTAGGCGCGGACGATGCACCGCCCGTCCCCGGCGCTCAGGTCGACGAACCGGGAACCGTCTGACGGACGCCGCCCCGTGCCGTCCACCTGGATGAGAACCTTCGGGCGGAGAAGATCCCGGTCCATCGCTCCGACGACCACGCCGATGCTGTAGTCGGACAGTTCCACGACCGTGCCGGGCGGATAGAGCCCGAGCTGCCGCAGCAACGCCCGCACCACGGCGCCGTCGAAGTGCGTTCCCGAACTCTCGATGATCAGCGAGACGGCCGCCCGGCTCTCCATCGCATCCTTGTAGATCCGCTTCGTCGTCAACGCGTCGAAGACATCCGCAACTGCCGCGATCCGCGCCTCGAACGACGCCGTGTCGCCGATGGCCTTGTCCGGATACCCGCTGCCGTCCCACCGCTCGTGATGGTTGCGGATGACGGAGAGTATCTCCGGGATCGAGACACCGGATTCCCGGGCGATTGTTTCGCCGTATTCCGGATGTCTCCGCATCACGGCGAACTCCTCGTCCGTGAGCCTTCCGGGCTTGTTCAGGATCTCGAGCGGAACGGACGCCTTGCCGAGATCGTGAAGCAGCCCCCCGATCGCCATGGACTCCGCGAATTTCGGGCGATCCGGCGCGATGCGGGCGGCGAGGTAGGCTCCCAGCAGCGATACGTTCAGCGAATGGACGAACGTGTATTCGTCCCAGTTTCGCACGCGTCCGAGGCA
>CAZVUT010000245.1:0-3955 GCA_964630155.1 uncultured Synergistaceae bacterium
GCGCCGGTTCCGATGGCGAACATCGCGACGACCGCCGCGACGCCGATGATGATTCCGAGCGCCGTCAGGAGCGACCGCATCTTGTTGGTCCTCAGGGATTTGCGCGCGATGCCGAGGATTGCCGAAGGGGCGATCATGCGCATTCGCCTTCTTTCTCGCTTTCCGTTCTCTTTTCCATCGGTTCGTCCGAAACGATGACGCCGTCCCGGACGGTCACGACGCGCCGCGAGTAGCGCGCGACGTCGGGCTCGTGGGTCACGAGGATGATGGTGATGCCCTTCGTCCGGTTGAGGTTCTCGAACAGGTCCATGATTTCGTCGCTGGTCTTCGTGTCCAGGTTGCCGGTCGGTTCGTCCGCGAGGATCAGCGGCGCCCCGCCGACGAGCGCCCGGGCGATCGCGACGCGCTGCTGCTGTCCGCCCGAGAGCTGCTTGGGCTCGTGATGCTCGCGCCCCTCCAGCCCGACGAGCCGGAGCGCTTCGAGCGCCCGCTTCGCTCGTTCCTGCCGGGAAACGCCCATATAGAGCAGCGGAAGTTCGACGTTCTCCAGCGCCGAGGTGCGCGAGAGCAGGTTGAAGCCCTGGAAGACGAAGCCGATGAAATGTCCCCGGACCTGCGCCAGGTCGTCCTTTTTCATGTTGCTCACGTCGCGCCCGTCGAGCAGGTAGCTTCCCGAAGAGGGAACGTCGAGGCACCCCAGGATATTCATGAGCGTGGATTTTCCCGACCCCGACGGTCCCATGACGGCCACGAATTCGCCCTTCTCCATCGAGAGGGAAACCCCCCGGAGCGCTTCGACGCGAACCTCCCCGAGGTCGTAGATCTTCCGGATGTCCCGAAGCTCGATGAGCGCCATGACTAGAACATCCTCGGCGGCATGTTCGCCCTGGCGTTCGTCGCGGCCGCTCCCGAAAGAACGCCGGTCACGACGAGATCGCCGTCCGCGAGGTCGCCCGACACGGCCGTCCAGCTTCCGTCGCTCAGGCCGACGGTCACGGGGACGCGCATCGGAGCCTGTCCGGGGTCTTTCGACTCCGGGAGGATCCACACGACCTGGGCGCCCCTGCCGTTTTGCGTCGCCGCGCCGGTCGCCTTCGCCGTCGTTCCGGCAGGTTTCGCGCCGGAGCCCGTCTTCGCGCCGTTCGCGGCTCCCGTCATTCTGACGCGAAGCGCCGCGTTGGGGACCTTCAGGACGTTCTTCGCGGACGCCGTTTCGATCGTGACGTTGGCCGTCATTCCGGGATAGAGGCGCAGGTCCGGGTTTTCGGCCGAGATGATGACCGTGTAGGTCACGACGTTTTCCGTCGTCGCCGCCATCAGGCGCACCTGCCGCACCGCTCCGCTGAACGTGTCTTCGGGATACGTGTCGACGGTGAACGTGACGGGCATGCCTTCCTTGACGTAGCCGATGTCCGCCTCGTCGACGGCCGCCTCGACCTGCATCTTGGTCAGATCCTCCGCGATCGTGAAGAGCGTCGGCGTCTGATAGCTCGACGCGACCGTCTGCCCCTCGCTGACGTCCTTGCCGACGACCGTGCCGTTTACGGGCGAATAGATCTCCGAATAGGCCAGGTTCGTGCGGCTCTGTTCGAGCGTCGCCTGCGCCGCGTCGAGCTTGGCTTTCGCGGAACCGAGTTGCGCCGCATTCGTGGCGGCGGACGTCTCCGCCGATTCGAGGTCGCTCTTCGCGATGAAGTTCTTCGCGTACAGACTCTTCTGGCGCGTCAGTTCGCGGCGCGCCTCCTTCAGCATCGCCGCGGCCTCGGCATAGGAGGCCTTCGCGGAATTCAGGTTCGCCTCGGACTCCTTCACCTTCGCCTGAAGCACCGTCGCGTCGATCACGGCGATGAGCTGTCCCTTCTTCACGGAGGAGTTGTAGTCCACGAAAATCTTCCGGATCGTGCCGGAAACCTGGCTGCCCACTTCGACCGTATTGACGGCCTGGATCTTGCCCGTCGCGGAGACGACCCTCGTGATGCTCCCCCGGGTGACGGCTTCCGTGCTGTAGGTCGCGGTTTCCCCGTTGCTTCCGCTGCTCGTGTAGACGATGTATCCGCCCGCAAGAAGGGCGATCCCCACGCATCCCAGAAACAGTTTCTTCAGTCCCTTTTTCACTTGGAATCCCTTCCTTCCTTTTGGGCCGCACCCGTTGTCTTCGTGTCGCGTCCCAGAACCTTCTCCAGCGTCGCCCGCGCGATCTGGAGGTCGAAATTCGCCTGAACCAGCGACTTGCGCGCCTTGTTGTACTTGTCGCCCGCGTCGGAAACTTCGAGGCTCGTGCCGACGCCGACGCCGTACCGTCCCACTGCGAGATCCATATTCTCCTTCGCCTGCCGCAGCCCCTCGCCGGCGGTCACGACCTGCTCCTCGGCCGTCGCGAGGTCGGAAAGGGCCGTGCGGACTTCGAGAAGAACCGTCTGCCGGATGCTTTCGAGCGACTGCTTCTCAAGGTCGAGATCCGCCCGGGCCGTTTCGGTCTTCGCTGCCGTCGCACCGCCGTCGCTCACCGGGATGGAGAGCGTCAGCGCCGTACTCCACTGTCCCGACCACCCCGAATGTCCGTCGGAGAAGTCGTAGCCCCCGCTGAGGGAGAGCGTCGGGTTCATGCCCTTCGCCGCGTAGGAGACGGACATCTCCGCCGCCATGATCCGGGCCTGTTGCGCCAGGTAGTCCGGCCGGAGCGACAGGGCCTCTTTCAGCGCGGCCTCCTCCGCCGGAGTCGCGGGCGCCGTCGCCGCCGGAACGTCCGGCCTCTTTCCCGCCCGGGGCAGCTTCGTCCCGACCGTGTTTTCGAGCGTCGCCCATCCGATGGAGAGCGAGCCCTTGGCCTTCGTCAGATCCTGCTTCGCCTGGCTCAGGTTCACCTCGGCGGTCGTCACGTCGGAGCGCTTCGTCCGCCCGGCTTCGTAGAAGGCCCGGGCCTGCGCGAGCTGCGCTTCGTAGAGCGAGACCGTCTCCTGCGCAACGGACACATCCTCGTAATACCGCAGCAACGAGAAGAACGCCTGCTTCACATCGTAGAGAAGCACCTGACGGGTGCGGGTCGCGTCGCGCTCCGACGCCGTCACGTTGACCGACGCTTTCTTCAACGCGAGTTCCCTGCGTCCGCCGTCGGAGATCGTGTGGCTCACGCCGATCCCGGAGCTGTAGCGCTCCTTCGTGGCACCGTCGTTCGTGGAGACCGACCCGTCGACGTCAACCGTCGGACGAAGTTCTGCGGCGGCCTCCTTCGTCTGGCTCCGTGAGCGACGGATCTTCGTGTTCGCGGAAGCCATGTCCGGGTGATTCCCGAGCGCGAGCGCAAGGCATTCATCGAGCGTCGGACCGGTCTCGCCCGTCGCCGGCGATGTCGCTTTCAGCATCGCTTCCGGCGTCGCTCCGAGCGTAGCGAGCGCAGCGAGCGCCGGATGCGAGGAAAATGTCATTGCGGACAGGATGAACAGTGCGGGTATCAGGATCTTTTTCATATATTCCGCCTCGCTTTCGCGTATGTCGTTTTCATCGATTTCACTATAGCATTCTACCTGTCGGGTCTTAAGCCGCTCTTCGGGATTGTTCCGTTTCGATAAGAGAGTGTAAAGAATCCTTTACAATCCGGAAGGCTTCCCGGCGCGGCGGTTCCCGACCGGTTCCGAATCCGCAGCCGGACGGCCCTGAGAGATATCGGCCAGGCGGACGTGAGGGCAGGGCCCGCTCGAAACCCTGCCCTTTTCGCATCCGTCCGCAGGGAATATACTGGACTCGCGCGGAACGCACACGCGACCGGTTGCAGCCGAAGGAGAGGATCCGACATGGCGGAAGACAGGGACAAACTCGTGGAACGGCTTCTGATCGAGGGACTCGGAGAAGTGATGAAGACCGGAATCAAGCTGTCCGGCACAAAGGTTCCATTTGCGGGACTCGCGTCCTCTTTCGGCGGCAAGCTCGGGGCGAAGCTCTCGAAAACCGACTCCGC
>CAZVUT010000246.1:0-3937 GCA_964630155.1 uncultured Synergistaceae bacterium
GGGGTCGGGCAAGACTATCATCAGCCTGTTCGAAAGCGCCGACGAGTCGACGTTCCTGCACGAAGCGGCGCATCTGTTCTTGCAGGATTTCCTCGATGCGTCGAATAGCAAGGCGCTCGACGAATTCGGCGTCGCCGACTTCCGGACGCTCGACGCGTGGCTCGGCGGATTCAAGCAGGACAAGAAGAGCGGGAAACTGACGGCGTCGACGCGGCAGCATGAAAAATTCGCGCGGGGATTCGAACAGTACCTCCGGGAAGGGAAATCGCCGGTTCCGAGCCTCAAGAGCGCGTTCGAGAAGTTCGCCGAATGGCTCAAGCAGATCTACAAGCGGGCGACGTCGCTCGGAGTCAGGATGACGCCGGAAATCCGGTCGATCTACGATTCGTTCCTGATGACGAAAGAGGAACGAAGCGCGAAGGCGGCAGCGCAAGAGACAGGGAGACAGAAAGACATAAAAATCTCCCCACAAAAGATTGAGGAACAGAAAGAGGCGGATACCCCCCCGCAAACAAAGAAAAAACCGGAGCTTGTCGGGTATGAGTGGCGTTCGATGAAAGGGGAAAAGTATTCCTCCCACGAATACGGGTTGATTCCGGCAAGGGTGAGCGATTGGGACCGGTATGAGATAAGCGAGGGGTCCGGACGCAAGGTCGTTCATGTGTACTGGATACGGGGCGAAGACGGAAAGGTGGCTCCGTATGGGAAGCAGACGGCCGCCAAGGCGCTCGGATTGGATGACGCCACGCTGACTAAAAAGGTGGACCGGTTCATTGAGGAACAGCAAAAAGCAAAGGCGATAAAGGACAGTGACATCGCCCGGTGGAATCGGATATTCGAGGGCGCGAAGGCGATGAGCGTCAAGGAAGCAAACAGGGAATACCGCATGCGGAATATCGAGGCGGCGACGATTCTGTCCAGAGAAGACAAGGATATCCTTGAGGGAACGGCCGTCTATGAGAAGGACGGCAAGATGATTACGATGATGAAGAACTCCCCCCTCGCCAAAGAGCTCGGATTTTCAATGGTGCGCGACAACGATGAAATGACAGCGCCGCCGAAGGAGGACGCGATGGAAGAGGAACCTCCAAGCGTAGAACCCTCGAATACAGACGCGGAGCCGGCCGTCACCGAAAAGGCGGAGCCTGAGATTCCGGAATCCGGGGTCGAACTCGGAGTCGGAGACGACGAAACTGTCGAAAAGCTCGTCGGGAGCGCATCCATTCCGAGAGGGTGGGAGCCGAAGATGCCGGCGGAGCGGGCGGATGCGGAGCCGATCAAGATCGACCGGATTCGGGATCTCGTGGACCGGATCGTCCGGTGGCGCTTCGGACGAATCACCGAAGACGACGTCATGGGGATTCACAAGCCGAAGGAACAGATCGTCCGGACGCGGGAGCAATACGATTTTCCGACTGCGCTGCACGAGGTCGGGCACAATATCGTCGAAAAGCTCGGGCTCCGGAAGTCCATGCCGAAGCCGATGCTCCAGGAACTCGCGAAAATGGGCGTCCAAACGTCGCCCCCCGGTTCCGGCGTCCCGTATGTCATCAACGAGGGGATGGCGCAGTTCGTTCAGGCGTACGGAATCGACAAGTCGAACGCGAAAAAGCAGGCCCCGCTGTTCTTCGACGAGTTCGAAAAACAGCTTGAGGCGCATCCGGATCTCGCGGCCATTCTCGAAGACGTCTTCACGGCGACGCGGGACTATTTCTCGGCGACGCCGCAGAAGCGGCTCCAGGCGGCGATGTATTCGGCGCGGGACCGCGGCCCAGTCGTCGAAGGCGTTCAAAATCGACTTCGCGGATTCTGGTACTCGGTGCAGGAGAAGTTTCTCGACCGGTTCCTGCCGGTGCGGCTCGTCACGGAGGAGATCCGGAAGGCGTACGGGAGCGCGCTTCCGGACGACTTGAACCCGTACGCGCAGTTCCGGACGGGTATTTGAAGCAGGCCGACCGAGACGTCCAGCGGATGCTCGACCCGGTGCGCGAGCTCGGCGAAGAGGATTATGCAGCGCTCAACACGTACTTGCTCGCAGCGCGGAGCATCGATTATTACAAGAACAAGATGAATCCAGGAACGGTATCGAGGGTCGAAGCGGAGCGCATCGTCCGGGAAACGGATCCGAGAATCGTGAAGATCGCCGACGAGATCCGGAACGCATACGACCAGATGGTCGACGGAACGCTGTTGGCGTCCGGCATAGTGAACCGATCGCAGCTCGACGCGATGCGGACGGCGTGGCCGAACTATGTTCCGTTCGTCCGGGATCTCGGCGACGAAGGCGCGATCGACGATCTCGTCTCCGGAACGATTCACCCCTCCGGGGGGAAGCGCGTCGGAAATATCCAGGAACCGGACGCGCTGAAGAAGACAAAGGGTATGCAGAGCGAACACGAACGGACGCGAATCGAGGATCCGTTCGAAGTCATGGTCCGGAATGCAGTGCTGTACCACGGGATCGCGGCCCGGAACAGAGTCGGACGGTCTCTCGTCGGCGCGGCCGAAAAGGTCAAGGGAATGGGATGGCTCGCCGAACGGCTCGACGACGACGGCGCGAGCAAAAAGGATTCCGCGTTCTGGGTTTGGGAGGACGGGAAGAAGACCTATTACGCGACCGACCCGGAGATCTACGCCGTTGTCACGGGATTGACGGCTCAAGGAAATTCCTTCACGAACAACTCCGTCGTGAAACTCGTCGAACAGGCGGCCGACCTGTTCAAACTCGGCACGACGCGATGGAACCCGGCGTTCATGCTCATCAACCTCATGCGGGATGCGACGACGGTGGCCGTCCAGTCGGAGTCGTTCGCCCCGCCGCTCGCGAATACGGTCCGGGGCCTTTTGATGCTCGCGAAGGACGATCCCCTGATCGCCGATGCGATCGAGGACGGCGTGTTCTATTCGGCGCTGACGTCGCTTCCCAGGGGAACGGACATGAAGGCCGTCGCCGACGAAATCCACAGGGCGCTTCGCAAGAGTCCGACCGGGAAAACGGTCAACGCGCTTCTCTACGTGTGGAACGCGCTCGGACAGGTCTCCGAAAATGTGGAAATCGCGCCGAAGCTCGCGGAATACCGGAAGCTCCGGCAGAAGGGCGTCGCGCGGAAGGAAGCGGCTATGCGCGCCCGGGAGGTCAATACGGACTTCCAGCGCGCTGGGAGCTGGGGGCGCGTCATCAACCGGTATGTGCCATTTTTCAACGCGGGATTGCAGGGCGTCGACAAGGCCGCCCGTTCGTTCCGGGACGCTCCGGCCCGGACGTCGTTCAAGACGATGCTTTACGTCATGCTGCCGTCGCTTCTGCTTCGGCTCATGATGATGGCCGACCCGGAGCGGGAGAAGAAGTACATGCAGATCGACGACCGGATCAGGGACGCCTATTGGATCGTCCCGACGTCCGGGGGTTCGGATTCGTGGATTCGGATTCCGAAGCCGTTCGAACTCGGCGTGCTGTTCGGGGCGTCCGTCGAACGGGGATTGTCGCAGCTGTTCGCGAAAGATCCTGACGCGTGGCGCGGATACGCGACATCCGTCCAGGAGAGCATGCTGCCGTCGATTCTGCCGCAGCTGTTCGCTCCGTGGCTCGAAACGTGGGCGAATCGGTCCTTCTATTACGATTCCCCGCTCGTGTCCCGGTCGAAGGAGGGATTGCCCGAAGAGCTGCAATATCGGGCGACGACGACGGAGACGGCGAAGGCGGTCATAAAATCATAAAAGAAATTTTTGACAATAAAGAACTTGCTCAAAAACTTCATCTTACAGTTTCTACGACTGCAAACATCGGTCGCCTTATTCCGCAGACATTTTTCTTTACTTCCGCTTTTTCACGATTAAAAAACAAAGTGTCAGGTGACCTTTTTTACGCACTTGATCCGGAAAATTACGGAAACCTGGTCGCAGGACTTTACAGCTGGAAACTGTCGCTGCCTGTTAC
>CAZVUT010000247.1:0-3920 GCA_964630155.1 uncultured Synergistaceae bacterium
AAAAAAGCCAACTGAATTATCTTACGCACCCTGTAACGGTTCGTCAACAAATCCGTGATTATTCGAGGGCGCGTTGCAGTTCCGCAGCCACCAGGGAAGGATCGGCCTGTCCGCGAACCTCTTTCATGACGAGCCCCTGGAGAAATTTTCGTTTCTTTCCGTTCGCGTCGTTCCCGTCCCGAATAGTCTTCACGACGTCGCCGTTTCCTTCGATAATTGTGCGGATGACCGTAGCGAGAAGGTCGTCGCTCGCCCCTCCGAGGCTGACGCCGCACGCGGCGAGCGCCGATTCGACGGACGTCCGGCGTTCCGCCATATGTGCGAACGCGGACCGCGCCGCCGTCGTCGAAAGCGCTCCTCCGTCGATGTGCGAGAGGAGCGTCGCGAGGCTCTCCGGAGCGACCGGAAAGTCTTTGACGGAGCGTCCGCTCTCGTTGAGAGCGCGGAGCACTTCGGTCCGCACCCAATTCGCGGCGCGAACGGGAGAAGCTCCCTTCCGAACGACCGCATCGAAATAGTCCGCGATATCCCGATGCTCGCAGAGCACTGCGATATCGTCCGCCGAAAGCGCGTATGCGCCCGCGTACCGTTCTTCCTTTTCCCAGGGAAGTTCCGGGAGCGCAGCCGCGCACCGGGACGTCATTTCCGCCGAAACGACGAGCGGCGGCAGGTCCGGATCCGGGAAGTAGCGGTAGTCGTGCGCTTCTTCCTTGCCCCGCATCCCGATCGTAACTCCCTCGCCGTCGTTCCAGTGTCGCGTTTCCTGAACGACCGTCCCTCCGGACGCGAGGAGATCCGACTGGCGCCTGAACTCGTATTCGAGCGCCCTTTCGAGCGCGCGAAGGCTGTTCAGGTTCTTGATCTCGGCTCTGTTTCCCCATCGGCCGTCCGAAACCTTGACGGAAATATTCGCGTCCACCCGGAGGGATCCCTTTTCCATGTCGCCGTCGGAGACGCCGAGATATCGCACGAGCTGTCTGAGGCGGGCGACGTAGAGACGCGCCTCTTCGGGAGACGAGAGGTCCGGTTCGGAGACGACCTCGGCGAGCGGCACACCGCCCCTGTTGTAATCGACGAAGGACTCCATGGCCCCTGCGAGGCGGCCGTCGGAGGCGGAATGAACCAGCTTTCCGGCGTCTTCCTCCAGATGCAGGCGCGTTATCCGGATCGTCTTCTTCCGTCCCGAAGCGTCCTTTATGTCGAGCACGCCGCGCTCCGCCACCGGGAGGTCATACTGCGAAATCTGATAGGCCTTCGGAAGGTCCGGGTAGAAGTAGTTCTTTCTGTGGAAGCGCGTCGTCTCCCGGATCGTGCATCGAAGCGCGAGCGCGGTGCGGACCGCCATCTCGACGACGGAGGCGTTGAGAACCGGCAGGGCGCCGGGCAGTCCGAGGCAGACCGGGCAGACGTTCGTGTTCGGAACGGCGCCGATATAGTCCGTCGAACAGGAACAGAAGATCTTGCTCTTTGCGCCGAGTTGGACGTGTATTTCGAGACCGATCACGGGTGTAAACGAGAGTGTCATGCTCTCTTCGCCTCCTCAAGCGGCGCGCAGCGGCACGGGCCGAACGTCCGTTCCAGGGTCGCCGCCAGACGCAGCAGCGTCGCGTCCCCCCACTTGGGGCCGATGAACTGCATTCCGACCGGCAGGCCTTCCCGAGAAAACCCCGCGTTGAGCGACAGTCCGGGGAGCCCCGCAAGGTTGACGGGTAACGTGAAGATATCGGCCATGTACATCCGGATCGGATCGTCGGAGAACTCGCCCCTTTTGAACGCCGGAGTCGGCGCTGTGGGCAGCAGGATCGCGTCCAGCCCCTCGAACGCCGTTGCGAACTCCGTCGTGATGCGCCGCCGGACCTTCTGGGCGACAAGATAGTAGGCGTCGTAGTACCCGGAGCTGAGGACATACGTCCCCGTGAGGATCCTGCGTTTCACCTCGTCGCCGAACCCCGCCCCCCGGGTTTCCAGATACCGGTCGAGAAGAGAATCCTCACCGAGCGACATTCCGTAGCGGACCCCGTCGAAACGGGCCAGGTTCGAGCTTGCTTCCGCAGGGGCCAGAATGTAGTAGCACGGAACTCCGTACTCCAGAACGGTCGGGAGCGACACTTCGCGGATCTCCGCTCCGAGCTGCTCGCATTTCTTCGCCGTCGCGTCGAAGACGGACCGGACGTCCGCGTCAACGGGAGCCTTCGCAAGCTCCGCGACGAGTCCGATCCGCATCCCCCGCATGTCGTCGGACTGCGCCTGCGACACGTAATCGGGACGCGCCTTCCTGCTGCTGGTCATGTCCTTCTCGTCCTCCCGGCCGATGACGGAGAGCGAAAGCGCGAGGTCGGACGCGTATCGCGAAAACACGCCGATCTGATCCAGCGACGAAGCGAACGCCACGAGGCCGTACCTGCTGACGTGCCCGTAGGTGGGTTTGAGGCCATAGAGGCCGCAGAACGACGCAGGCTGGCGGATGGAGCCGCCCGTATCGCTCCCAAGGGCGAGGGGAACGTACCCGGCCGAAACGGACGCGGCGCTACCCCCGGAGCTGCCGCCCGGAACGCGGTCCGTGTCCCAGGGATTCGCCGTCGGACCGAAGGCGGAGAACTCCGTCGAACTTCCCATCGCGAACTCGTCCATATTGGCCTTCCCGATGATGACGCTTCCGGCCTCTTCGAGAAGGCGGACGACCGTGGCGTCGTAGGGAGGCTTCCAGCTCCCGAGGATTTTGCTTCCGCACGTCGTCGGAATGCCGCGCGTCGTCATGTTGTCCTTCAGGACGACGGGAACGCCGCAGAGCGGGCCGGGATCGCGCCCTTCCCGCACCGCGTCGTCGACGGCCCGGGCCGCGCATCTGCCCCGTTCTTCCGTCACGGAGAGAAGCGCATGAAGCTTCGGTTCAAGCGCGCGAATCCGGTCGATGGAGGCGTCAAACACCTCTTCGGCCGAAAAACGCTTCGTCCGGACGCCGTGCGCTATGTCGCAGGCGCTCATATTCCGCGCATTCATGTCAGTCTTCCTCCAGGATTCGGGGGACGCGGAAGAAATCGCCCTTTCGCTCGGGCGCCTCCCGGAGCGCCTCGTCCCGGATTCCGGCGTCCGCCGCTTCGTCCGCGCGCCAGGGAGTCAGTTCCCAGGCCGCAGCATCGAACGGATCGATCTCCGAAAGATCCAGCTCGTTCAAACGGTGAAAATGCGCGAGAATCCCGTCGAAATGCCGCATCAGGGACGGAAGCTCCCCGTCTTTCACCTCAAGACGCGCAAGCTGCGCCACATGCCGCACGTCGCGTTCGGTAACCGCCATATCCTTCCCTCCTCAGCCCGAAAAGGGCCCGACCATTTCCCGGAACGTCGCTTCATCGATCACCGGAACTCCAAGTTCCGCGGCTTTTTTCATCTTGCTCCCGGGATTCGCCCCCGCGACGACAAACGACGTTTTCGCGCTGACGCTCGAGGTCGCGTTGCCTCCGAGCGCCGTCACAAGCGATTCCGCCTGTTCCCTCGTCATCGAAGCCAGTTCTCCCGTGAAAACGAAGCGCTTTCCCGCAAGGGGCGCCTCGCGCATCGCGCCGGCCGGCCCCGAAGCATCGTCCGCTATTCCCTCAACGGCCATCGTCACGCCTGCCGCGGAAAGCCGCGCCAGAACGTCGCGCGAGTTTCCGTCCCGGAAAAAGGCGGCGACGGACTCGGCGATGACGGGGCCGACGCCGTCGACCGTCGCGAGCTCCTCCTGCGCGGCCGCTTCGAGCGCCGCCACGGAACGGAAGCGCCGGGCCAGGATATCCGCCACCTTGCGCCCGACGTGCCGTATTCCGAGCGACGCCAGCAGGTTCGAAAAGCTCCGGCGTTTCGATCCTTCGATCGCCGCCAGGACATTCGCCGCCGATTTGTCGGCCATTCGGTCCAGCCCCAGAAGGATCTCACGCGTG
>CAZVUT010000248.1:0-3915 GCA_964630155.1 uncultured Synergistaceae bacterium
ACACCGTCGACCCGGCCACGGGAATCGTCGTCATCGGAATGCCGAAGATGCAGCTTCGCAAAAGCATCGAAGCGCCGGCGAGCCGGTACGAATGGGACAGCAGCATAAGCTGAAATCCCGAATGTCCGTTCCGTGCGACGACATTCTTAATGCAGGACGAGCGTGAGGCCCGGATTTTTCCCCGGGGCCTCACGCTCGCGCGAATCCTCGAAACGCGGTTACTTCTTCTTTGGAGCCAGGACGTCGAGAAGCGTATTGATGATCTTCTCTTCCGGCGATTTCGACGGCGATGGTGAAGGAACAGGAGCCGTAACGGTCTGCGGCGGCGTCGAGGGCGTCGCAGGCGTCGCCTGTTTCCCGCCCGAAACGCTGAAACCGGATGCCGTCGGCGCGTCGATCCGCCCTCCGACCTTGAACGAAACGTCGCGGTAGTCACGCTCCTTCATCCCCGATTTCACTCCGGAGAGCATTCCCGTAAGCATATCCGTGACGTTCGCCGCCGTTCCGGCCGCGACGCCTCCGCCGATAAACGCGGACAGGAGCGCCATATTCGCGGACGCGACACATTTGAGATTCAGTCCGCCCGCAAAGGTCACAGGCCCCTCGGCGTTCAGATACTGGTAGATAAGGTCATTGTCGGGCGCGACAACCCTGCTTCCCGCGAGCAACCGGATGCGGTCGCTCTCCACGACAAACGGAATTTTCGCCGAGGCGAAGCGAATGCCCGGCTGTCCCGTGAGGGGCGCCAGCAGCCCGGCCAGAGGAATCCCCTCGACGAGCCCATCGCCGGCCGTCAGTTCCCCTTTTCCCGATAGCGAAACCTTGCTCCCGTCCACGATCCCCGTAAGGGACAACTCCAGGTCGCCGCGACCGGAGAGCATCCGTTTCTTCTCTCCAGTCCGGCGCAGGGCCTGAACGATATCGCCCAGCTCCACGCCCGTTGCGGAGAGTTTCTTTGAAAAACGCAGCGACCGGATGTCGAGATTTCCCGATGCGGACACCTTCCCGCCCGCGATCTCAGCCCGCGCTCCCTTCGCCTCGAGGACGGGGCCGGAGAGCTTCAGCGGTACGGAAATCCCGGATATCGACAGGCCGTAGACCTTCAGGGCCGGTGACGAGATGTTCCCTTCGCCGCTTCCTTCGCTTCCCTTGAAGCGTCCGGAGAAAGAGAGGTCGAGCGTTCCCGAAGGCTTCAACTCGGCCGCCAGAGCGGACAGCAGGACGGCCGCGTCCAGCTTCTTTCCCGCCAGGGAGAATGTTCCTTCCGGCGTCGCTCCCGGGACGACGGTTCCCTTCCCTTCAAGCGTTCCCCCGCCGACTTCGGCGGAAAAGTTCTCGATCGTCACACGCGACGGCGAACCGGAAAGGGACAACTCCGCCTTCTCCGCTGCGAAACCGGCCGCCGCCACCTTGCGGGATTTCAGGGAGGCCGCAATGGACGGCTTCTCCACCGTTCCCGACAGGGACACGGTTCCGTCGACCTGTCCCGAGAGCGGCACGGCGACTCCGCCGCTCAGGGCCAGCGGCCTCAGATCCGCTCCCGCCAGCTTCAGGGCCAGCTTCATTTCGGGATCTCCTCCCGCGACGCCGGGAAGCGTTATCGTTCCGCTTCCCTCGATGACGCCGTCGCCGCTCTTCATGTGGAGCGACGCGATCGTGATCGTCTCCTTGTCCTTTCGCAGCGAGAGGACAAGATTCTTCAGGTGCGACAGGGAATCGGCCGTAATCTCGACCGCGAGCGGCGAATCCTTCCCCGGAATTCCGATTCCCTTCGCGAGCACCGGGAGCTCGAACGAGGACGCGGCGGAGACGCCGCCGAGAGAATATCCCTGCGCGGAGATCTGTTTCGACTTCGCCGTCACCGAAATTTTCGGTTTGGGCAGCGTCCCGGCGGCCTTCACGTTGACGTCGGCCGTTCCCTGGACGCCGTAGGAAGAAAATTCCGGAAGGAAGGACGCCGCGAACCCGGGACCGACCGTTCCGCTGATGCTCAGATCCACCGTCGGGGCGCCGAGAACATTCCCGATCTTTCCGCTTCCCGTGAGCTCCGTTCCCCTCCATCGACCCTTCAGGGTCTTCAGCGCGAGATTTTTCCCGTCCCATACGAACGCAACGCCCGGCGTCTCCACCGGTTCGCCCGTCACAACGAGCCGGTCCGACCAGACCGACCCCGACGTCATCGGCGCGGCCGGGTTTCCCGTAAAATGCAGATCCGCGTTGAGAACGCCCTTGAGCGCCAGATCCTTGCCGGGCAAAAACGCCTTGATCGCCTCGGCGTTCAACGAACGGCACGTCACCGCCATTTCGATCTTCGGTTTCGCGGCGTTGACCCACAGCGTCCCTTTCGCCGTCATCGGCGCCCCTTCAAACACGGCCTTTCCGGCGATCGCAGCGGATCCGTCCTTTGCGAAACGGACATTCACGACCGAATCGCGGATCTTTCTTCCGAACGCCCCAAGCTCCGACGCTGCGACATTGACCGAGCCTCCCGGGGCCTGCATCGTCCCCTGAACGGAAACAGCGACGCGCTCGATCGTTCCGGTCATGGCCGGCGCCTCCGGAAACGCCTTTGCAATCTCCGCGGCCGGGATCGGGCCTCCGCTCAGATCCAGTGAAAGAGTCGGCGCGCCCTTGCCGAATGTCATTCTGCCGTCTCCCTGTATCGGGACGCCCAGCGCTCGGATCTTCATTCCTTCCATGGAAAACGACATCTTCGAATAGCCCCACGCGCCCGCGGCCTCCTGGATCGGGTATCCGGAGAGACGAGCGCCGCGATAGTCCGCCGTTCCGGAAAGAACCGGATCGTTCCAGGCTCCCCGGGCTTCGACGCTTCCGGAAAGACGTCCCTCGAAGTCTTCGGCGTTCATGCCGGGCCAAAGACGCGCAAGCGATGCGACATCCAGATCCGCGAGTTTTCCCTTCAGATCGAGAGCGGGGAGGATCGCCCCGGTTCCCCCGAGCGTTCCCGATCCCAGGCGAACCTCCAGCGATTGCAGGGCGACGGCTCCATCCTTCCCGGGCATCGTGATCCTGGAACGGACGGAGACGGGTACGTCCCGAACCTTCAGAGAACCGTCCAGCGCCACGTCCTTTTCGCTGATCGAAACGGACATGTCCTCCAATGCGGTCGTAAAATGTTTTGACGCCACCCGGACGTCCCGAAGCCGGATCGATCGGATCGGGATGGCGCCGGTTCCGCCCCCTCCCCCAAGTTTCGCGAGGACCGGAAAAATCCGGTCGCCGTCGATCCGTCCTCCTACAAGGGCGATCGAGTCTATCGTCACTTTTCCGGACAAAAGAGGCATCAATGCAGGACGGAACTCCAACCCCGCCGCCGACGCAAGCAGAGTTCCCTTCATCTTGAGATTGACCGATTCGAGGAGATAGCCCCTGAACGGATTCCCGCGAACGCTTCCAATCTCCAGGTCCACTCCGATCGCCGTTCGGGCCCCGTCCACGGCTCCCTTGCGCACCGCATCCCCGCCGAAGTCCATGCTTCCGGCGATGAGCGCCGCTCCCGCAAGTCCCAGCGACGCAAACAGCGTGTAGAACCAACCTCGTCGAATGCTCATATTCCCGCACCTCCGTTCCGCTGTCGTTCCTCATCCTGCCGCAGGAGCACGCCACGGGCCACGAGCGCCGTTCGTCCCGTCAGGGTCGCCCTGCACCGTTCGTTACCGGCCGAAAACGAAAGGCCGATCTCGTTCACCCCGCCCGGATTGCGAACAAATATCGGAGATTCCATTCCGAGCGTGACGGCGCACGCGATCGCGCACGCGACGCAGCCGGTTCCGCAGGATTCGGTGAGATCCTCGACTCCGCGCTCGTAGGTCACCGCTCGCGCCTTCGAAGGCGGCTCGGGGACAAGGAACGTGACGTTCGTCCCTTCCGGGAAACGCACCCTGTCGTTCCTGA
>CAZVUT010000249.1:0-3909 GCA_964630155.1 uncultured Synergistaceae bacterium
TACGCGGACATGCAGAACCGCACGCCGTCCATCGAGAAGATCACGAACCTTCTCGGATGGCGCCCGAAGGTCTCCCTGCGCGAGGCCGTCCGCCTCACCCTCGCCGCGATGGTTCCGAATGACTGACGTGACGCTCGGCGTCAAGGTCGACGTGGACACCCTCCGGGGCTATCTGGAAGGCGTCCCCGCGCTGCTCGACCTCTTCCGGAAGCGGGGGATCCGGGCGTCGTTCTTCTTTTCCATGGGGCCGGACAACTCCGGAAAGGCCATCCGCCGCATCTTCCGCAGGGGGTTTCTCGCGAAGATGCTTCGGACGAAGGCGCCGAGCACCTACGGCCTGAAGACGCTCCTGTACGGAACGCTGCTTCCCGCGCCTCAGATCGTTCCCGCGAATCCCGACATCCTCCGCAGGGCGGTCGCCGAGGGGCACGATTGCGGCGTTCACTGCTGGGATCACGTCAAGTGGCAGGACTGCCTGCCGCGCCTTCCCGAGGACGAAATACGGCGCGATTTCGCAAAGGCCATGGACCTGTTCGAATCCGTGACGGGACGCCGCGCGAAGGCCTGCGCCGCTCCGGGCTGGCAGACGACGCCGACGAGCTTTTCCGTCCAGGACGAATTCGGCCTGGACTATGCGAGCGACGTCCGCAAGGGACGCCACCCCTTCTATCCGAAGGCGGGGGGGCGATCGTTCAAGACGCTCCAGCTTCCGACGACGCTGCCGACGCTCGACGAGGCGTACGGCTCCATGCCGGAGGCCGATCTTCCGGAGTTTTTCGCCGGGCGGGTGCAGCCCGGCTTCAACCTGATCACCATTCACGCCGAAATGGAAGGATTGGGCCAGAGGACGCTCTTCGAGCGGATTCTCGACGCCTTTTCGGGGAAGAACGCCGTCTTTTCGGCGCTCGACCGGATCGCATCACTCTGCGGGAAGTCGCTCGTTCCCGTCTGCGCCGTGGCGATCGGGCGGCTCGAGGGACGGGCGGGGACGCTGACGATACAGACGACTGCATGCGAGGAGGAACAGCGATGAAACTGGTTGTTGTGGGAACGGGGTACGTCGGGCTCGTGACGGGCGTCTGTCTCGCGAAGTTCGGAAACGACGTGACGTGCATCGACTCGAACGAACAGAAGATCGAATCCCTGAGACAGGGCGTCGTCCCGTTCTACGAACCGGGGCTGGCCGAGATCATCGAGAACACGACCGAATCGGGACGGCTCTCGTTTTCCACGGACCTCGCGGCGGCCGTCCAGGACGCGCTGATGTGCTTCATCACCGTCGGAACGCCGTCGCTGCCCGACGGAAGCGCCGATCTGAACGGCGTCGAGACCGTCGCACGGACGATCGGCCGGATGATGGAGGACTACAAGCTCGTCGTCGTCAAGTCGACGGTTCCGGTTTCCACGTGCGGCCGCGTCCGGGACGCCATCGAGGAGGAGCTTCGCGCGCGCGACAGGGAGATTCCCTTCGACGTGGCGTCGAACCCGGAGTTTCTGCGGGAGGGCAACGCGGTGCGCGACTTCCTCGAACCCGACCGGGTCGTCATCGGCGTGGACACGGCCCGCGCGGAAGAGTGCATGCGCAAGCTCTACTCGTTCCTCCCCCTCGAGAAGTGCATCGTCATGGACGTCCATTCCTCCGAAATGACGAAATACGCCGCGAATTCGATGCTCGCTACGCGGATCTCGTTCATGAACGAGATGGCCGCGATCTGCGAACGTGTGGGAGCCGACGTCGAGAAGGTCCGCGTCGGAATCGGCTCCGACCCCCGGATCGGGTACCAGTTCCTCTCGCCCGGCTGCGGGTACGGCGGCTCCTGTTTCCCCAAGGACATCCGCGCCCTCAAGGAATTCGCCCGGAACGAAGGCTACGAGCCGCAGATCCTCCAGGCCGTCGAAGACGTGAACGAAAAGCAGAAGCACCTGCTCTTCCGGAAGATGGAGCAGCACTTCGGCTCCCTCAAGGGACGGACCGTAGGCATCTGGGGGCTCTCCTTCAAGCCGCAGACGTCGGACACGCGGGAGGCCCCCGCGCAGAGCCTGATCCTCGACCTCGTTCGCGCGGGCGCGCGGGTGCTGGCGCACGATCCGAAGGCCATCGACGAAACGCGCGAGGCCCTCGGCGAACTGCAGGGCGTCATCTACGTCAACAACCAGTACGACGCGGTCAACGGCGCGGATGCGCTCGCGCTGCTCACCGAATGGGACACCTACAAGCAACCGGACTTCCGGAAGATCCGCACGCTGCTGCTCGAGCCCGTGCTCTTCGACGGCAGGAACCAGTATTCCCTGTCGGAGATGAAGGCCCTGGGATTCCGGTACTTTTCCATCGGACGCCCCGACGTTTCATGAAAGACGCGATCCTCAACGAGTCCGGTATCGAGAGGCTGCGCCTCGGACACCCCTGGCTCTTCCGGGGCAACCTTCGGACGTTTCCCGAGGCGGCTCCCGGAGACCTTGTCGCGATCCGGGACGGGAAGGGCGTGGGCGCATGGGGACTCTGGAGCGATTCGTCCCTCTGCCTTCGCGTCCTGACCCGCGGCCCGCAGCGGCCCGACATCGAGACGCTTCTCGCGGACCGGATCGAACGAGCGCAGGACATCAGGAAGCGTTTTCTTCCCGATGACGATGCGTACCGGTTGCTTCACGGAGAGGCCGACGGACTGCCCGGACTCGTCGCGGACCGCTACGGCCCCGTGCTCTGCGTGCAGCTGCTCTCCGCAGGCTGGCATCTCCGGCGCGAAGCCGTCGTCAGGATTCTGCTGGAGCGGACGGACGCGCGGACCGTCATTCTTCGGAACGACGTCCGACACCCGGAGCGCGAGGGCATTCCGCGGGAGATCTCTCTCCTGGCCGGACCGCCGCCCCCGGAAAGAGGCGTCGAGGTGCGCATGGGCGACCTGCGTGAAATCGTCCTCCCGATGGCGGGGCAGAAGACCGGCGTCTACCTGGATATCCGGCATGTCCCCCCCCTCCTCAAGCCCGTAATGCAGGGCGCGCGCGTTCTGGACTGCTTCAGCTTCCAGGGACATTTCGCGCTTTCGGCCCTTCTGTATGGGGCGGCGTCCGTCACCGGGATCGAGCAATCCGAGGACGCGATCGCGGTCGCGGAGCGCAACCGCGCGCTCAACGGCCTTACGGGCGCGGTCGAATGGCTCTGCGGCAACGCGTTCGACGTTCTGCGCGACCTCGAACGCGAGGGGCGCCGATACGACGTCGTCGTCATGGATCCCCCGCCGTTCGCGCCGTCGAAGGACCGGATCGATTCGGCGCGCCGGGGGTACAAGGATCTCGCCCTTCGGGCCTTCAGGCTCCTCGACAATCGCGGCGCGCTGCTCTTCCTGTCGTGCAGCCACGCCTTCGGACGCGACATCCTGCTCGACACGCTCGGGGAGGCCGCACGCGACGCGAAGCGCCGCATCGTCGTCGCCGGAGAGATCCACCAGCCCGCGGACCATCCGAGAGTTCCGGAAATTCCCGAGACGGACTATCTCAAGGGCTTCCTCTGCGCGGTCGATTTCAACTGAATCCGCGACGCCGATACAAAAAGGGCTCCCCGCGTTTGTCCGCGCGGGGAGCCCTTTCGTGTCGTACGCCGGAATCAGGAACGATCCGAGGCGAGCGCCCGGCCGAGGTCCCGGGCGGCTTTCATCGCCCCGGCGTTTTCCGCCGCCGGGATGCTTTCGGTGCAGGCTCCGACGACCCCGACGCACTCCATGGAGAGGTAGAGGCAGATGTCCCGGAAGGCCGCCTCCGTCCCCTCGGGACCGAGATTCGGAAGCGCGCCGCCGTAGGTCATCACGAGCGCGGCCCGCTTCCCCTTCATCGCTTTGTCGTAGTCGAGCGCGAAAAAGCGGTCCCACAGGAGCTTCATCTGCGCGCTCACGGACCACCAGTAGATCGGCGTTC
>CAZVUT010000250.1:0-3876 GCA_964630155.1 uncultured Synergistaceae bacterium
GGTGACGCTGAGCATCATCGCGGCGGCGGTCTCGACCCTCACGGCCGTGATGCTGACCCTGTCGTCGATCTTCGCGCGCGATGTCGTGCGCTCGCTCGCGCCCCGGATCGGCGAACACGTCGAACTGACGGCCGGAAAGGCCGCCCTGCCCGTCATCGCCGTTGCATGCTGCATCTTCGCCGCGCTGCGCCCGGGACTCATCGTCGTTCTCTCGTCGCTCGCTTCCGGGGGACTGCTCGCGCAGGCGCCCGCCGTCTTCGGCGCGTTCTTCTGGCCAAGGGGAAACGCCGCAGGGGCCGGCCTTTCCATGATCGCCGGCGCGCTCACGATGGTCCTCCTCACGGTGTGGAAGATCAATCCGATGGGGCAGTGGCCGTCGGTCTGGACGCTCGTCGTGTCGTCGGCGGTCTACGTGATCGCGTCGCTCGCGTCGCGCCCATCGGGGGCCGGTGCGACGTTCATCGCCGCAGTACGCGACGAAGTGAAGATGAGCTTTCCTGGCATGTGAGATTCGCGGCGTCGGATCCGACCGTGCAGAGGTCGGAGGATGTCGTGACGGTCAGGAATGAGCAGGCGGAGCGAGATCTCCGAAGACATCATCGCATGGTATAATATCAAAAATAATGGAGATACCGGCGAAGTTGGACCCCAAAGCGGTTGTGATCGACGAAAGGAAGCTTCTTCATTATGCCCTGAACCCGGAGCATCCTGATGGGAAGCACAAAGCAAGGACCTTTTTCGATGTTCTGGGATATGATCGAAGCAACTATAGCTTGCTACTGGACAACATCAAGGCGCACCTTTCGGAATATCCGGTCATCGAGGGTTTCGAGGATCAGTATGGGAAGCGTTTCAGTGTTACCTTGAAGATATTGGGTTTGCGCGGCAGAGAAGCATACGTGAGGACCGCGTGGATTCGGGATGCAGACGACGGTGTGATCAGGCTTACGTCGGTTTTCGTGATCGACGTGAATGATAGGGGGGTGGGAAGATGAGGGTCGAAGAACACGATTACGTTCGATTGCGGAATGGTCAGACGGGAACCGTGGTCTATGTTTTCCACTCGCCGGACACTGCCTACGAAGTGGAGCTGAGCCGATGCGCGGGAGAAATGGTCACTGTTCGCGATGAGGATCTTCTTGCTGTTGAGTGGTCCCCTGGGAGAGACGCAGTTTTGACGCCGGGGTCTGTCGCGTAAACAAAGACATGGAAAAGATCTGCTGGAAAAGCCGTCCTTCGGGGCGGCTTTTTTGTCGCCCGCGTTACGTGCGGGTGGACATAACGAAGCAGATCGTGGAGGACATCGCTGTGAACTTCTTCCGGTGAAATTCGGACACGAAGACGGGGCGGCTTCCCCGTGAGTCGTGAAGGAAGCGGAAGCAAGGCCGGAAGGGTTGTAAATCCGGGTGGAGGTCGACGGTGCGGCGGCTATCCGTCCTGACGGGAGGCGGGAACCTTCGCGATCTCGCCGATCACGATGTCCCGGTTATGGCGTGTCGCAACCCAGTTTCCCTGGTTGTGCGCGAGGAACAGCGCGTGGAAGACCAGCGGGAGCCAGGTAATTCCGTAGAACAGGAACGTCGGGAAGTACCGAAGATACGAAAAGTCCGGACGCCCGTTGCGGATCGACGGTCCGAGGATGGACGCCGTCATCGTGTAGACGATCGGGAAGGAGACAAGCGTCGCGAGTCCCGGAAGCGTCATCAGCGTTCCCGGAAGCCATTCCTCCCAGATCGCGACGCCGAGCACGGCGATCGACAGACAGAGCTTGAGCGGAACGAGAAGATACAGGACCAGGTCCAGATAGCGCAGCCGGCGCGTCATCAGGAAGAGGCGCAGCGCCTTCGGACCGTATTTTCCCAGGACCCAGTAGTGTCCCTGCATCCAGCGCAGGCGCTGCCGCATCGAGGGGCGGAGCGAAACGGGCTTTTCGTCGTATACGACGGAATGTTCGTTCCAGAAGACGCGTTCTCCCGCAAGGACGAGCATGGCCGTCATCTCCAGATCCTCCGTGAGGCTTTCGATCCGCTCCGTCAGCTTCAGGAACGTCGCCGTGCGGATGACGAGCCCCGTGCCGCCGAGCGCGCACGAAAGCCCGATGTGATCGCGAGCGGCCTGCCAGAAGCGGTTCGTGAACCAATAGCCGACGGCGTAGGCGCGCGACACCCAGGAATCCGTCGGGTTCTTGACGTCCAGATATCCCTGGACGGCCTTCGCCTCGGGGCGCGCCGCCAGAAAGTCGTTCATCTTCGCGAGAAAGTCCGGCGCGGCGAGATTGTCCGCGTCGAATACCGCGATTGCGTCAATGCGGTCCAGCGGAATATGCGCGAGCGCCCAGCGGACGTTCCATGTCTTCCCGCGACGGTCGGGGTCGTGCCGGATCAGCACTTTCGCGCCCCGTTCGCGCGCGAGCGGGGCGGTTGCGTCGGTGCAGTCGTCGCAGGAAACGTAAATGTCCACGAAATCCGGCGGATATGTTTGCGCTTTCAGGCTTTCGAGCAGCGGAACGATGACCGACTCCTCGTTGTGCGCGGGAACGAGCACCGCGAAACGAAGGCGGGCGTCCGCACGCGGGAGCGGGTTCGCCTTTCGGACGTACGAGAGGGCGATGGCGCACTGATACAGGAAGTCCAAAAAGAGAAGCGTTCCGATAACGCCGACGACAGACAGAAACAAACCGGACAAAATCACCGATGCTCACGATCCCTTCAGGCGTCATGGTCACTCAAGCCGTTCAAAGACGCCGCTGTAGCAACCATAAATTATACCGCAAAAGCGTGCAATTCGGGTGTTCCGGCGGTGTGCTACACTATTCGAAACAGGACGACGGGGGAGGGATCATCATGGAAAAGGAGCGGTGCGTCATCGTCGGCGGCGACGCCGCGGGAATGTCCGCCGCCGGGCAGATCCGCAAGCGAAGGCCCGACGCCGATATCGTGGTGTACGAACGAAGCGGCTATTGTTCCTATTCCGCCTGCGGCATGCCCTACTACATCGGCGGCCTCGTTGACAGCGAACGGCGGCTCGTGGTGCGATCGCCCGACGAGTTTCGCAGCCGGGGGAACATCGACGTCCGCGTCCGTCACGACGTTCTCGCCATCGATATCCCGAAGCGCTCGCTCCGCGTCCGGAATCTCGAAAACGGCAGGGAGCATACGGACTTCTTCGACAAACTGTTGATCGCGACCGGAGCCCGACCGATCGTCCCGGACGTTCCGGGCGCAGGAGCGGAGGGGATCTTCAGCCTGGGAACGCTGGAGACCGGCATCTCGGTCTACCAGTACCTTCTGGGACAGGAGCCGCGAAAGGCCGTCGTCGTCGGAGGCGGATACATCGGCCTCGAAATGGCGGAGGCCTTCTGCCTGAAGAAGCTGGATGTCACGCTGGTCGACAGGGCGCCGCAGGTCATGGGCGGCTTCGACCCGGACATCGCGTCCCTCATCGGGGAGGCCATAACCCAGACGGGGACGAAGCTCCTCCTGAACGAGGCGATCACGGGGTTCGAAACGGATTCGGGGCGCGTCCGGGCCGTCGTGACGGAGAACCGGACGATCGAGGCGGACATCGTGGTCCTGGGGCTCGGCGTCCGGCCCGACTCCGGACTGGCCGCGTCCGCGGGACTGCCGCTCGGCCCGAAGGGGAGCGTCGCGGTGGACCGGCGGATGCGAACGTCGGTCGAAGGGATCTGGAGCGCCGGAGACTGCGCCCAGGTCGTCCACCTGCTGACGGGGGTTCCGGTCCATATAGCGCTCGGGACGGTCGCGAACAAGGCCGGGCGCGTCGCGGGCATCACGATGGGCGGAGGCGACGCCGTCCTTCCGGGCGTCCTCGGAACGGCCATGAGCAAACACTGCCGGTATGAAGTCGCCCGAACCG
>CAZVUT010000251.1:0-3863 GCA_964630155.1 uncultured Synergistaceae bacterium
TTCGACGCCGATACGCGCTGGGCGCTCGCGTGGTTCGAGCAGAACGGCTTCGACGATGGCGATTTCGGAACGGCGGAGACGCTCTCGAAGGCCAAGAACACGAGCGTTCAAGGGCTTGTGGACGCGGGGATTCTGGAGTCGCGGCAGGGGCATGTGCGGCTTCTGCGGCCCGCGGAGCTTCCCGAAGGCTGGGACCCGGCCGCGGATTCCCGCCGGTCGGCGTGGGAGTCGGTCCATCATCTGGTCCGGGCGCTGGAGTCGGGCGGCGAGTGCGCGGCGGCGGATCTGGCCGCGAAGATGGGAAGCGATGTCGAGACGGCGCGCGACCTGGCCTACCGGCTCTATTCGCTCTGCGAGCGAAAGAAGCGCGCGGCGGAGGCGCTGTCGTACAACGCGCTGGTCCAAAGCTGGCGCGAGGTCGCCGTGCTGGCGCGCACTGCGCGAGCCGTTGTGGAACGGCCCGATCCGCAGGGAAGAATCCTTTTCGAAAGCGAGGAATGATCCATGGCGATGACGAACCGGGAACGCGTCGGCAAGGCGCTCGATCTTCTGCGGCAGGGGATCGCCCCCTTCGCGGAGCGGGAGTTCCGCAACGTCTATCGGACGGAGGCGCTGCGGAAGGCCCAGTCGTATTTCGAAGGTGATCCGCTCGCGCAGAAGCCGCTCGCCGAATGGGACGCCTCGCTTTTGCTGAAGCTCATGTGGGAGTCGTGGAACGATGTCTTTCGCCAGTCCCTCGGGTTCACGGAGCGTTCGCTCGTGAGCGAGCTGCGCGACTGGCGCAACAAGTGGGCGCATCAGGAAAACTTCTCGGGCGACGATGCGGACCGCGCGCTCGATTCCGCCG
Organism: uncultured Synergistaceae bacterium; assembly: GCA_964630155.1. Lineage (GTDB taxonomy): Bacteria > Synergistota > Synergistia > Synergistales > Aminobacteriaceae > CALFXN01. The sequence goes on from CAZVUT010000251.1 coordinate 848, forward strand.
CGCGGCTTCTGACGGCGGTCTCCGCGGAGGAAGCGGACGACGTCGGCCGGATGAAGATGGAGCTGCGGCGACTCGTCTTCGACGAGCAGGTACGGAGCGAGAAGCGCCGGGCGGGCGGTTCGCTGGTCGAGGCCGCCGCCGGGAGCCTGAAGCCGTGGCGCCGGGTCGTCACCCCCCATGCGGACGTCGCGAAGGGGGACTACCAGCAGGCGGAGTTCGCCGCGGACCTGTGGCAGGTGTATCTCGGCGAGGGCGGCCCGGAGTACCGCGATCCGCGGGAGTTCTTCCAGCGGACCTACCTCACCGAAAGCCTCAAGCGCCTCCTGGTCGACGGCGTGCAGCGCCTTTCCGGCACGGGCGGCGATCCGGTCGTCCAGCTTCAGACGAACTTCGGCGGCGGCAAGACGCACTCCATGCTGGCGCTGTATCACCTCTTTTCCGGGGCGACTCCCGGCGAGCTTGCCGGAATCGAGGACGTCCTGAAGGCCGCGGACGTCGCCGCGCTGCCGAAGGTTCGCCGCGTGGTGCTCGTGGGGAACAAGATCTCTCCGGGCAACCCCGTGACGAAACGGGACGGAACGGTCGTCCGGACCCTCTGGGGCGAACTCGCGTGGCAGCTCGGCGGCCCCGACGCGTACCGGCGCGTCTCTGCGGACGACGAACGGGCGACGAGTCCCGGCGACATCCTGCGCGAACTGTTCCGGGACTACGGGCCGTGCCTTGTCCTCGTGGACGAGTGGGTGGCCTACGCGCGCCAGCTTCACGAGCAGAGCGACCTTCCCGGCGGGAGCTTCGAAACGCAGTTCAGCTTCGCGCAGGTGCTGACGGAATCGGCGAAGCTCGCGGGCAACTGCCTTCTCGTCATTTCCCTTCCGGCGTCGGATGCGGCCGGGGCGCCCCATGCCGTCAGCGATGACGTGGAGGTCGGCGGCGTTCGCGGACGCGAGGCGCTCGACAGGCTCCGGAACGTCGTGGGGCGGGTGGAGTCCTCGTGGCGGCCCGCAAGCGCCGAAGAGGGCTTCGAGATCGTCCGGCGGCGTCTCTTCGAGCCTCTTGCCGACGCGGACGCCTTCAAGTTCCGCGATGTGACCGCCCGCGCGTTCGCGGAGCTGTATCGCGCGCAGCATGCGGAGTTTCCCCCCGAGTGCCGCGAGAGCGGATACGAGGATCGCATCCGGGCGGCGTACCCCATCCACCCGGAGATCTTCGACCGCCTGTACACGGACTGGTCGACGCTCGTGACGTTCCAGCGCACGCGGGGCGTCCTGCGGCTCATGGCGGCCGTGATTCACAGCCTGTGGGAGTCGGGCGACGGAAGTCCGCTCATCCTGCCCTCGACGATTCCGATCGACGACCCGCGCGTGCAGTCCGAGCTGACGCGGTATCTTTCGGACAACTGGATTCCTATTATCGGGAAGGACGTCGACGGCCCGAATTCCCTTCCGCTGAAGATCGACGGGGACAACCCGAACCTGGGCAAGTGCTCCGCGACGCGACGCGTCGCCCGGACCGTGTACCTCGGCTCCGCTCCGACCAAGGACGCCGCCCACAAGGGGATCGAAGACCGGCGCGTGAAGCTCGGGTGCGTCATGCCCGGCGAGTCGCCCGCGATTTTCGGCGACGGCTTGCGCCGCCTCGCTGCGGCGGCGACGTATCTGTATCAGGACGGGACCATGTTCTGGTACGCGACGCAACCCACCGTCACGAAGCTCGCCGAAGACCGGGCCGCGCAGTTCGCCCGCGATCCCGACCGTGTGGCGCGCGAACTGGAGCAGCGCCTTCGGGCGGACCTGAAGAAGAACGGCGACTTTTCGAAGATCCATGTCTTTCCGCGCTCCAGCGCCGACGTCCCGGAGGACTATGACGCCCGGCTGGTCGTTCTGCCCGCCGATGTCCCCTACGCCAAAGGCGAGGGGAACAGCGCCGAGGCCGCCGCGCAGGGCATTCTGAAGTCTCGCGGAAACGCGCCGCGGATGTCCCGGAACACGCTCGTCTTCCTCGCGGCGGACGCAGCGAGGCTTCAGGATCTCGACGAAGCCGTCAGGAAGCTCCTTGCGTGGACCTCGATCCTTGCGGAAAAGGACGCGCTGAACCTCGCCCCCGGTCAGGTGCGGCAGGCGGAAGCGCAGCGGCAGTCGGCGGAGAGCACCGTGACGGCGAGGCTGCCCGAGACGTACCAGTGGCTGCTTGTTCCGGGGCAGAAGATGCCGCAGTCTCCCGTCGAGTGGCATGCGCTCAGGCTCTCGGGCGGCGACGGGCTCGCCGTGCGCGCGTGCAGAAAGCTCCGAAACGACGACCGGCTGACGTCCGTTCTCGGCCCCGCGATCCTCCGGCAACACATGGACCGCGTCCCCCTCTGGCGCGGGGACTGCGTCTCCATCCGGCGGCTCGCTGAGGACTTCGCGACATACCTCTACCTTCCGCGCCTCACTGGGCCGGACGTTCTCGTCGCGGCGATCGCCGAGGGCGCCGTATCGCTCGCGTGGCGGAGCGATACGTTCGCTTTCGCCGAAGGGTACGACGAAAACGCCAAGCGGTACATCGGCCTTCGCGGGGGAGCGCACGTCTCCGCAACGCCGGAAAGCGGCGCGCTTCTCGTGAAGCCCTCCGCGGCCGAACGGCAGATGGAGGCCGAGGCGAAGCCGGTCACGCCGTCCGTCCGTCCCGATGATCGTCCCGGGGGCGATGGCGGAACCACGGTCGAGCCTCCGCTCATTCCGCCGAATGAAAAGCCCGGAACGGGAGAGACGGACGGCGGTTCATCGCCGAAACCGCCCGTCCCTCCGAAGCTGAAACGGTTCTACGGCTCGGTGACGCTCGACGCCACGCGCGTCGGCCGCGACGCGGGCAAGATCGCGGAGGAAGTCATTTCGCACCTCGCGGGGCAGGTCGGCGCGACGGTGCGCGTGACGCTCGAGATCGAAGCCGATATCCCGGGCGGCGCCGACGAGAACCTCGTCCGCGTCGTCACGGAAAACAGCAGTGCGCTGAAATTCGTCTCGCAGGAGTTCGAGCG
>CAZVUT010000252.1:0-3863 GCA_964630155.1 uncultured Synergistaceae bacterium
ACGGATACGCCCTTCATCGAACGGCCGCCGATCCGGACGTCGCCCTCGTCCGGGGTCAGGAAACCGGCGATCAGGCGGAGCGACGTCGTTTTTCCGCAGCCCGACGGGCCGAGCAACGAAAGGAACTCTCCCCGGCGGACGTCGAGGGAGACGCCCCTGAGCGCCTCGAACTTTCCGAACCGTTTCGTGACGGCCGCGAGCTCGACTCCCATCATGATCGCAGAGCCCCCCTGTCGCATTCGCCCTCCGCGAGACGAAGCGCGAGCGCGACGGCCTCCTCGGGGGATTCCGCCTCGTGGAGGGGCGTCTTCGCGCCGTTTTCGTCGAGCGGAAGCCATGTGTGCAGGGAGACGACCGGCTTGCCGATCTTCAGCGCGAAGCCGATCTCGGACAGCGTCCCGGGGCCTCCGCCGATGGAGATGACCGCATCGCCGGAAGAGACGACGACGACGTTTCGCGCCTCGCCGATCCCCGTCGTGATCGGGATCGTGACGTAGGGATTCGCCTCGCTCCGCTTTTCCGGGAGGATTCCCACGGAAGCGCCGCCGGCGTCGGAAACGCCCCGGCAGACGCCTTCCATGACGCCGCCCTTCCCTCCGCAGACGACGAGGGCCCCCGCCTCCGCGAGGAGACGCCCGACCCGGCGGGCGAGAACGTATTGTTCCGGCGTTGCGGTTGACGTTCCGATAACGCTGATGATTCGTTTCACGGCGTTCATGACATCCTCCTCACGCGCGGCGGATGCTTATGTTCCGACGATGTCGGATTGTCCGCCGCCTCCGAACGCTTTTCGCAATATCAGGACACCCGTTAGGCTGAAGAGACTCAGGAGCACGAGCAGCATGGTCGCCGCGCAGGCGAACCCGGTGCTGACATAGAACGCCTGATACAGAACGACCGGATACGTCTGGCTTGCGGAGCCCGTCACCATGACGGCGAGCTGGAACTCTCCGAGCGACATCGCGAACGTCATGAGCGCGCCCGATGTCAGCCCCGGCAGCAGGTTGGGGATGAGAATCCGGCGCGTCAGACGCCACGGCGAGGCGCCGAGCGAGAGGGCGGCTTCTTCGAGCGTGTTCCACCGGAGCAGTTCGAGATTCGCCATAAGGGGGCGCAACATGAAGGGGAGGGTATAGACGACGTGCGCCGCAAGCAGGAGATACCAGGTTCCGACGAGGGAAAACGACGACCAGTTGAACCCCTGTACGAGCCCGAGGCCCATGACGACAGGCGGAATCGCTATGGGCAACAGGATCACGAAATCGAAAAGCCTCCGGAGCCAGGGCTTTCGCAGCGTATGGACCGCGTAGACTGCGGGGATTCCGATGATCGCGTTCAGCACGGCCGAAAGCGAGGCGACGAGAAGGCTCATCGTCATGGCGCGAACGTACATGGTTTTTGAAAACAGATCGATGTACCAGCGCCAGGTGAACCCGGAAGGCAGGAGCGTCCCGAACCATTTTTCCCCGAAGGAGCCCACGAAGAGAAGAATGATCGGTGCGAGAACGTACGCGAAATAGAGGCAGATCAATGTTCCCCACAGGGCGCGCCGAATCACGGGCCAACCTCCTTTGCACTCTTCGGGAGCGGGTGGAACACAGTGTCCCTCAGAGATGCAACACCGGATGTGGATTCATTGTTTCATTCACGTAAAAATTTTACATCATATCGCCGGAAAAAGAATCCTTCGGAGAGGGGGTTCGGAGAAGCGGCAAAACTGAGTCATTCGAAACGGGCGTCGCGGCGAACGGCGGAAGGGAGGCGGGTCAGGAGTCGATATCGTTCTCACGGAGGATGGAGACTCCGGCGCTCGTTCCGATGACATCCGCGCCCGCATCGAAAAACGTCAGCGCATCGCCGAGCGTCCGGACGCCGCCGGACGCCTTGATCATCCTCTTGCCGCCGAGATGCGCCTTCAACAGGCGAACGTGTTCCGGAATCGTCGGTTTGCCGGAAAATCCGGTTCCGGTCTTGAGAAAGTCGGGGCCGTCGCAGCGGAGGGATAATTCGCAGAGCCTGATGATCTCATCGGGGGAGAGAAGCGGCGTTTCGATGATGAGCTTGAAGACCTTCGGACGACAGGCGGCGCATATCGCGCGGATCTCTTCTTCGACGGCGCTCCAGTCGCCCGAACGGACTGCGTAAAGGGGAGCGACCACATCGAGATCCGTAACGCCAAGCGCGGAATAGGTTTCGATTTCCCGGAGCTTGATGGCCGGGGGAACGGTTCCGTGGGGAAAGCCGACGACCGCGGACACGCCCGTCGAGGTCCCGGCGACTGAAGATACAGCCATGGAAACCGCCCATGAAGGAACGACCAGGCTGCGAAACCCGAGCGGCGCGCTCTCTTCGATGAAACGACGAACATCCTCCCGACCCGCATCCGGTCGAAGCAATGTATTGTCGATTCGCCCGGCAAGTTCGTTCCGTCGCACGCCGCATGCCTCCGTTTCGCCGTTATCCGGCTGCGTCCCGACGGCGCCGGATCTATGCGCCGGCGTCCGCCTCCTGTTCCTCGTCCTCTTCGTCCGCATGCAGACGCTTCAACAGGGCGCGCTCGAACGGCTTCCGTCCGTCGAGAAACCCGCTCTTGCGGTTCTTTGGCTGAACCCTGCGCTCACGATGATTCAACGCGTCTTCCGGAAGAAAGTCAATTCTCGGGATCATGTTCGTCCACCCCGTTCCGCAGATGATTCGAACCGTCCTATACGCATCGGATGGAAAGGGCGAGACATGAACGAAAGTATGCAAAAATCGGGTGAATAGGAAGAGATTATTGCAGCGGACCGCGCGCGGTTTTTCCGGTTTCCGCTGCAATTCAGGCGATACAGCTAGTCGTTTTGTGATTTCGGGGAGTTCCCTCGCATTTTCATGACGATCATGACGACGCCGATGACGGCCATGATGCCAAGCCAAATGGCCACAGGAGTGCTCAAATATGCCACCTCCTCGCGATGAGTATGGAGTGGAACGTCAAAACGATCCCGGGTGTTCTGAGGGGAGAGCACAATGAAAGTGAAAATCATTATCAATCTCTCTTGGTTTGACAGTACCATACATCGAGGGTTGTTTCAAGGCGAAATGCAAAAGTGCAATTTGTACAAATGGGAAAAGTCCAGACGGCAGAGTGCGGGGAATCCGTTACGCGACGATAGACCAGGGGGTGCGCCAGGCGTCTCCAGACGTGCGGGAGGGGGTGTCTTGAGTCTGGCTCCATTGGCCGTATGCTTTTTCGGCCTGCCCCTGGGAAAGTTCCTGCCGCGCGGCCGCCTGAAGCGCAGCCGCGGACGAGGCGACGGAGATGTCCTGGGGGGACGGCGATCCGGCCGCAAGGGCCGCCCGCTGAACCCGTTCCATGATCCGGATGGTTTCCTCCGGAGTGCGGCCCGCCGGAGCGGAAATCGGAACTTCTCCTCCGGTGATGTACCGCTTCCCGTCCGGGCCGGTGGTGTAGCTGTAGGAAACGGCTCCGGCGTATTGCCCGCCGACGGCTTTGTGCGCCGCTTCGTGGGCGATGACGTCCCGCTCGATGGCCTTGAGCTTCTCGACGGATTGCCGGATTTTCGCGGAATATGTCGGGTCCTTTGCCGTCGACGACGCGCCGGATGCGTGTTCCGGTTCGCCGTCTTGCCCGGACGCCTTTTCCCCCGGCTTGCGGGCCGTATCGACGGAAACGCCCTTCGATCCGCCGCCGATGCGGTCGACGACTTCCTCCGGGCCGGTGACTGTGATGGAAATCGACGTGACGTACCGTTTCCCGTCGGAGCCGACCGTTGTGCGTTCCGACGTCCGGACGTCGGCCCCCGCCGCCTGGGCGCGGATTCGCCGTTCCTGCGCCAGAACCTGCGCTTCGGATCTCTGAA
>CAZVUT010000253.1:0-3822 GCA_964630155.1 uncultured Synergistaceae bacterium
AGCTCCCACACGGCTTCCCGATGGTCTTCGCCGGAGACGATGCGGTTGTAGACGTCCTGCACCTGGTTGAGCGTATGCCGCGCAAGGTCGGGGTCGAGCCGGTCGACGGGCGGTTCGACCTGTTCGAGAAGTTCCGAGAATTCCTCGAAAGAGACATCCACGTCCCGGATAATGTTGATCCGTCCGATTCCCCAGCGCCTGAGCTGCCCCGGCAACCCGGGAATGCCGCGAAGGACGGCGCCGATCTCGCTTCCCCGAGGGACGAGCACCGCCCCTTCGGGAGAAAGCAAATCCTCGGCGATTCGCCCGCGGATGCCGGGCAACTCGTCCGGAGTGATCGTGTCGCGAATCTCCATGCGATCCCCTCAGATTAAAAAATAAAAGAATTCATCATATATGCGCGTGAGTCTATCACACGGCGAAAGGACTTGCATTAAAGCCGGATAGACTTCAGGTTCTTCTGCGCGAGCACGATCGCGGAGATCGTCGCCGCCATAGACTCGAACTGGACCGAAGCCCCCTCCATCACCCGGACGGAGTCCTCCATTTCGTCCGAACTCCGGCGGATCGTTCCGCCAGCCTCGGTCATCGCGGTTTCCATGCGTTCCATGAACCCCTTGTTCGTCGCGAGGAATTCGGTGAACGACGCGAGGGAGGTGCGGATCACGTCGAACATCCCCGTCACCCTGCGGATATCGTCCATCGCTTCCTGGACGGACGACGAAATCTCCGTCACCTTCGTCGTTATGGATTCCGATGCCGTCTTCGTCTCCGCTGCGAGTTCCTGGACGTTGCGGGCCACGATCGCGAACCCCCGTCCGTGCTCCCCCGCCCGCGCCGCCTCGATCGACGCGTTCAGCGCGAGAAGGTTCGTCTGCTTGGCGATCCGCTGGATGTCCTTCGACATCTTCTCGATGTCCAGGAAGGATTGCAGCGTTCCGTACGTGGCGTCGACGGTGCGTCCCACGTTCTCGCTCATTCCTTCGAGGTCCGTTCCGGACTTCTCGAGATCCCGCGCCAGCGTGTCGTTCATTTCGGCGATCTTCTCGACGCTCTCGCGGGTCTCCGCACTCTTCCGGGAGAAGTCGCCCTCGAGTTCCGCGAGCATATCCCGGAGCGCGGAGAAGCGACTTGTCGTGTTTCCCATCTCCCGCTCCACGCGCCGGACCCTGTTGACGAGAACCTCGTCGAGCTGCGACATGAACGAGTTCATCAGGGTATCGGCGAAGTAGGCGGACGCGAGCCGGCGGATCACGTCGGAATACGCGGCGTCCATACCGGGAGTCCTCCTATTTGCCGTAGATGTCGCCCAGGACATCCACGCCGCATTCGAGCCGCTCGAACCAGTCGAGGAATTTCGAGACGTTTTCCCCCTTCATGATCGCGCCGTGCTGCGGGGCGATGACGTCCGCGCCGAGCGCCCGAACGAGCGACACCCACTTCCGGCACGCCGCGTTCGACGCCATGTAGCGCTTGTGAAATCCCTCCATCAGGCGGACGTGGCTTTCGAAGTTCCCGACCTCGGGGTACCGTCCCCCCTTCGGGAAGATCGCGGCGCCGATGTCTCCGGAGAAGAGGACGCGGGAGACGGGATCGAACAGGGAGAAGCAGCCCGTGGAGTGCAGGAAGTGCGACGGAATGAGCTTCATCGCGGCGCCCTTGCCGAACGGCAGCGTCTCGCCCTTGTCGGGGATCGCGGCGATCCGTTTCGTGTCGTATATTCCGAAGTGCGGCAGGAAACGGACCCACAGCCCGGAGATATGGACCGTCGCGCGCTCCGCCATCGACAGCCAGAGCGTGATGCCGGACGAGACGTCCGGGTCCTGGTGCGAATAGAAGATATGGCGGATCTTCCGGAGATCCACGATCTCCGCGACGTTCGCCAGTACGCGCGGGAAAACGTGCGCTCCGCCCGGATCGAGAAGCATGACCTCGTCGCCCGACGTGATGACGTACTGGTTCGTCTGGACCGCCGTCTCCTCCTCCTGCTCCTCCCATCCGAGAAACAGGAACTTATGCCCTCCCTGATCGTACAATATCGTAGAGTCGATATGCTCCACTGCGTTCAACCCTTTCGTTCGTGAAATCGTCTCCCTAGCGGGAAAGACGTCTGTCAGTCCCGTTCCGCGCCATCAGGACGGCCTCGTCCGGCGGCGCGGGACGGCCGAGAAGGTAGCCCTGGATCAGGTCGCAGCCTTCCGCCCGGAGAAAGTCCAGCTGCCCGTGCGTCTCCACCCCTTCGGCGAGGACCGAAATGCGAAGCGAATGCGCGAGCTGGATGACGGCGCGCGTGATGGCGACGTTGCTTCTGTCCCCGGGGATGTTGACGAGGAAAGACTTGTCGATCTTGATGATGTCAATGGGCAGCGACTTGAGCCGCGCGAGCGACGAATACCCCGTCCCGAAGTCGTCGATCAGGATATGGACGCCCATGTCGCGCAGTCCGAAGAGCGTCGTTCTCGCGTTGTCCGCATTGCCGATGATGCCCTGCTCCGTCACCTCGACTCCGATCGCCGAGGGGGGCACGCCCGTCACATCCATCACCTCGCGGATGCGCGCAAGGAGTCCGGAGGAATGGAACTGCCGCGGCGAAAGGTTGATCTCGACGCGAAACTCCGGAACCCCCGCCCGCGTCCATTCGGCCCGCTGGCGAAGCGCTTCGGAGAGAACCCAATCGCCGATCGGAACGATGAGGCCCGAGTCTTCGGCCACGGGGATGAACTCCATCGGAGGGACGAGCCCGCGCTCCGGATCGTTCCACCGGAGAAGCGCCTCCATGCCGGAGATTCGGCCGTCCGCAAGCGCCATCAGAGGCTGGTAGTGAAGCGCGAACTCCCGCCGCTCGATCGCCCCCCGGAGCGCGTTCTCGAGATGCAGGCGCATGGAGGCCCGATCTCCGAGTTCCGGCGTGAAAAAACGGTACGCTCCGGTTCCGACCTCCTTGGCCTTGCTCATGGCCATGTCGGCCTTCTTGAGCAGCGTATCCGGGTTCGTTCCGTCCTCGGGGCAGACGGCGATGCCGATCGCGGCGCTGATGAAAAGCGGGTTCCCCGCGGCGAGGACAGGACGGTCGAAGTTGCGCACCAGGGCGTCGGCAAGCGCGGCGATCCGTTCGGTCGACTCCGCGCCCGGAACCAGAATGTAGAAATCGTCCCCGCCGACCCGCGTCACGGTCGGGCCATCGCCGAGGGCCAAACGCACCCGTTCGGCGACGGCCTGGAGAACCTGGTCGCCGACAAGGTGCCCCAGCGTGTCGTTGATGTTCTTGAACCGGTTGATATCGAAGACCATGATGCCAATCCGGGGCGCCGGTTTGTCACGGTCCGCAAGTTCCTGCTTCAGGCGATCCAGAAAGACCGACCGGGCGGGAAGCCCCGTCAGATGGTCGTAGTTCGTTCGCAGCTCCAGCTGCGCCTCGGCGAACCTCACCTCGGAGAGGTCGTTGAAGACCGAGACGTACTCCGAAACCGCCCCGTTTGTATCGTAGACCGCCGTGACCGTCATCCATTCCGGGTAGACCTCGCCGTCCTTCCGCCGGTTCCAGATTTCGCCCTCCCATTTGCCGCGACGTAGCAGCGTTTTCCAGAACTCCTTGTAGAATTCGCCGCCGTGCCGGTCCGACTTCAGAATACGCGGGTTCCGCCCCACGGCTTCGTCCGGCGTAAAGCCGGTTATTGCCGTGAACGCGTTGTTCACCCGTTTGATCGTTCCGTTCGCGTCGGTGATGACGATCCCTTCGACGGTGTTGTTGAAGACGCTTGCGGCGAGCTGCAATTCCTTCTCCGAACGTCTGGTCTCCGTGATATCGCGCGTCGTGCCGAC
>CAZVUT010000254.1:0-3822 GCA_964630155.1 uncultured Synergistaceae bacterium
ACACGCCGCTGACGGCGGCCTTCTGGGGCGTCTGTTCGACCGTTGCGTGCAGCGCCCTGCGGAGCCATACGAGGATGTCTTTCCGGGTGATAATTGACGCCCTGGCTGACGGAGCGCGGGAGGGGCTCGGCGTGGCGGTCGCGTGCGCCCTCGTGGGATTTGTCGTCGGGACGGCCGCGCTGACGGGTGTCGGTCTGGCGATCTCGAACAACATCGTCGGACTGGCGGGAGGCAGTCTTGTCCCGACGCTCTTTTTCTCGATGACGGCCTGTCTGGTCCTCGGGATGGGACTCCCGACCACGGCGAACTACATCGTCACGAGCACCGTCGTCGTCCCGGCGCTGGCCGCGCTGAAGGTCCCCCTGCTGGCCGCGCACCTGTTCGTGTTCTACTTCGGCATCCTCGCGGACGTGACGCCGCCCGTGTGTCTCGCCTCGTTCACGGCCGCGGGAATAGCGGGGGCGAATCCGTCGAAAACGGGAAGAGCGGCGTTCATCATGGCCATTCCCGCGTTCATCGTCCCGTATGCGTTCGTCTACAGCCCGGAAATGCTGCTTCAGGGAACGTCTTTTTCCGGGATCGCTCTGGTTCTTGTCGCCTCCGTGCTTGGCGTCGTCGCTATTGCGTGCGCCGCGCAGGGGTGGTGTTTCCGGAATATCGGCGCGCCCGAGCGGGCGGCATTCGCCGCGACGGGGCTCGCCCTTCTGGCGCCGTTCCCGGCGGCGAGGGCGATCGGGCTGGTTGTTTTGGCGTTTTTGCTGTTCCGGTTTCACCGGTCGGCGCGGCGCGCAGCGCCGGCTGTCTCCCGGGAGGGGCTCTGAACGAAAGCATGAAAATTCTTTTGAACGCATATCGGCGAAAAAAATCGATCGACATCCTATGACAGGAGTGAATCCGTTATGAAGAAAATCTTTTTCGCGTCCTTTGCCGCAGCGATGCTTGCGCTTACACCGGCTGCGTTCGGCGGTGAAACGCCGCGCCTTTCGGTGAGCTACATCTTTACGACGCATCAGGAGCCCTTCATGGTCGCGCTCGCGCGCGGCGAGGCGTTCGCCGACAGGGGCGTCTATCTCAAGCCCGTCGTCGCGAAGGAAAAATATGACCTCATGGTGAAGGGGAACGCGGTCGCGCGCCTCAACATCATTGTCGCGAAGAGCGGGGCGGAGACATCGACGCTCTTCGCCCAAAAGCACCTCGACATCGGCCTCGGATCGCTTCCGGCGATGATGACGGCGATTGACAAGGGGCTTCCGATCAAGGTCCTCTGCCCGGTGCATACCGAGGGGATGGGGCTTATAGTCGCGCCGGAAAATCCCGTCTCCGACTGGAACTCCTTCCTCGCATGGGTCAAAGGCGAGAAGCGGCCTGTCAAGCTGGGCTACCACTCTCCGACGAGCGCGCCGCGAATCGTCATCGAAGGCGCGCTGCGCGAGGCGGGGCTTGTCGTGACGGAAGATCCCGGGGACGCAAAGGCGCAAGTGCTTCTCGTAGACCTCAAGGAGACCTCCAACCTGATCATGGCGCTCACGAGCGGTCAGGTGGACGCATGGGTCGGCCCGGACCCCATCCCCGCCGTCGCGGTGGAAAAGAAGGCGGGGAAGCTCGTCATGGATCTGAAGGACTTGCCTCCCGCGGGGCGCTGGTCGAACTTCCCGTGTTGCGTCGCCGCCGCGCGGACGGAAATTCTCGAAGCACATCCCGCCGAGACGGCCGCGCTGGTCGATCTGCTGACCGAGAGCGCGGCGTGGATCAACGCGAACAAAAGCGAGGCCTCGGCAATCACGGCCGAATGGCTCGGAATGCCCCGGGAGGCCATTGAGCGCTCCACGATCGTCTTCGGGACCGATCCGACTGAGGGCTGGATCCGGGGCGCCGGAGCGTATCTCGACGTTCTGAACTCGATGAACAAGCTTTCCGGTTCGCTCAAGGGCAAGAAAATAGAGGATGCACAGGAGATCCTCTTCGATTTCTCGCACGTCCGCAAGTAGGGACGCGTACAGGCTGAGGTTCGGACCGTCCTCCGGTTTCTTCCCCCCTTTTCTCCGGAGGACGGTTCCTCCTCTCTCGTCATGAAAGAAAAAAAGACCTTTTCACTCGTTCCCTTCGTCATTCCCGCGCTCTTTCTCCTCCTGTGGCATATCGCGGCGGTGAAGGCGAACAATCAGGTGGTCGTTCCCCTTCCCGGCCAGGTGGGGGAACTTTTCGCGTCGCCGTTCGCATCGGTCATCGGCATGGGATCCCTCGCGTCCAATATCCTGGTGAGCCTCGCCCGCGTCCTGACGGGCTACGCGCTTGCGGTCGCCGTCGGGATTCCCCTTGGGATCGTGATGGGATACAGCTCGCGGAGCCACGAACTGCTCAACCTGTTTCTTTCCCTCTTCCGGCCGATTCCGCCGCTTGCGTGGGCGCCGCTCGTTCTCGCGTGGTTCGGCGTCGCCAGCTTTGCGACGCTGGCGGGCGTGGAGGAAGGGGAGTTTTTCGTACCGCTCAACAATCTGAAGCTCTCGATGCTCTTCATCATCTTCATCGGGGCCGTCTATCCGGTTTTGAGCGGCGCCATTCACGGCGTTCGCAGCGTGAGGACGATCCTGCTCGACTCGGCGCGCACACTGGGAGCATCGGACGGCGATATCTTCCGGTCGATTCTCCTGCCCGGCGCGATGCCGTCGATCGTCAACGGCCTCCGGGTCGGCCTCGGCGTGGCGTGGATGTGTCTCGTTTCCGCCGAGATGCTTCCCGGGAGCATTTCGGGCGTCGGGTATCTCATCACTCACGCGTACACCATTGCGCGGACGGACGTGGTCGTTGCCGGAATGGTCAGCATCGGTTTCGTCGGCGCGCTCCTGGACTTCGGGTTCCGAAGGATCGAGGAAAGGAAATTCCAGTGGGTTCGCCTGAGCCGCTGAAAGCTGTTCCCGTGGTGTCGGTGCGGGATCTTTCCGTGGCCTTCCCGAAACGTTCGGGAGGATTTCTCACGGCAGTCAAAGGGGCCTCCCTCGATGTGAGGGAGAACGAGTTCGTCTGCATCGTCGGCCCCTCGGGGTGCGGGAAGTCGACACTGCTCCGCGTCGTCGCCGGACTCGAACGCGCTTCGGGCGGTTCCGTGGACTATCGCGGATCGCCCGTCACCGGTCCCGGACACGAACGCGGCATGGTGTTCCAGGAGTATTCGCTGCTTCCGTGGCGAAACGTCCGCGACAACGTCGCGCTGGGGCTTGAGTACGCGCATACGCCCGCGGCGGTGAGGGACGAACGGGTGCGCGGCCTGCTCGATATCGTCGGCCTCTCGTCGTTCGCCCACGCGATGCCGCACGAACTCTCGGGCGGCATGCGGCAGCGCGTCGCGATCGCGCGTTCTCTCGCCGCAGAACCGGATGTCCTGCTCATGGACGAACCCTTCGGCGCGCTCGACGCGCACACGAGGATCCTTTTGCAGCGGGAGCTTCTCCGGATTCGATCGGTTCGGAAGAACACCGTTTTGTTCGTGACGCACAGCGTCGACGAGGCCGTCTATCTTGCGGACACGATCGTGGTCTTCTCGGCGCGCCCGGGCCGCGTGACGGCGACGGTTCCGGTTTCGCTGGAACGTCCGCGTCGCCGCGACGATCCCGAATACGGTCGTCTGACGGCGTCGATCCTCGATATGCTCGATGCGGCGATTTCATGCGGGGAGAGCGGGCCGAACCCGAAAGAGAACGCCGGTGCGGACGAACGGATCGATGTTCCCGAATGATTTGCGGTTTGTGGGATGTTTGACGACAAGGGGAGAGACGATGCACGATATTGACGGCACGATGGAATCAATGAGAAATTCGGTCGAGG
>CAZVUT010000255.1:0-3819 GCA_964630155.1 uncultured Synergistaceae bacterium
TCTCCGGCGCGAAGACGCTCTTCCCCGAATGGCCCGTCTGGTACCCCCACTGGGCCGTCACGCTGCTCGCGTCGACGGCTGTCGTCCTCTTCCTGCCCAAGCTCTTCAGCATCCTGCTTGCCGCGATCCGGGGGGACGCCGCGAAATACGGGGGAATCGCGCGCCTGAGTGCGGGCGTTTTTCTCGAAGTCGTTCTGTCCACGCTGCTCGCGCCGATCCGGATGCTCTTCCACAGCACGTTCGTCGTCGGCACCCTTCTCGGCAGGGCGGTCGGATGGGGGACGCAGACGCGCGACGACCGCGGCACTTCGTGGATCGACGCGATGAATGTCCACTGGTGGGGCATGCTTGCAGGCATCGTATGGGGCGCCGTTCTCTACCCGTTCAATCCGACCTTCTTCTGGTGGATCTCGCCGATCCTCTTCTCGCTCGCGCTTTCGGGCCCGATTTCGGTCTTCACGAGCCGTGCGTCGCTCGGGAAGAGCGCGCGCGACGCGGGGCTCTTCCTGATCCCGGAGGAGACGGAGCGCCCGAAGGTCCTCCGCGAACTCGACCGGAATATGGCGCTGCCGGCCCCCTATTCGCCGCTTCCGATCCCGCGGCAGTCCGGCTTCATCCGGGCCGTCGTCGATCCGAAGCTCAACGCGCTGCATCGCTCTCTGGCGTTGCGCTACAGCACGATCACGGCCCCGCGGCCCGCCGCGGCCGATCCCGAGAGGATGGCGGAGCTTCTGGAACGCGCGTTGACGCTCGGGCCGCGATCCCTCGGCGCGCAGGAGAAGATGGAGATCCTGCGCAACCCGCGCCTGATGGAGGAGCTTCACCGCCGCGTGTGGGAGATCACCGACCGCGACCGGGCGCTCCTGTGGGGTTTGGAATGTCCGTGCCTCGAGTGAGCGACGCGGCCCCGATCAGGGCGGCGTCGTTTCCGAGCGCGCTCGTCCTGAGGTCCAGAACGTCGCGATAGGGCCCTGACAGGAAACGCATCGCCGATTCCCGGAGCGCGTCGACGAACCCTTCGCCCCGGCTCATGCCGCCGCCGATGATGACCGCTTCAGGATCGAACAGGCAGACAATGGTCGCCACGGCTTTGCCGAGCGCCTCGAACGCCCGGTCCCAGATGGGGCTGACGAGCGGGTTGCTCCGGTCCTTCCAGAGAATCTTCACGTCAGGCGGGAAACCGCACAGCGCGGCTTCCCGCTCGATCGCGTTGGCGCCCGCGATCGCCTCGACATGGCCCATTCCGCCGCACCCGCACGGTTCGTTCGTTCCGACGACGATATGTCCCGGCTCTCCGGCCATTCCGTGGCTCCCGCGCAGAAGCCGCCCGCCGAGGACGACGCCGCCCCCGACCCCCGACCCGAGCGTCAGGACCACATAGTCGTTCAGTCCCCTCGCCGCTCCGGCCCACCCCTCGCCGAGCGCGTAGCAGTTCGCGTCGTTCTCGACCTCGACGGGAGATCCGACCGCGTCCGACAGAATCCTGCGGATCGGCGCGCCGACCCATCCGGAAAGGTTCGGGACGACATGCGCGTGCTCCCGCTCCGTATCGAACGCACCGGGAAATCCGACGCCCACCGGAAGACGGTCGCCCGCTCCGAGCGAAGCCGCCATCCGCCCGATCTGCGGCGCGACGGCGTCGGGCGTGAGCGGCGGAGCCGTGGGCTCCTCGATCCGCCGAAGGATCCGTCCGTCCTCGACGAGCGCGGCCGCAACCTTGTGTCCGCCGACATCCACGCCGATGGCGCGCATCAGGCCTTCCTCCGCTTGTTCATCACGTCGAACCACACGGCCACGATGATGATGAAGCCCTTGATGATCAGCTGATAGAACGAACTCACGCCGAGAAGGCTCATTCCGTTGTTCATGACGCCGATCAGGACGCTGCCGACGACCGTTCCGCCGATCGTTCCGACGCCGCCCATCGGGCTCGTCCCGCCGATGATGACGGACGCGATCGCGTCGAGTTCGAACATATTCCCGAGGTTCGGGTTCGCGCCGTTGAGCCGCGACGTGAGCAGGATTCCCGAGACGGCCGCGAGCGTCGTCACGATGACGTAGACCGTGAGTTCCACGCGGAAGACGTTGATCCCGGAGAGCCGCGCGGCCTCCCTGTTGCCGCCGGTCGCGTAGATCCGCCGCCCGAGCCGGGTGTTCGACAGCATGAACGCGCCCGCGAGAATCAGCACGATCAGAAACGCGACGGGGTACGGGATGCCGCGGTAGCCGATGAAGACGTATGCGGCGAGCGCGAGGATCGCGACGCCGAAGGACGAGCGGATCGCGATGTCGCGCGCCCCGACGCTGACGCCGCAGGAACGCTGCCGCGACGCCGTCCGCAGGATCGCGAACAGGAACAGCGCGAGAGCGACGCCGAGGATGACGGCGGACGGCGTCGGGGCGATGTACTCGCCGCCAAGCAGGGGAAAGACCGGGTCGGTGACGGGGATCGAACTGCCGTCGGATAGGACGAGCGCCGCGCCGCGGGCGATCGTCATCATGCCGAGCGTGATGATGAACGCCGGAATCCGGTAGTGCGCGATCCACACCCCGTTCCACACGCCGACGCCGACGCCGACGGACAACACCGTCGCGAGGATCGCGAGCCACACGTTCCAGCCGCTCTGCATGAGCAGCGTCACGACGATCGAGGCGAGGCCGACGATGGATCCGACCGAGAGGTCGATCCCGCCGAGAAGGATGACGAGCGTCATTCCGACGGCTATGATGCCGATGATTGTGACTTGCAGCGTGATATTGCTCAGGTTCCGGGGCGTGAAGAACGCCTCGGACAGGAACGAAAGCGCCGCCGTCAGCACGACGAGCGCCGTCAGCGTCGCGTGCGCGCGAAAGAAGCTTTTCATCGGAATCCCTCCTGCGTGCGATTTCCGGTCGCGTAGTCCATGACGTCCTCCTTCGAGGTCTTCGCGGTCTCCAGTTCGGCGACGAGCCGCCCCTCGCACATGACGAGGATCCGGTCGCTCATTCCCATGATCTCGGGCAGTTCCGAGGAAATCATGACGACGGTCACGCCCCGGCGGACGAGGTCGTTCATGAGCCGGTAGATCTCGACCTTCGCTCCGACGTCGACGCCGCGCGTCGGTTCGTCGAGGATCAGGATCTTCGATTCCGTCGCAAGCCACTTGGCGATGACGACCTTCTGCTGGTTGCCTCCCGACAGCGAATTGGCCGCCGCCTCGACGGACGGGGTCCGGATGCCGAGTTCCGTTACGAAACGTTCCGCCATCCCCCGGTCCTTCATCGGGTCGATCACGCCGAGCGCATTCGAGACGGCCTTCAGCGAACTCAGCGTGATGTTCGTCCGGATGGAAAAATCGAGGATGAGTCCCAGGAGTTTGCGGTCTTCCGTGACGAGCGCCATGCCCGCCGCGATCGCGTCCTCGGGCGATCGGATCGCGACCGGTTTCCCGTCGATCCGCACCTCGCCGCGCGCCGCTCCCGGCAGTCCTCCGAAGATCCCGGTCACGAGCTCCGTCCGCCCGGCGCCCATGAGCCCCGCGATTCCGAGAATCTCTCCCTTTCGCGCGGCGAACGAGACGCCGGAGACCTTCTTCGCGTTCCGGAGCAACGGGTGATCCACCTCGAAGTTTCGCACCTCGAGCGTGACCTCGCCGGGCGCGAAGGGTTCCTTCGGGTACTTCTCGCGGATGTCCCGGTTGACCATTCGCGCGATGATCCCGTCGAGGCTGAGGGAGGACAGCGCCTCCGCGTCCCCGACGGTCTTCCCGTCGCGAAGCACCTGCACGCGGTCGCCGATCCGCTCGAATTCGTCGAGCTTGTGCGAGATGTAGATCATGC
>CAZVUT010000256.1:0-3735 GCA_964630155.1 uncultured Synergistaceae bacterium
TTGCGATCATGGGCTGTGGTCCTTCTTTTGACTGCGGCCCTTCTTTTTGTCCCGTGTGCGTTCGCCGCGGGGCCGGCGAGTCCCTCCGAAACAAACGCTCCGGGCGACGGATCGCCCGGAGTCCGCATCCTGGGGCTTCCGGACTGGCTCGGAAAAAGCGCGGCGCGAAGTCTCTCCGTCGTATGGCGGGAAATGTCAAGCGACGGAATCACCAATGAGCGGCTGGAAATACTTCGCGTCGTTTCCGAGCGCCTTTTCCCGGGATTTCTGGTCACGGTGGAGGAAGAGCAGAACCTTCCGGTCGCATCGTTCTCCCCTCAGATCGTCACGAACTGGGATGTCGAATGCATCGTCCCTCCTCTTTCCGATGCGTTGCGGCCATGGTTTCTCCGGGATATCGACGGAATGTCGGCGAAGATAGCGTCCCTGCTTTCGGGCCTTCCCGTCGCGGCGCTCTCCTGGGCGGACGCCGCGCTTCGCGACGAGATACGGCGCCTGCTCGCGCCGGTGCTGCCCGGTTGGACGATCACGATTCTGGCCCGCATAACGGCGCCGCTTCCCGGGAAGCGAACAGGAGAGCAGAGCGAGCGATGCCTCCTGCAGGCGGCTTTTTCGCCGGAACAGCCGCTCGTTCTCGCCGTCGTTCCGAGAGTCTATTCGTCTTCTCTTCCCGTCATTTTGCGGTCCGACCTCAACGAAGCCCTTCTGAAGGGAATGTCTCCGATCATCGGGATCCCGGTCCTGTGGGCGAAAAAGCATGCCGCGGACATCGAACGGTTGGCGGAATTCCGGCTTTCCGACAGGAATACGGTGGTGAATTCTCGGGCGAAAGTTCATGCCGACTTCGTCCCCGAACAAATATCCCGAATCGACGCCGATGTGGAAAGCCGCAGGTACATCCTCCGAGCGTGGGCGGCCGCGTATCTCGGGACCGATGACCGGTACCCGGAATTCGGGCTTCACGTCGGACGAAAGGCGCTCCCCTGGTCCGGATGGGACGTCGAACTGTATGCCGAGTGGATTGTCCTGGCGAACGATTTACGCCTCGAAAGCCGTTTTGGGGCGGAATGGAACCTTTTCCCCGCCTTCAGTATCGGGGGAGAAGTGACCTATCCGGGCGGGGTGTTCTGGTGGAAGGCGCGGACCCGCCAGGAGATAGGACGTCCCTATGTGTGGTGGCGGATGAACACCGACAACGAACACAACATCGGAGTCGGCGTCCGCATCAACGAGCATATTTCAATCGAATTGCACTATGACGAACGCGATGCGGACTCGATGAGCCTTCGGCTGATCGGCGACCTGTGAACGGCGCATCGGTTGCCGCGGCGCGATTCTGTCGTATCATGAAAGCGTTCAAGGAGGGGTCGCATGAACCTGTCGAAAAAAGTCTCTCTCGGCGATATAGCCCGTAACATAGGCGGAAGCGTCATCGGGGATTCGGAACGAATGGTCGGGAGACTGGTCCTTCCGAAGGACGCCGACAGGGAGAGCATCTGCATCCTTTGGGACGCCAGAATCGCGGAGACTCTGCCTGAAGGCGCGCTCGTCATAGCCCCGTCCGCCCTTTTCCGGACAGGGTTCGGGGGCATCGCTCTCGAGAATGCGAAATCGCTCCTTCCGGTTATTCTGCGTTTCTTCGCCGGTTTTCTCGTCCGGGACGACGAACGCCGGGGAATCCACCCGACCGCGGTCGTATCGCCGAGCGCGTCCGTACACCGGGATTCATGGATCGGACCGTTCTGCAGCATCGACGACGATACGGTGATCGAAGCCGGCGTCCGTCTTCTTTCGCACGTCTCCGTCGGACGGGCGTGTCGCGTCGCGGTTGGCGCGGTTATCGAGCCGCACGTCGCGGTCATGGATCGTTGCTCGATAGGGCGGAATGTCCTGATCCACGGCGGAACGGTCATCGGCGCCGACGGGTTCGGCTTTCAGCCCGCTCCGGAAGGACACGCGAAGATACCCCAGCTCGGCGGTGTCGAAATAGGAGCGTTCGTCGAGATCGGCGCATGCACCACGATCGACCGCGGAACGATAGGCGATACGGTGATAGGGGACGGTACGAAGATCGATGACCATGTCCACATCGCACACAACGTCGAAATCGGAAAAAACTGCATCATCGTCGGAATGGCGGGGATCGCGGGCAGCGTCGTGATCGAAGACGGAGTCGTGCTCGCCGCGCGAAGCGGCATCAAGGACCATGTCCGCATCGGCAGAGGCGCCCAGGTCGCGGGGAACGCCGGCGTGACCAAAGATGTCGCGCCGGGAATGACCGTTTCCGGGTTTCCGGCCCGCGAACACCGAAAGACATTCAGGACGTACGCGCTCATGGAAAAACTTCCCGATCTGTTTGACCGCGTCAAACGGCTGGAAAGAGGAACGGAATGCGTTTCCGATCCATCCCGGACCGATTTGCCCGAAGGAGAACGGCCGGGAGAGGAGAAGGACTCGGGCTCACGTCCCGAAGGGAAGGCTTCGCCGATATGAGGACCGATCCTTCCGGGACGGTTGCCGAGCCGCAGGTCACCGGTCGCCGGACCATCGCGCGCGAGGTTTTGTGTGAGGGGCCGGGACTCCATACGGGGACGCATGCGTGGGTGCGCGTTTCCCCAAATAGCGGCCCCCGTGGGATACATTTCGCCTTCCGGCGGGGAGAATATGCAATAGAGGAAGCGGTCCCTTCCGGAACATCGAGGGGCACGGACCTTCTTTTTCCGGGAGGCGTCCGGTTGAAAACGGCGGAGCATCTGCTGGCTGCCGTCGGGGGGCTGGCGCTGGACTCCCTGACGATTCGGGTCGGAAATGCGGATGACGCGGAGGCGTCCGTCGATTCGGAACGGACGCGGGCGAGCGATGGGGCCGTTCTGGAAATTCCGGCTCTCGACGGATGTTCCGCGCAATGGGTCCGGCTGATGCGGGACGCGGGAATCGAGGCGTGCGAGGGCTTTTCAAAACCGGTTGTCCCGATCGTCCCGATCCTCCTGTCGGATGAGGAAGGGAAACGGTGTATCGCCGCGTTTCCGTCGGATGACTTCCGGATCGACTACATCATTCAGTATCCGTCGATCCCGGATATCGGGACACAGGCGTTTTCGATCCGGCCGGATCCGGAGACGTTTGAACGGGAACTTGCGGGAGCGCGGACCTTTGCGCTGGCGTCCGAGATCGAAATGCTTCGTCGTCGCGGCCTTGCCCGCGGAGGATCCCTTGAGAACGCCACTGTCTTCGGGGAGGATCCCGGGAGCGTCCAGGCGAAGGAAGGGCTTCGCTTCCCGGACGAACCTGTTCGCCATAAAGTGCTGGACCTTATCGGAGACCTGGTCCTCGTCGGACGACCGGTGAGGGCGCGTATCGTCGCTTTCAGGGCGGGACACGAAATGCACCTCCGTCTCGTTCATGCCTTGAAGGCGCTTACTCTTCACTAAAAGGAGGCGTGCACCATGTACGATATCGACACGATCATGAAGAGCTTGCCCCACAGATTCCCGTTTCTTCTGGTGGACAGGATACTGGAGTACAGCGAGACGCGCGTCGTGGGGCTCAAGAATGTCACGATCAACGAACCCTTCTTTCCGGGGCATTTTCCTTCGGAGCCCGTGATGCCGGGCGTCCTCGTTCTGGAAGCCATGGGACAGGTCGCGGCGATGATGCTTGCGCTTCGTCCCGGTTCCGAGGGGCTGGTCACCTACCTGACCATGATCGAAAAGGCGAAGTTCCGCAAACCCGTCC
>CAZVUT010000257.1:0-3712 GCA_964630155.1 uncultured Synergistaceae bacterium
GCGACGCCCGAAGGAGGGAACTCATGAGTCTTCTGACCGGCGCCCTCACGATGGGCTTCATCCTCGCGGTGATGGCCCTCGGCGTCTTTATGACCTTCAGGATCTTCGGCTTCGCGGATCTCGGGACCGACAGCGTCCTGACGCTTGGCGCGGCCACGGCGGCCGTCCTCATCGCCGGGGGGGCCGCGCCGGTCGTCGCGACGCTCGCGGCCGCCGGGGCGGGAATGCTTGCCGGATGCGTGACCGGAGTGCTGCACACGCGCCTGCGGGTCAATAATCTTCTGTCGGGCATTCTCGTCATGACCGGACTGTATTCGGTCAACCTGCGGATCATGGGGGGGAGCAACGTCCCGCTGTCGCGGACGGCGACGCTCGTCGACATGGCAAGCGCGGCCGCACGGAAGCTCACGGGGCTCGAAACGATGCGCATCTCGGTCTGGGAGGTTCCGACGGGGGATCTCGCGGTCCTCGCGGGTGCGGCGACGATCGCGTGCCTTCTCGCCGTCGCGTTCCGGATCTTTCTGCTAACGGACTTCGGCGTCGCGCTCCGGGCGTCCGGCGACAACGCGCAGTCGGCGCTCGCGCAGGGCGTGAGCGCGCCGGACATGCTGCTCTTCAGCCTCATGCTTTCCGGAGGACTGTCGGCCCTCGCAGGCGCGCTGATGGCGCAGTACCAGGGCTTCGCCGACGTCCAGATGGGCGTCGGGACGCTCGTTCTCGGGCTCGCGAGCGTCATCATCGGACAGGCCCTCGTGCGAACCCGGTCGCTCGGGATCGCCATCGCCGGAGCGGTCATGGGGTCGGTGCTGTTCCGGCTGCTCGTCTCGATCGCGCTCCGCTGGGGGCTCAACCCGAACGACCTCAAGCTCATCACCGCATTGTTCGTCCTCGCGACGCTCGTCGCGCCGGACGTCGCGGCGCGTTTCGGGAAAGGGGGCGCGCGCCGTGCTTGATATCCGTGGGATCGTAAAGACCTTCCACCCAGGCACGGAGAACGAGGTCCGCGCGCTGCAAGGGGTGGATCTTCGCGTGGAGGACGGCTCGTTCGTCGTCGTCATCGGAACGAACGGGTCGGGGAAGTCAACGCTCCAGAACGCGGTGTCCGGAAGCGTCATCGTGGACGAGGGGACGATCCTGCTCGCGGGGCGCGACATCACGCGATGGCCCGAACACCGGCGGGCGGCGCTCATCGGCCGGGTCTTCCAGAATCCGTTCAGCGGCACGGCCCCGGGAATGTCCGTCGGGGAGAATCTCGCGCTGGCGGAGCGTCGCGGATTGCGGCGCACGCTGCGCAGGAACGCGTCGCTGCGGTCGCGCGACGAACTCATGCGAAGCGTGCGCTGCCTGGGCATGGGGCTCGAAGACCGACTGGACAACGAGATCGGCTCGCTTTCGGGAGGCCAGCGGCAGGCGCTGACGCTGCTGATGGCGACGATGCGCCGCCCCGAGCTGCTGCTGCTCGACGAACACACGGCGGCCCTCGACCCGCGCGCGGCGGAGATGGTCATCCGCGTCACCGACGACCTCGTGCGCGGGGGGAAGCTCACGACGCTGATGGTCACGCACTCGATGCAGCAGGCCGTGAGCCTCGGGGACCGGCTCGTCATGATGCACCGCGGGCGCGTCGTCGCGGACATTTCCGGCGCGGAGAAGAAGCGCCTTCGCCCCGGCGACCTGCTGGACCGCTTCGACGCCATCAGGCGCCGCGAGCAGATCGACCCGTCGGCGGCGGAGATGCTCCGGGAGACGTACGTCTAGGCCACGCTGGGGATACGCAAAAGAAGCTATCCGGCAAGCGGCGTTCTGTGGTAGCCTTCGGATATATCTGGACCGGACCGCGGAGCCTGCGGTCCGTCACATCGGGGAGGTCGTACGATGAAAGTTCTTCTGATCAACGGAAGTCCGCACGTTGCGGGGTGCACGTTTACGGCGCTGAGCGAGGTCGCGTCGCAGCTCGGGAAGCACGGGATCGAAACGCGGATCTTCCATATCGGAAACAGGCCGATCCAGGATTGCACCGCGTGCGGCGCGTGCGCGAAGACGGGGCAGTGCGTCTTCACAAGCGATGCGGTGAACGAGTGCATCGATCTGCTCAAGGCCTCGGACGGGCTCGTCGTGGGCTCTCCGGTCTATTTCGCGGGGCCCGTGGGGCAGATCACGTCGTTTCTCGACCGCATGTTCTTCATGAAATCGGGCGCGTACGCGCACAAGCCCGCGGCCGCCGTCGTGAGCTGCCGTCGGGGCGGCGCGAGCGCGTCGTTCGACCGGCTGAACAAGTACTTCACGATCGCGCGGATGCCCGTCGTGTCGTCGCAGTACTGGAACAGCGTCCACGGCAACACGCCCGACGAGGTCCGGAAGGATCTCGAGGGGATGCAGACGATGCGCACGCTCGGCGAGAACATGGCATGGATGCTTGCGACCATCGCGGCGGGAAAGGCGGCCGGCGTTCCGCTCCCGGCGTCCGAACAGCGGATGCAGACGAACTTCATCCGATAGAAACGCCAGAACGGGGTTTCGTTTGTTGCGAGCGTGTTTCTTGCGAGCAGACACACCGGGCGAACGCGCCCGGTGTCATTCCCGTGATCTGCCGGAAGATGCGCGAGAAGTGGCTTTGGTCCGCGAACCCGAGCTCCGCGGCCGTCGTCGTTGCGTTCCAGCCGCCGCGCAGCAGCTCCTGCGCGCGCCGCACGCGCCCCTGAAGCTGGTATGCGTGCGGCGGCAGGCCGTATGCGCTCCGGAAGGCCCGAACGAGACGGAAAGGGTTGCACCCCGCGGCGGCGGCGAGTTCGGGAAGGGTGACGTCCTCGGAAACGCGCTCGTCGAGGTAGATCCGGACGCGCTCCATCGTCGTCCGCGAGACGCGGTCGGGCGGAGGGGCGTTCCAGAGGGCGTGGCGGCGGACGAACCGGGCGAGGATGGCGAGCAGGCGCTCCTGCCGTTCGAGCGGCGCGCCGACGCCCTGTTCCAGCATCCGGTGCAGCGCGCCGATGGACTCCGACAGATCCGGGTCCGATATCGCGCCCTGCGGCAGCGGGGGGAGACCGAGCCTGCCGGGGGCTATCGCGGACGCGGCGTCGGCGAGGATCGCCGGGTCGATGTAGAACATGCGATAACTCCACCCCGAACTGTCCGCACCGTGCCCCGTGTGCGCCTCGCCGGGGAAGACGATGGCGACGTTCCCCGCGGGAGCGACGCCGTCCATGCCGTGGAGGCGCATCGCAAGCGCTCCGCGTTCGATCGCGCCGAACGCGAACGTCTCGTGCGTGTGCCACGAATAGGACTGCGACGCGTAGTCGGCGAGCAGAAGCTCCACGCCGGGCAGGTCGTCGCATCGCCAGTAGCGGACCGTCTCCTTGCGCTTCCTCGTGTCTTCCGTCACGGATTCGCTTCCTCCCGAAACGCCGCACGATGCTTTTCGCGTCAAAATTGTACAAGCGGACTGGATTCGTACAGTATATCCTGATCGGAGAAAAAGATACAGAAAACGGGACAAGGGGGAATTCGGTCATGGTACAGCGTATTCAGCCGGAACCGTTCCGCATCAAGATGGTGGAGCCCGTCAGCATTCCGGACGCGGCCCAGCGTGAAGCGGCGCTCAGGGAAGGCCATTTCAACATGTTCGGGATCCGCTCGAAGGACGTCTATATAGACCTTCTGACGGACTCGGGCACGGGAGCGATGAGCAAGTATCAGTGGGCCGCCCTCATGA
>CAZVUT010000258.1:0-3699 GCA_964630155.1 uncultured Synergistaceae bacterium
TTTCGCTCTCCGGATTCCCGGGCGAGCGCGTCCATCTTTCCCTGAACCCGAACGACGGACTCCTCGATATCCGCCGCCGCGATGAGCGCGAGGCTCTCTTCATACTGCGCGAGCGCCTCCGCGAGCTTCCCGAGCCGTTCCATTCGCGCGCCGCTCCGGTTCAGATCCGCGGCCCTGCTCTTTCGCTCGTCGGCGATGCGGATCTTGTCAACGATCCGCCGCACGGCCTCCTCGGCATCCTTCAGGGGATGGACGGACTGGCTCTCGCGAAGCTTCGCACGCGCCGCTTCGAGTTCTCCCTTGAGTTCGAGGTCCGATGCCTCCGTGAAAAGCGCCAGCGCCTTCGCCCTGCGTTCGTCGGCATTCGCGGCCCGCTCGACGATTTTCCCTTCGAGCCGGGTCAGCGCTTCCTCAACCTTCGGGTCCGGCGCGAGAGCGAAACTTTCGGAAAAGCGTTCCCTCGCCGCGTCGAGATCGCCGCTGCGTTCAAGCTCCGACCCCGAACGGAAGAGCCTGTCGGCGCGAAGCTGTTTCTCTTCTTTCGACCGGACGCGGTCCCTGATGACCGCCTTCAGCCGGTCGACGGCCTTCAGCGTCGCGGCGTCCGGCTGGAGCGCCTGGCTCGCGAGATACTGGTCGAGCGCGTCCTCGATCTTTCCGGCCTGTTCCAGCTCCGACGCCTTCGCAAGCATCTCCGCCGCCTTCGCCTTCCGGTCGCGGCGTTCGGTGAGCAGCAGCTGCACCCTCCGGACGGCGTCTTCCGCTTCCTTGTCCGGCTTGGTCAGGCGGCTCTCCCGGTACTTCGCCAGAGCTTCCTCCGGATGATCCGTCAGTTCGAGATCGTATCCCTCCTGGAAGAGACGATAGGCGCGGTCCTTTTTGTCCGCCTCGATCCGGATTCGTTCCTGAACGATCCCCGAGAGACGACCGAACGCCTCTTCGGCCTTCGGTTCCGGCCGGAGCGCGAGGCTCGCCTCATACGACGCCAGGGCCTCCTCGAAACGCCCGCTTCGCTCGAACTCGGCGCCTTTCCGCATGAGCGCCGCGGCCCGGGTCTTCTTCTGCTCGTCGGTCGCAAGTCGCGCGTCGATCGCGGCGTGCAGCCGGGCGGCCGTTTCGTTCACCGCCTTGTCCTGAACGTACCGCAGGCTCTCCTCGAACAGATCGAGCGCTTCCTCGAGTTTGCCGTCCTTTTCGAGCGACTGCGCCTTCGCTTTCAGCTCGTCGGCTTTCGCCTTCTTCTCGTCCCGCTCCCGGATGAGCGTCTCAATGCGGGCTGCGGCTTCGCGCGTCTCGGGAAGCGCCGCCGCTTTCAGGCTTTCCCGCAGCTTCGCGAGCGCGTCGTCGAGCTTCCCCGCTCCTTCGTCGGCAAGGGCGTCCCGAAGCAGCCCGGAGGCCGTCGCCCTCATTTCCTCCAGGTACGTCCGGCGTTTCGTCGCCTGCGCGAGAAGTTCCTCCGTCTCCGCGTTCTTCCAGAGGCCAACGCTCTCGCGGAACTTTTCGACGGCTTCGCCGGCCATATCCCGGGAAAGAAGCGCCCGTCCCTCTTCCCGCAGCCGTCCGGCGGCCTGGAAGTTCTTCCTTCCCTCGGTCATCGAGAGAAGCTCGCCCTTCGCTTCCTCCGATTCGGCATCCAGCCGCAGCGCCTCTTCGACACGCGCGACGGCGCCGTCAAGGTCGCCCCGTTCCCAGAGCGCACGGGCCTCGTCGACCTTCGCAAGCGCATTTCGTATGGCGGCCGCCCGGGCGTCCGCCGACGCGACCTCCTGGTTCAGCGTGTCCAGCCCCGGAAGCGGATCGAGCTGAACCTCAAGGTCCATGGATCCCGGAAGCGCCGGCAAATCCATCGCGCTTCCGGAACGGGCCGACACGGCCGCATCCGCGGACACAAGATCCGGAAGGACCGGTTCCTCCACCGCCCACGCCGGGAACGTCGGCGCAAACACCGCGAGAGCCGCCGCCATCGTCAGAAACAGGTACGTCTTCTTCGTCATCGCCGCTCCTCCTTGCGAATCGCCTGGGGTTTGGAAACAAGAACATGTTTTCGGGATACTTCACATGTTTATTATACTCACTCGAAGGCCGGGAAGGTAAAAAAAGAGAGAGCCGATCGCGCCGGCCCTCTCCCGCGTTCCGTTCAGTTCCGTCCCGTTTTCGCGACCATCCAGTTCCAGGCGATGCCGCACAGGCCCGCGACACAGTCCTGAAGGATGTCCTCGTCAACCTTGAACCGGGGGTTGTGATGCGCCGCGTCCGTCCCCTTCGCCGGATCGGCCATGCCGGCGAAGAAGAACGTTCCGGGAATCCGTTCCTCGTAATAGCTGAAATCCTCCGAGCCCATCGCGACAGGAGTCTCGACGACCCGCTCCGCGCCGAACAGATCCGAGAGCGTATTCTTCGCGAGTTCCGTCATCCCGGGTTCGTTCACCGTCACGGGGTAGATGGGGGTGTAGACCATAGTCGCCTTGCACCTCGTCGCCGCGCAGATGCCGTCGGAAATCCGCTTCATGCGTCCTTCCATCGAGGCGCGGACGTCCGGACTCGTCGACCGCACGCAGCCGGTGATCTTGGCGGTTTCGGGAATGATATTCGGCGCCGTTCCGGATTCGATCTTGCCGATGCTCAGGACGGCCGTATCGAGAGGATCGATCTCGCGGCTGATGATGGTCTGCATGGTCGTAATGATCGTCGCCGCCGCGATCGTGGGATCGAAGACCTCCTGCGGACGTCCGCCGTGCCCCCCCTTGCCCGTCACGGTCAGTTCGAACACGTCGGCCGAAGCCATCATTCCGCCGCTTCGGAGTCCGAAGACGCCCGTCGGAAGCACCGACCAGACGTGGAGCCCGATGATCGCGTCGACGCCGTCAAGCGCGCCTTCGGCGATCATGTGCTTCGCCCCCGAATTGAGGCCCGATTCCTCGGCGGGCTGGAAGATCAGCCGGACTCTTCCCGGAAGATCCTCTCTCACCTTCGAGAGGATCGACGCGACGCCGAGAAGGATCGCCGCGTGCGCGTCGTGTCCGCACGCGTGCATCACGCCCTTGACCGTCGAGCGAAACGGGACGTCCGATTCCTCTTCGAGAGGCAGCGCGTCGATATCCGCGCGGATGGCGATGCACGGACCGGGGAGGTGCGAATTCAGATCCGCGGTCACGCCCGTATCCCCTCCGCCGAATCCGACCCTGATGTTCTCGAAGTTCATCTCCCGGAGACTCTTCTCGATGAAGAGCGTCGTCTCGCGCTCTTTCCAGAAGAGTTCCGGATTCGCGTGAAATCTTCTGCGGTTGGCGATGACGTCCGGGGCTATCGCTTCCGCCATTCTGGCGAATGTCTGAAGATCCATTGTCCGGTTCACCTCGTATTCACAGGATAGGGTGCTTGCTGTTCATTTCAATGGCTGCGGGTCGTTCCCTACGCAGAACGCCCGATGATCTCGTCTTCCACCGGGTTCGAAAGCGTCCCGATCCCTTCGATCTCCACGCGCGCGACGTCCCCATTGGAGAGCGGCCCGACGCCCGAGGGCGTCCCCGTGATGATGACGTCGCCAGGGAGAAGCGTCATCACCTGCGTGACGAACTCCACGATGACGGGCACGGGAAAGATCAGATTCGCCGTCGATGAGTGCTGGACGAGCGAATCGTTGCGCCACATGCGGATTTCGAGGTTCGACGGATCGAGCCCCGCCACGATCCACGGCCC
>CAZVUT010000259.1:0-3695 GCA_964630155.1 uncultured Synergistaceae bacterium
CGCTTCCGACCTTCCGGGAGGCGTCCTCCCGCGCGGAGGTCGCGGCGCTGCTCCGAATCGACGCGGACGAACTTCTCGACCTCCCGATCGCCGTGGTGTCGACCGGGCTGCCCTGGCTGACCTTCGGACTCAAGTCGCTGAAAACGCTCTCCGGGCTCCGGCCCGCCTTCCCCGCGATCGCAAAGGCGAGCCGCGAGGGCGACTACGTCGGGTTCTCGGTCTTCTCGCTCGAAACGCTCAAGCCGGAGTCGACCTACCACATCCGCTCCTTCGCCCCGGTCGTGGACATCGACGAAGACC
Source organism: uncultured Synergistaceae bacterium (assembly GCA_964630155.1). Classification (GTDB taxonomy): domain Bacteria; phylum Synergistota; class Synergistia; order Synergistales; family Aminobacteriaceae; genus CALFXN01. The sequence continues at coordinate 301 of CAZVUT010000259.1, forward strand.
CCGTCTGCGGGACCTGCAACGGATGCGTCTCCGCCTACGTCGTGAACTACGGGGCCGTTCCGCTCTCCGATCATGTCTGCATGACCGCCGAAGCCGGATACGGCGTGGGCAGGCCGGGCCGCGTCTCGACGATCGTCGAACGCCGCGAAGACCGGATCACGGCCGTCCGCGTCGGCGGTCCGGCGGTCACGGTCCTCGACGGCGCGATCGAAACGGGGATCCGGCGATGAAGCTCATCGGCCTGATCGGCGGCACGAGCTGGGAGTCGACCATCGAATACTACCGGATCCTCAACGAAACGGCCGCGCGCAGGCTCGGGGGGCTCAGCTCGGCCGAGTGCCTGCTGTATTCGCTCGACTTCGCGCCCGTGGAGTTGCTCCTTCGGGAAGGCAAGTGGGACGAACTCGGCGGGATCATGCTGGACGCGGGACGCGCCGTCGCCCGCGGGGGCGCCTCGTTCCTGCTGATCTGCTCGAACACGCTGCACCGCTACGCCGACGCGCTCGAAAAGGAGACGGGGCTCCCCGTGCTCCACATCGCCGACGCCGCGTCGCAGGAGGCGAAAAGGCGGGGCTTCACGAGAGCGGGGCTTCTCGGGACGAAGCCCCTGATGCGTTCCGAGTATTACCCCCGCCGGATGCGGGAAGGCTTCGGGATCGACGTGATCGTTCCCGGCGACGACGACATGGATAGTGTGAACCGGATCATCTTCGACGAGCTGTGCCGGGGGATTCTCCGTGACGAGTCGCGGACGGCGGTCCTCCGGATCATGGACGCTCTCGCCGCGCGGGGCGCGCAGGGAATCGTCCTCGGCTGCACCGAACTCCCGCTGCTGATCCGGCCGGAGCACACGAGCCTGCCGCTCATGGACACGACGCAGCTCCACGCGGAGGCCGCGGTGGAACGCGCACTGGAGTCATAAAGCGGCTCGCTGAGATCGCCGGACCGCGGCGCGGGGCCGTTTGCACGCCGCGGTCCGCTTTCTTCCGGGATGTCGCCCGATATGTCCGCCGTTCATTCACCCGCTGTGAGAATGTCGAGGCGCTCCTTCACGGCATTCGGCGACAGGGGCGACACGTGCTCCCAGAGGCGTTCCAGGTGCTCCCGGATGGCCTCCCGCGACACGCCGGGAACGCCGTAGACGAGATAGAGAACGTTCTTCGTGTCCGGGCCGATCGGCGAGCGGTCGTCCGGACCGTACAGGATGCTGCCGATGACGCCGCGCCGGTCCGCGACCCGGAGATCCCCGTCCTTCATATTCTGGAGCGTTCCCTTCCCGAGCAACGCGTATGCCTCGTCCGGCGACGCGAGCGACACGTCGAGCGGAAGATCGAGCAGGTCGAGGTCGTGCCCCGCGGTGAGGACGCCGCTCGACAGTTCGGCCGCAAACATCGCGGTCACGAGGTTCGACACGTTCGGGATATGCTTTCCCTTGAGAACGATCGACTCCAGCTGCATCAGAACGTGATACGTCTTGTCGAACCGCCGGTAATACGCCGCATACTCCCGATAGACGGGCAGCTCACGGAGCGCCGCGCGATCCATGGCGCCGCAGCGCGCCCGAAGCGATTCCTCCGTCGCCGTGCGAAAGGCCTCGACCGACGCGCCGACCGGCCCGTTCGGCGCGTTCCGGACGACGAGGATTCCTGCCGCTGTCCCGGTTTTCGCGTCCTTCCAGAGCGTTCCCGTGTGCAGAATGTCCTGCGTTTTCGTTTGAAGCATCGTTCCACCGCCCCTTTCTTTTCGGCCGATTTTAGGGTACGGTTCGGGCATCCGGCTTGTACGATATTGCAGAAGATCGCAGCGGAGCGAAAATTCCGGTCGGGAGGGCGCGATGGCGGAAAGGGTCGACAATCGGGAAGGCGGCGAATCCGTCCGCCTGTGGCGCGTCGCATCGCTGCCGGGCGCGGACATTCTTCAGGCGACGTACGTGACGCAGTCGTTCTCGTGGCACAGCCACGAGACGTTCGCCTTCGGGGTCGTCGAACGGGGCGGGCTGACCTTCCGCTTCCGGGGAACGACCGAGACGGCGTACGCCGGGAGCGTCACGCTCGCAATGCCCGGCGAGGCGCATACGGGACACGGGGCGGACCGAACCGGATGGCGATACCGGATGTTCTACGTCGACGCGGCCGCGCTTCACGAGGTCGCGCGCTCGGTCGCCCCGGGGCGCAGCGGAACGCCGCCGCTCGTCCGGGGCGTCGCCGAAGATCCCGTTCTGGCCCGGGCGATCGGAGAGCTTCACCGGCGGACCGAAGCCGCGGATGCGACAGGCCTCGAACTTCAGGAGCGTCTCCTGGCCGTTCTCGCGCGTTTCGTGCGCGTCCACGCGCGATGGGACGCCGCCGCACCCGAGAGGCCATGCACCGGTCCGGCCCTCCGGGCGCGACGGTTTCTCGACGACCATCCGGCCGACAATATTTCGCTCGCGGAACTCGCGGCCGTCGCCGGATGTGATCCCTTCCGCCTGATCCGGGCGTTCCGCGCGTCCTTCGATATTCCGCCCCATTCGTGGCAGCTCCAGGCCCGCGTCCGCCGCGCGCAGGACCTTCTGCGCTCCGGCAGGACGGCGGCGTATGCGGCCGCGGAAGTCGGCTTCGCGGACCAGAGCCACTTGACGAAAGTCTTCCGTCGCATCGTCGGGATGTCGCCGGGGGCCTACGCGAAGGCCTTCCGGAACGCGACGACATGAAAAAGGGGGAAGGGCCGCATCGCCCATCCCCCGCATCGCGCCGCAATATCGCCGCTTCGTTCAGCAGACGCTCGACAGGAACTTCCACGCGAACGAGGTCATCAGCGCCGATCCGGTCGCGAGCGCGTCCTCGTCGACGTTGAAGACCGGGGAATGGTGCGACTTGTCCGTTCCCTTGGCGGCGTTTCTCGTTCCGAGGTTGAAGTAGGTTCCGGGGATCTTCTGGAGGAAGAAGCTGAAATCCTCCGATCCCATGATGAGCTCGGTCTCGAGAACATTTTCCGCGCCGAGGAGTTCCGCGGCGACGCCCGTGAGGATGTCGGTCATCGCGGGGTCGTTGATCGTCGCCGGGATGAACCGGGTGTATTTCAGCTCCGCCGAGCAGCGGGCCGCCGCGCAATGGGCCGTCACGATCCGGTTCATCGCGTCTTCGATGTGGTCCTGCACCTTCGGGTTGAACGTCCGGACGGTTCCGCTCATGGAGACCGTCTCGGGGATAATGTTGAAGGCGTTCGAGTTCGACTGGAACTTGCCGAGGCTGAGGACGGCCGTATCGCGCGGGCAGATTTCCCGGCTGATGATGGTCTGGAAGGCGTTCACGATCTGCGCGGCCGGGATAATGGGATCGTTGCACAGCTCCGGCGTTGCGCCGTGGCCGCCCTTGCCCCGGATCGTCAGCTCGAAGCCGTCTGCGGCCGCCATG
>CAZVUT010000260.1:0-3694 GCA_964630155.1 uncultured Synergistaceae bacterium
ACGGCCCTGATCGTGCCGCGGTTGTTCACCTTGAGGTCGATCTTCCAGTCCTTCGCGCCGTTTCCGGTCGGTTTTTCGTTCTTCCCTACGAAGTCCCTGTCAGACGGTCCGGTGAGGACGGCCGATCCGGCGAATTCCTCACGGTCGCCCGGGGTTTGCGGCGCGCCCTTTTCGATCACGCGCGACGCGACCGATCCGTCGGCGAGGAAGAAGCGGACCTCGATCCGGGATTCGCCCTTTTCGATGACGCCTGTGTCGGTCAGCCAGAGATCGAGAACCGTCCTGTCGCGCAGCGGCGTGGAGACGCTCCCGTCGGGATTGTTGAGCGTCTTCCCGTCCTGTGTCACCGCGACAAGCCCCGTGTTGTTGCCGGGAACCGTGTCCCATACGGCCCGTTCGCCTTCGACGCCCTGAACGGTGACGCCCGTCAGGGTTCCCGATCCCTGCGTCATGACCCGGACGCTCTCGTCCAGATTTCCGTCGCCGCGCAAACGTTCGCCGCGCCCCGTGAGGTCGCGGGTCTTCGAGTCCGCCCATCTCGCCGACAGAATCCGCACGGATTGCGAGGAGGACTCTCCTGCGGATACTTGAGGGGAGAACTCTGCCTGTGTCCGGGAGCCGTCCGCGAACGTCGCAATCACGGCGAACTTTCCGCCCTTCGCGAGGACGCCGTCCGCATCGGTCAGCCAGAGGTCGAGGACGGTTTGTCCGCGGAACTGCGTTTCGATGCTTCCGTCCCGGTTATTGATCGTCTTGTCGGCCTGCGTCACCGCAACGCGCCGTGCTTTGCCGCGCGGGTTCGTGTCCCAGACCGCCGCTTGTCCTTCGGCGCCCTGAACCGTGATCCCCGTGAGCGTTCCCGCTCCCCTGAGGACGATTCGGATGCTGTCGTCCGCGACCCCGTCGCCCTGCATCCGGTCGCCGGGCCCCGTGAGATCGAGGGATTTCCTGCCGGTCCATTGGGCCGACACGAGACGCACGGCTTCGGAAGGACGCTGAAGTTTCGTGGGCGGGACCGCGATCGTCGCGTGGGCCTCGGAATCGTCGATGAACCGGGCCGTAACCGTGAATTTTCCGCCCCGGGCGATGGAGTCGTCGTCATGGACGGTCAGCGTGATTCCCATGCCGAGGAGGAGGGGCGTATGCGACATTCCGCCGTCGCTCCCGGCGATGACGTTTCCGCTGCCGTCCTTCACGAGGATTCCGGCGACGCCGTTGCCCGCGACCGTATCCCACGCCGACTTGCCGTTCTCCGACTTGAGGGAGAACCCCGAGACGGCTCCGACACCCCGGAGGCTCAGGGAGAAGGTCGCGTCGGGCCTTCCGTCAGGCGCGGCGCTTTCTCCGGGTCCGAGGACGTCGCCCGCAAAGCCCTGGAACGCAAGATTTTCGATATCCCCCATGGCGCCCCATCCGAGCGACGCCGCCAGAAGAACCGCCATAAATGCCCCCGCTGTGATATGGCGCAGTTTTCGTGTCATCGTCCGTAGCCCCCTTCGTTGTGCAATATTTCTATATACTTTTACTCTTGTATGCCCTTCGAGTCCAGCCGTCGAGGCCGGAATGACGCCGCCGTCCCACATACAAACGAAGGCGATACGGTTCATGAATCAAAACATATACACATCTTCGGCAAGATCTTATTTACAAGCGTCGGAAGCTATGCTACATTCACGACAATTCGGCCATACGACGTACGAGGAGATGGGAGCTTGAACATAGCGTTCGGAATCGGTATTTTTTTGGTCGGCATCGCGCAGGGCTTTCTGAACACCATAGCCGGGGGCGGGTCGCTTCTGGCGCTTCCCATGCTGACGTTCATGGGCATGGATATCGGCGTCGCCAATGCGACGAACCGCATCGGCGTGCTCATCCAGACGCTCGTGGGGGCTGCGGCGTTCCGGAAGCACAACGTTCTTTCCTTCAGCGTCGCGCTCCCCGTCGCCGGGGCGGCGATGTTGGGGGCCGTGGCGGGAACGATGCTGGCCGTCCAGATCGACAAGCGGGCGCTCAATATCGTCATCGCCGTTCTGATTTCCTGCATGGCGGTTCTTCTGGTGTACAAGCCCCGGATGTGGGAGGGCGATTCCACGCGGACCTGGCCCAAATGGGGGGTCTATCTGCTCTTTTTCGCGATCGGGATTTACGGCGGCTTCATTCAGGCGGGCGTCGGATTCTTCCTCACATGGGCGCTGGCCGTCGCCCTGGGGTGCGACCTGATTCACGGGAATGCGCTGAAGGTGGTCATCGTGGGGGCATTCACGACCGTGAGCCTTGCGATATTCATCTGGAAGGGGCTCGTCGTCTACTCAGTCGGCTTCGTGCTCGCCGCCGGAAATTCGATCGGCGCCTATCTCGGCGCACGCTTCACCGTCATGAAGGGAAACACATGGATTCGCTGGTCGCTTGCGATCGTCGTCATCATCAGCGCCGCGCAGATGATCTATTCGGTCCTGTAGGGAGGATTTTGCGATCCGTCCGGCGGGCCTCCGGAAACTACAGAGTCGCGGAGGCCCGCCGGACGGTTTACGCGCCCGCGATGTGTTGCGTCACCACGCCGCGACGCAGCCGTCGGTCCGCGATTCCGTCGCGCCGCCGAGCGTGCCTTCGGGCGTGTTCCAGATGATCTCGCCGCGGCCGAAGGAGTTTGATTCCAGCTCGAACTTCATCGCGTGCCCCATGCGGTTCAGGCTCTGCGCGACGGCCGGGGAGAACCCCGGCTCCACCGAGACGTCCATCCCGCCCATCCACTGCCAGCGCGGCGCGTCGAGCGCCTGCTGCGGGTTCATTTCGAAATCCACGGTGTTCATGACGACCTGAACGTGTCCCTGCGGCTGCATGAAGCCGCCCATGACGCCGAACGGCCCGACGGGCTGTCCGTCCTTCGTGAGGAAAGACGGAATGATCGTGTTGTAGGGCCGCTTGCCGGGTTCGAGGACGTTCGGATGACCGGGTTCGAGCGAGAAGCAGTACCCCCGGTTGTTGAGCGCGACGCCCGTTTCCGGGACGACGACGCCCGAGCCGAAGCCCATGTAGTTGCTCTGGATGTAGGAGATCATGGTCCCGTCGCCGTCGGCCGCGCACAGGTACACCGTTCCGCCGTGCATCGGGTCGCCGGCCTTTCGGTCCTCGGCGCGCTCCCCGATCTGCGCGCGCCTCTTATCGGCGTAGGCGTCGGCCAGAAGTCCGGCGACCGGAACGTCGTGGAAGCGCCGGTCCGCGACGTAGCGGTGCGCGTCGGCGAAGCCCATCTTGATCGCCTCGATCTGCCGGTGGATCGTTTCCGGGTCGTCGTGCGAGGAAAAGTCGAAGCCGCGAAGGATCGAAAGCGCGATGAGCGCGACGATGCCCTGGCCGTTGGGAGGGATCTCCCAGACATCGTACCCCCTGTAGTTCACGCCGATGGGTTCGACCCATTCGGGGGCGAACGCCCCCAGATCCTCCATCGTAAAGTAGCCGCCGGTGTTTCGCGCGGCCGCGACGATTTTTTCCGCGATGTCGCCCTCGTAGAACGCGCGGGCGTTCGTTCCGGCGATGCGTTCGAGCGTTCGCGCGTGCGCCTCGGACGTCCAGAGTTCTCCGGCTCTCGGGGCGCGTCCTGAGATCGTGAAGGCGTCGAACCACGCCCGGAATTCCTCACCCTGCAAAGTCGAATACTTGCGTCTCGCAAGCTCCCAGTGGTGCGCGGTCGTCA
>CAZVUT010000261.1:0-3653 GCA_964630155.1 uncultured Synergistaceae bacterium
CGAGCTTCTTCAACACGCACCGCGTCGTGCGGGAATATTGCGAAAAAGCCTACCACATCGGACTTCGGGGGGTGTGATCCGTGTCGCGCAGGAACCGGTCCGATCAGCAGTCGGAATCTCCGGTGCAGCCGAAGGTCCTTCATGTGACCCCGGAAATGGTCCCGCTCGTCAAGGTGGGGGGACTCGGAGACGTCGTCGGTTCCCTGCCCTGCAGCCTGAACGCCATCGATACGGATGCGCGGGTGCTGCTCCCCGCGTACGCGGGCGTCATGGACCGGATTTCGGATGCCGGATTCCGCCTGACGCACCTGACGCGATCCGTCGAGGCGGCGCTCCGCTGGAAGGTCTACCGTGCGCGCATCTGGCGGGCGCTCGTGAACGGCATTCCCGTCTACCTTCTCGAAAACGACGCCCTGTTCGGTTCTCCTTCCCCGTACCCCGATGTCCTCACTCCGGAGAGCGTTCTGCCGTTTGCGTTCCTCTCTCTGGCGTCGCTCGACATCCACACGGCGATCCGCTGGAAGCCGGATGTCATCCATTGCCACGACTGGCCGACATCGCTGACCGCCATCGCCCTCAGATGGCACAGGCATTACCGGACCGTGTCCCACAGACCGGCGACGGTCCTGACCATCCATAACATGGCGCACCAGGGCCTTCTTCCCGCTTCGGTCCTCGACGAATGGGGCATCGCCGACGACGCGTTCGCGATGCAGGGCGTCGAATACTACGGGAACGTCAATCTCCTGAAGGGGAGCATTGTCGCCAGCGACCGCATCACGACGGTGAGCCCCCGATACGCTTCGGAGATCCTCACCGAAAAGGGAGGGTGCGGGCTCGCCGGTATTCTCAGGGAGAACGCGGACAAGCTCTCGGGCATTCTGAACGGTCTGGACACGAACCTCTGGAACCCGGAGAGGGACCGCCTTCTCTCCTCTTCCTTCAGCACGAAAAAACCGGAGGGAAAAAAGACCTGCCGCAGAGCGTTTCTGGAAGATATCGGATGGGACGACGACGGGGCTCCGCTGTGCGTCATGGTTTCGCGCCTCGTGCGACAGAAAGGGCTCGACATCCTGATCCCGGCTATTCCCGACATCCTCGCGCTCGGCGCGCGCGTCGTCATCATCGGAAAGGGAGAGCCTGCGTTCGAAGAGCGGCTTTCGTCAATGGACGCCGAATTTCCGGGGAGGTTCCGGGCGCTTCTGACCTACGACGAGCGCCTCGCGCATTCGGCGTACGCCGGAGGCGACATCTTCCTGATGCCCTCCGATTTCGAGCCGTGCGGTCTTTCGCAGCTCATCTCGCTTCGATACGGCTCCGTTCCGGTGGTCCGCGCGGTCGGAGGACTCGCGGACACGATACGGGACGCGGACGCTTCTCCCGACGGATACGGCTTCACATTCGACGACTACGAAACGGAGGCGCTGACCTCCGCCGTTTCGCGCGCCCTCGACGCCTTCCGCGATGCGGAGCGCTGGGACGGAATACGCACCCGCGGCATGAAGAAGAATTTCGGCTGGGAACAATCAGCTTCCGCATACAAGGACCTGTACCTGTCCCTGCTTTCAAAAGCCTAGCCCCGGCGATCTTCCCGATCCTTCGGGGCACATTCGACGAAGGGAGATGGTTCCATGATTTCCGGCCAATACGGACGTGTTCTCGGCATGATCCTGGCCGGGGGAAAAGGCGAACGCCTCATGCCCCTGACGAAATACCGCGCCAAGCCTGCGGTGCATTTTGCGGCAAAGTACCGGATCGTCGATTTCGCACTCTCCAATCTCGTCAACAGCGGCATTTTTTCCGTTTACGTTCTCGTCCAGTTCAAGAGCCAATCCCTGAACGAACATATCGAGCGAGGCTGGCACTTCGGCGGCGCGTTGCGGGGACGTGATTATTTCATAACGCTCGTTCCGGCGCAGATGTGGAGCGGGGAACGCTGGTTCCAGGGGACGGCCGACGCCGTTCACCAGAACCTGCATCTGATCACGCTTTTCGACGCGGACCGGATTTGCATCTTCGCGGCCGACCATATCTACAAGATGGATGTCACGCAGATGCTCGAATACCACATGGACCGCAAGGCGGACGTCACGATTTCGGCGAACGTCGTTCCGAGCAGCGAGGCGCACCAGTTCGGATGTCTCCAGACGGATCCGCGCGGAAGGATCATCGGCTTCGTCGAAAAACCGCCCGTACCCCCCGAGATCCCCGGACGCCCCGGATTCAGCTTCGTCTCCATGGGAAACTACATCTTCGAGCGCGAAGTTCTCGAAGAGTGCCTGATCGAGGACGCCAAGGACGATGCCTCATCGCACGACTTCGGCAAGAACATCCTCCCGAATCTCGTGTCCCGATGCCGCGTCTTCGCGTACGATTTCTCGACCAACCACCTCCCCGGAACGGGACACCCCTACTGGCGACTGGACAAGCCCTACTGGCGCGACGTCGGGACCATCAAAGCCTACTGGGAAGCCCACATGGACCTTCTGGACATCGACTCGGAGATGACGTTCTACAATCCGCAGTGGCCCATACGGACCGTCTCCTACGCGGACCCTCCATCCTACTCCTACCCCGCGGGAGGCCACCCGTGCCATGTCGACAGCATTCTCGCCGCTGAGGGGAGCCGGATGCTCGGCGCCAGCGTCCGGCGTTCCGTCCTTTCGCGGAACTGCCTGATCCTGCCGGGGGCGGACGTCGAGGAAAGCATTATCGGACAGGGCGTCGTCATCGGCGAAAACTGCAAACTCCGGCGCGTCATCGTTGACGCGCACAATCAGATTGCGCCCGGAACGAGCATCGGATTCGATCCGGAGCTGGATTCCGCAAACTACACCGTCGACCCGGCCACGGGAATCGTCGTCATCGGAATGCCGAAGATGCAGCTCCGGAAGAGCATCGAACCGCCGGCGAGCCGGTACGAATGGGATAATACGATCAGCTGAGATTCCCGGACGTTCTCAGAGTACGCATTCGTCGCTCCGAAAAGAAACGGCCCCCTGGAAACAACCGGGGGCCGTTCGTTCTTCCGGTTCCCCGGAACCCGATTACTTTTTCTTCGGACCCAGAACGTCGAGCAGCGTGTTGATGATCTTCTCCTCCGGCGATTTCGACGGCGACGGTGACGGGACAGGGGCCGAGATCGTCTGTGACGGCGTCGAGGGTGTCGCCGGCGTCGCTGCCGGCTTTCCGCCCGCGACACTGAAACCGGATGCCGTCGGCGCGTCGATCCGGCCGCCGACCTTGAACGAAACATCGCGATAGTCCCGCTCCTTGAGTCCGGACTTCACGCCGGAGAGCATTCCCGTGAGCATATCCGTGACGTTGGCCGCCGTTCCGGCGGCGACGCCTCCGCCGATAAACGCGGACAGGAGCGCCATGTTCGCGGACGCGACGCATTTGAGATTCAGTCCGCCGTCAAAGGTCACGGGACCTTCGGCGTTCAGATGCCGGTAGATCAGGTCATTGTCGGGCGCGACAACTCTGCTTCCGGCAAGCAGCCGGATGCGGTCGCTCTCCACAACGAACGGAATCGTCGCAGAGGCGAAGCGAATGCCCGGCTGTCCCGTCAGAGGCGCCAGCAGGCCCGCAAGCGGGATTCCCTCGACGAGTCCTTCGCCGGCCGTCAGCTCCCCTTTTCCCGAAAGCGACAC
>CAZVUT010000262.1:0-3653 GCA_964630155.1 uncultured Synergistaceae bacterium
ATCCGATATTCCCGAAATCGGGACTAAAGAATTTTCGTTCAGTCAGAAGACCTTTCGCGCTTTTCTCTTTTTCTGAAATCATCACAAGGGATTGGGACCGCCGACGCGCATTCTTCGCAAAAAGAAGGCTAATGGAAGTGGAATTATAAACCTTTTTCCCCGACTGTCAACAGGACTGTCGAACGCATGAGAAATAATAGCACAACAATGCGACAACTTACGTCGGTGCGGTTCGCCATATTTCGACGGTTTGCATCTTCACGGTCGCTCAGGCGGAACGCGCCTGTGCGCCGGCGATGTCGAAGTGCTTCGCGCCCGATAGGGCGGAAAACCGCTCCGGATGACAGGTCAGAATCAGGATCTGGATCTTTGCGGACAACTCGTCGATGATATCGAGGATCCTCGGGAACCTGACGGCGTCCGTCGCCATGAATGTGTCGTCCAGAACAAGAAGCTGCTGCTCGTCGCCCCCGGCGAACGCGGCAAGCGCCATCCGGACCGAGAAATGAAGCTGCTCCTTCTCGCCGCCTGAAAGGGAGTCAACGTCCACCAGCCTCTCGGTTCCACGGGGAATGAATCCGGTCGGTTTCAAGGAGTCGGCTAGCTCAAGGCGCCCGGATGAACTCCCGACGATGCGGGTGAAAATCTCGGAAGCCTTCTCCGCCGCCCTTCGGGTCACTTCCGTGGAAAGTTCCGAGCGGCATTGGGAGAACGTATCGAAAAGGAGCCGAATGGATTCCGAGTCGAGCGCTTCTTTCTCGCACGCTTTCTCGAGCTCCGCGACGCTTTCCTCGAGAGCGGCGACCGAACTGTACAGCCCCCGCGCGGAGTATGTGTCCAGAACGGCGTTCTCATGAATCAGCTCGTCGTTCGTCGCCTTCATATCCTGCTCCTTCGCGAGAAGCGTCTTTTGGAATTCGTCGAGCGCCGCAACGGGATTCTCGCCGAACTCCCCGATTCTTTTCCGGTATTCCTCGGCCCGCCCATTGGCAGAGTCCCACGTCATCAGGAGTCTCTCCAAATCGGTCTGCCGCTGTTCGGGCGTCCTTCCGTCGCTTTCGAGCTTTGAAAGGCGTTCGCTGACGGACGCCAGGCGCCGTTCTTCGTTCTTCTTCTTCTCACGGGCGAGCGACAGCTCCGTATCTTTCCGCGAATGCGAGCCATTCGCCGCTTCGCGGGATTCTTCGGCCGCCCGAAGTGTTTCTTCCGCCAGAGATTTTCGTTCCGCGGCCGCCATCATGCGTTCCTTCGCGTCCGGAACATCGCCGCTCCATTCGGGGTAGCGCGCGAGAATCTCGCCGAACTCGCGACCGAAAGCCTCCCGTTGTGTCCGAAGTTCTTCGAGCGTTTCGCTCCCGAGGAGGGCCTTCAACTCCGCCCGTTCCCGCTCGATATGCCGGTCCAGGGACAGGCCATCCTCGAACAGATCCTCGATATCGGGCTTTTCGGTCTTTCCGAAGCGCGCGGTCAATTTTTCGAGTTGCCGCTCGGCCTTCTCGAGATTTTCCCGCGCCTCTTCGGCGGAATCAGACGGCCCGAACGCGCGGATGCTTCCGAACGACTCCACTTCGACGCGAACCTCGGGAGCCCCCTGAAGCCTCAAGGCTTTTCCGGCCTCGAACAACGCAGGTCCCGTCACGTCCCCGGCCTTGATTTGCCCGGAGCAGGAAACGGCCGGCACGATTTCGAGCGTTATGAGAGACGATTCGAGACGGATCTTCGCCTTCTCAAAGTCGGAATACGCCTTTCGGATCTTCTTGATCTCCGACGGATCGGGAAAGACGCCCGTCCCCTTTTCCCGCTCATGTTTCGAGAGGATCTCCTGAACGCCGCCGACCGCAGTGATTTTTTCCGCGAGGGCAGCGAGCTTTTCGCGCAGTTCGACGAACCGGCGCGCCTCGCCCGAATGGCGAAGGGATTCGTCGGCCTCGTTGCGTTCCTTCTTCGCCGCTTCGAGGCCGTGCGCCGCCCGGTCGAGGTCCGCGCGGCACTCCTGTAACTGCGCATCGAGGTTCGGAATCAACGCATCGAGTTCGGACAGGCGACGCTGCGCGGAATCTTTTTCCTCACGCGCTTCGATGATTCTGTCGATCTCCGCTTTCAGACGTCCGTACTCCGTCTCGGCGATCTTCGCATCGGAAAGTCGCTTCGCCAGCTCGCCCTTCAGGACTTCGTATTCTTTGGCGCGCGCCTCGAGACGACCGGACTCGGAACGAAGCCGTTCAACCTCCGCCCGCAAGTTCCCGACCTTTCCCGAAAGCGCTTTCACCTTCGCCGACAAGGACTCGGCCACTGCAAAGTCGTTCATGCAGGCTTCAAGTTCTTCCCTCTTTTCGATCAGCTTCGCGGATGCGCCGGAGTCCCTCTTTCGTCCCGTCGGCGTGAAATGGAGGCCGTATCGCTCGGAAAGTCGTTTTTCGATTCCTCTCGTCCGATCGTCGATCGTTTGTGCGGAAAGCGACTGACGAATGTCCGCGAGAAGGTTCCCGGAAAGATCCCCGAGTTCGAGCCGCCCCTGAGGCGCCCACAGAACCTGAAGAATCCCCCAATGCTCCGGCCGCGACATGCCTTTTTTCGGAGCATCCCGCGTGAAGAGATTCCGGGTCATCACATCCGCCTTCGGCCCTTCGGCGAGCGAACGGAATTCTCCATCCTCCAGTCGTTCCAGGAGCGCCCCGGGCTTGTCGAGGAAACTCTTTTTGATCCGGTACCGCGACCCGCCGACACTGAATTCGACCGTCACTCTCGGGGAAAGTTCGCGCCCCCAGGGTCGCAACTTCGAGACATCTTCACCCTTCGTATTGTGATTATCCATCAAGGCGCATCGCAAGGCTTCAAACAGCGTCGATTTTCCCGTCGCGTTCGGAGCGTACAGGATATTCACCCGATCGGAGAAGGGGCCGACCTCATTCTTTTCGAGAAAGCACCGCCAGTTTTCGACCTGAATCGAATGAAGAATCATGCTTTCACCTCCATCACAAGCGAATAGAGTTCAAGGAGCGATTTGGTTCTGACCTTTGGGTCGTCCGGCGCATCCAGAAGCCGCTGTGCAACCGCCCGCAGAATGCCCGGAGATAGCGCCTCAATCCAGGAATCGTCCTCCGGGGCGAGGGTGAGGCCGTCGAAATCGACGCCGCTCCAGAGGAATCTCGATTCTGTGAGCCTTTCGATATCGTCGAGGCAGTCTCTCCCTTCCGGCGTGATGAAGCCTGAAAGCCGGAGCTGCACCAACGTCGATCCACCGTTTTGCATTTCGTCGATGCGCGAACGGACATTCCGAAGATCTTCCGCTCCCTCGATTCGTTCGTCGATCGACACCCAGGAAAGACCGCCCGTCCGAATCGGCGTAACCGATGGCGTCGCTCCGGGACCATCGATCTCGACAAGCAAGACGTTCCCGCTGTCGCGCTCCCCGAACGACGTGGTTTCGTGAGTTCCGGAATAGGCCATTCGTCCTGCGCCTTGCCCGGCTCCAAACACCGCAAAGGAATGCCAGTGTCCGAGCGCGAGATAGTCAAGTCCGGAACGCACCGCCGCGTTCCTCGGGATCGGATGATCCCATTCGCCGATGGGAGCCCCCTCGACGGAACCGTGCGCAAGGCCTATGGCGATTCGTTCTTCGTTCCCTGCACGAATCCATGCGGTCGGGTCTT
>CAZVUT010000263.1:0-3620 GCA_964630155.1 uncultured Synergistaceae bacterium
GGCGTCCTCGGAACGGCCATGAGCAAACACTGCCGGTATGAAGTCGCCCGAACCGGACTGAACGAGAGAGAAGCGGCCGGGTGGAATATCCCGGTGGTCTCGGCGACCATCCGGAGCAAGACCCGTGCGGGGTACTATCCGCAGGCGGAGGACATCCACGTCCGGCTGACGGCCTCAAAGGAAAGCGGACGGCTGCTCGGCGGCCAGATCGTCGGCGGGCAGGGCGCCGCGAAACGGATCGACATCCTCGCGACCGCGATCCAGGGCGAAATGACCGTGGCGCAGATCGTGGATCTCGACCTCGGGTACGCGCCGCCCTTCTCGATGCCGTGGGATCCGGTGCAGATCGCGGCCCGCGAACTGCTGAACGCGCTCGGCGGAGAATAGGCGGGCGAGCGGAGCCCCCAAAAAATCGGGGAAGATCCCCGTGAGATTCGGGATCTTCCCCATTTATATGTGTAACAGCGCGAGCGTCCGTCGTTCTACGACTGCGCGCCGCCCTGGTCCACGAATTCCGCGTCCACGACGTTGTCGTCCTGTTTTCGTGAATCGCTTCCGCTCCCCTGCGAGGCGTCCGCGCCGCCGGAAGCCGGGCGCGATGTCACGATCTGGAGCATCTGCTTGACGTCCGAGATCGCGACGCGGATCTGTTCGATCGTCGCGGCGTCGTTTTTCAGAATCGTCTTCGCCTCGTCGATGAGCGTCCTCGCCCTCGCCGCGTCGTTCTCCGGCAGCCCTTGCGCGCTCTCGAGCGCCTTTCCGAGCTGGTACGACGACGCCTCAAGCTCGTTGCGCGCCTCGGCCGTCTCCTTCTTTTTGCGGTCTTCCGCCGCGTGTTCCTGCGCCTCCCGGATCATGCGGTCCACCTCGCCCTTGTCGAGGCTCGTCGAGCCGGAAATCGTGATGCGCTGCTCCTTGCCCGTATCGCGGTCCTTCGCGGTGACGTTCAGGATGCCGTTCGCGTCCACGTCGAACGTCACTTCGATCTGCGGCGTGCCGCGCGGCGCGGTCCGGATGCCCTCCAGCTTGAAATTCCCGAGCACGCGGTTGTCCCGCGCCATTTCGCGCTCCCCCTGGAGAATCACGATGTCCACTGCGGGCTGGTTGTCCTCGGCGGTGGAGAAGGTCTCGCTCTTGCGCACCGGGATCGTCGTGTTCTTCTCGACGATCTTCGTCATGACGCCGCCCATCGTCTCAACGCCGAGCGACAGCGGAATCACGTCGAGCAGCAGAACGTCCTTCATCTGGCCGGACAGAACGCCCGCCTGGACCGCCGCGCCGACCGCGACGACCTCGTCGGGGTTGACCGACATGTTCGGCTGCTTGCCGCCCGTCATCTTCCGCACCAATTCCTGAACGGCCGGAATCCGCGTCGAGCCGCCGACCAGAACCACTTCGTCGATATCCGAAACGGAGAGCTTCGCCGACTTGATGGCGTCCTCGACCGGCACGCGGCAGCGCTCCACGAGATGCGCCGTGAGCTGTTCGAACTTCGCCCGCGTCAGAGCCGTCGAAAGGTGTCTCGGCCCCGTCGCGTCCGCCGTGATGAAGGGCAGGCTCACGTCGGTGCTCGTTCGCGAGGACAGCTCGCACTTCGCCTTCTCCGCGGCCTCGGTCAGACGCTGGAGCGCCTGCTTGTCCTTTCGGAGGTCGATGCCGCTCTCGCGTTTGAACTCGTCCGCGAGCCAGTCCACGACCACGCGGTCGAAATCGTCGCCGCCCAGGTGCGTATCACCCGACGTCGACAGAACCTCGACGACGCCGTCCCCGATGTCGAGCAGCGACACGTCGAACGTCCCGCCGCCGAGGTCGAAGACCATGATCTTCTGTTCCTTCTTCTTGTCGAGACCGTAGGCGAGCGCCGCGGCCGTCGGTTCGTTGATGATCCGCAGCACGTTGAGCCCCGCGATGCTCGCGGCGTCCTTCGTCGCCTGCCGCTGCGCGTCGTTGAAGTACGCGGGCACGGTGATGACGACATCCGTGATCTTCTCGCCGAGATACGCGCCGGCGTCGGTCGCCAGTTTCTTGAGCACCTGCGCGCTGATCTCCTCCGGGGCGTAGTCGTGTCCCGAGACCTCGAAGCGCACCGCTCCGTTCGCGCCTTCGATGACCTTGTACGGCACGATCGCGCGCTCCGACGCGACCTCCGAGAACTTGCGTCCCATGAACCGCTTGACCGAATAGACGGTCCCTTCGGGGTTCAGCGTGGCCTGTCGCTTCGCGAGCGACCCCACGAGGCGGTCTCCATCCTTCGTGAACGCGACGACGGAGGGAGTGGTCCGGTTCCCCTCCGCGTTCGCGATAACCTCCGGCGCTCCGGCCTCGATGACCGCGATGACGGAGTTCGTCGTTCCAAGATCGATTCCCACTGATTTTTTCATTCGAGTCTCCCTCCCGGTAGTGCGACACGAATGGTCGCAGAAAAGTCTGATGTACCCTGACCTATGAGCAAAGTATAGCGGCTTTTTGATGTTTGTCAACATTGGTCAGTACGCAATCGTACGGAAATTTTCACCGCTCCCATCGTGTACAATATCCGTCAGCGTTCGGAACGAACGCCCGCACATCGCGCATCCCGGACGTCGCTCGCATCCCGGATGCGGCGGCGGAATTCCGGGAGGGTATGGCATGACGAAGAAAGCATTGCTTCACGGCACGGTGGAAACGATGGCGGGGCGCGTCCTCAGGGACGCCTGCGTCGTGATCGACGCGGGAAAGATCGTCTCCGTCGAAGAAAAGGGAACGGCGCCCGAGGGGTGCGAGGTTTTCGATGTGACCGGAACGACGGTGACACCCGGCTTCATCGACGCGCATACGCACATCGGAACCTATTGCGACGGATTCCCCGAGGCGATGGAGGACGCGAACGACATGGTGGACCCGGTCGCGCCGCAGCTCCGGATCCTCGACGCGATCTACCAGGACGACACGGCCTTCGCCGACGCGCTGCGCGGAGGCGTCACCTGCGTCCAGACGCTGCCGGGCAGCGGCAACATCATCGGCGGGCAGGGCGCGGTCATCAAAACGAAGCCCGACGTTGCGGACCGGATGGTTATGGTCGCGCCGTCGGGAATGAAGGCCGCGCTCGGCGAGAACCCCATCCGCGTCTACAAGGAAAAGAACAAGCTCCCCAACACGCGCATGGGCAACGCCGCGCTGATGCGAAGCGCACTCGTCAACGCCGCGAACTATCGCGCGAAAAGGGAACAGGCCGAAACGAAGGGGGACGCCTTCGAGCGCAACCTCGCGTGGGAGGCCATGCTTCCGGTTCTCGACGGGACGTTGCCGCTTCGCGTGCACGCCCATCGCTGCGACGACATCGCGACGGCCGTTCGGATCGCGAAGGAGTTCGGCGTCCGGCTCACGATCGAGCATTGCACGGAAGGCCATCTGATTGCGGACTTCCTTGCGGAGAACAATGTCATGGCGGCCGTCGGCCCGACGTTGACGGGCAAGCCGAAAATCGAACTGCGAAACAAGACGTGGGAGACGCTCCCCATCCTCTACAAGGCGGGGGTGCACCTGTGCATCATCACCGACCACCCCGTCATCCCGCTCGAACACCTGTCCGTCTGCGTCGCGCTGGCCGTCAAGGCGGGGCTGCCGCGCGAGGCCGCGCT
>CAZVUT010000264.1:0-3589 GCA_964630155.1 uncultured Synergistaceae bacterium
CCATCCAAAATGTTTCTCCCTTAGTTCCCTGTCCGTTATTTTAGCGGTGACCCAGCGGAGGTGCGCCTGGTGAGAGACTGGTGGTGCGCAACAGCTCTTGTGGTCTGTGCCATGATCGGCTGCACTCTCGAATGCGGGCCGATGTTTTTCGCGTTCTTTTTTCCGGCCATTCTGATCGGAGTTTTTACGTTGTCCGCGTTTTATTTCTCGAAGCGCGCCATGGGGATCGTTCTCCTGGCGGCGTCGGTTGTCGTTCCGTCGCTCCTGGCCGTGGCTGATGTTGACGTTCGATATGCCGTCCCCCAGTATGCGTTGATACTCTGTCTCTATGTCGTGATGGAATACCTCAAGAAGGCCTCCGTCCGGGAAATGGCGACGTTCCTCGAATATATCAACCGTGTCGGGGCGGCCGATACGTTCGAGGAGGCCTCCATCCCCGCCGTGAAGCTCATCCGGGAGTATCTTCCCGACGCGTATCCCGCAGTTGCGTTTTACGATGCGGAAAAGAGGATCTTCCGCAACATCTCTTCAACGGGATACGTTCCTCTCGCCCGGGGAGAGTTTCCTGCGGGGAACAGCGTTTGCTGGAGGGCATACCGTACGGGGACGCCGCAGGTTGTGGATAATGTTCTTGCGGACCCCGGCTACGTGGAGGGGATTCCCGACGCCCGGTCGGAGATATCCGTTCCCATTGTCTGGAAAGAATTCCGGTTCGGGGTTCTCAACGTCGAATCGACGACGCTCGCGCGTTTCGGACAGGAGGATGTCCGCACCCTGAGCTTTCTCGCGGCGATACTCGGGGAGGTCTTTTCGCATATCGAGGCGGCCCAGGCTCTTGTCCGGAACATCGAGAGTCTGGAAAGAACGAACAGGGAGCTTTCCGAGACGCAGACGGCGCTTCACGAATCGCTCGATGCCGTGCGACGCCGGAAGCAGGAGGTCGAAACGCTGAACCGGCGTCTTCGCGATCTTTTCAATGTCATTGCGACGCTATCGACAACACGCGATTCGGAGGAGATGTTCCGGAGTCTCGTCGATACGTTGGCCGAGCGTTTCCCGTACAGGAATATATACGTCCACGCCAGACTGACGCGGGATGGGGCCATCGAGACGCGCGCCTCGCACGGCGTAACGCTGCCCGAGGAGACGCTTCGATCGATCATCAGGGACGGAAAGGGAACGACCGGGCGTGTCATCGCGACGGGAGTTCCCTATCGTCTTGCGGATGTCTCCCGGGATCCGTATTTTGTCTGCCACGATCCCGCCGTTCGTTCCGAGCTGATCCTTCCGATCCGGTCGCAGACGACGACATGGGGAGTTCTGGCAGTGGATAGCGAGCGGGAAAACGGAATTTCCTCCCAGGACGAAGAGCTTCTTTCGATCATCGTGGCGCATCTGGCGCTGGAGCTCGAGAGCAAGGATGTCCTTCACGATCTCAACGAAGAAGTGTCCCGGCTCAAGGCGCTTCACGAGATCATGCAGAGCATCTCCATGGAACGAGACGACGAGAGATCGCTCCTGAAATCGCTCACGGTTCTTCTTGCGAAAACGTTCGGATACGAGGAGATTACGGCCTTTCTCTTCGAGGATTCCGGACTTGCGGCCGTGGCGTCCAATCTCCATAATGACGAGAGCCTCCGAAAACTCACGAACCGGCTTCACGCTGCGGGCGGGGGGCTGGTCTCGCTTCGGGGGGTGGGCGCCAAGGTCGCCGTTTCCGATGACGTCGAATCGAATCCGATGTACGCACGAGCGGACTCCCGGTTTCATGCCGTATCGCAACTGGACGCGCCGATACGATTCAACGACAGGTGCTTCGGCGTCCTGTCGGTCGAATCGTCCCGGCGTTTTTCGACGGGTGATGTCGACTTTTTCACCATTCTGTCGGGGCATCTCGGCGTTCTCATGGCCCTGCATGAGCTGATCCGGGGGAATGAGCGCATGGCTCTCGAGGATGAGCTGACCCGCCTGTGGAACCGCCGGTATCTTTTCGGCGTCCTGGAACGGCAACAGGATTTCGTGGAGCGGGGCGGACATTTCGCCGTTGTCATGATCGATATGGCGGATTTGAAGAGCGTCAACGACCGAATGGGACACCTCGTCGGAGACACGGCCATTCGACGTTTTTCCGAATGTCTGCGAGCCACGGCCCGAACATCGGACATTGTCGGGCGTTACGGCGGCGACGAGTTTCTCGTCATTCTCCCGGGTGCGGGAGCGGGGGAAGCGGCCGGTTTCGTCGAACGCATGCGCCGCTCCCTCGAAAAAATTCATCCGCTGGAAATGGCCGGGCTTTCCCTGCAGGCTGATTTTGGAATTGCAGTCATGCCCGACGAAGCTGCGACCGTCCAGGAAGCCCTTCGGATTGCGGACGAACGGATGTATGAGGAAAAAGAGCAGAGGAAGCGCCGGAAAATTGCGGAACGTTGAGAGCGGAGAGCGATATGGTCATGGATGATGTGACGGAGAAGATCCTTCGAATACAGCAGGAGGTGAGTTCCTCCCTCCAGTCGAGCATAGACAGCGTCGGCCAGTTGCGTGAAGAGGAGATGACTCGCCTCTTTGAAGTCCGCTCGCGACACGAGGAGATACAGCAGGAGCTTCAGGATGTGATCCTGGCCGTGGATCGCGCCGAACACGAATACCGGAGGTCGCGGCAGATGCTTCTCGACGCGACGCGAACCGGGAACGAGGCGCTGGAAAAGGAAGCGTACGAGAAAGCCGCGCATCTCATGAAGGTCCGCGGAACGTTTGAAGAGCGCGAGCGGATGCTCTCCCGCCTCCGCGACGATCTTGCGCGCGATGAGAGACGAATTGAGAAGCTCATCGCCATGAGCGAGGAAATGGCGAACCGCTTCCGGCTTGCATTGAACCTGATGAGTTCCAGCATCGAACAGTTCATGGGGGATATCTCGGGACAGGCGATGATGACCGCCGCCCTGCGCATCGCGGAACAGGAAAGTCTTTCCCTTGCCCGGGATCTGCATGATGGGCTCGCCCAACGCATCGCCGCCTCATGTCTCGTGACGGATCTCGCGCGCGAGCATGCGGACCTCGCGAAAAACCCCAACCTCTGCAAGGAACTGGATCAACTCAAGGAAGAGCTTCGCGAAACGGAAGGAGATGTCCGTTCCTTCCTCTTCCGGTTGAACCCTTCGGGGCTTCGCGACGGATTCAACGGCGCGCTGACCCGTCTGGCGTCACAGGTTGAACAGATGAACGGAACTCTTTTGCGGTTTTCCGTCGAGGGAAAGGAAAACGCGCTTTCGGAGCTCCTGCGGGTGAATGTTTTCCGGATTCTGCATCAGGCGGTCATGAATGCCGTCAAGAATGGAAAGGCCCGGGAGATCCGCCTTGTCCTTTCGGTGGGGGTGGAGGCTCTCCGGGCCAGGATTTCCGATGACGGCCTTGGATTCGATGTGGAGAAAGCGAGACGGGAAGCGGAAGTCAAAGAATCCTACGGGCTGCGGACCATGGAAGAACGCGCCCGGATAGCTGGAGGCAAACTCTCGATCGTCAGCACCCCGGGGAAAGGCTCCATCGTTTCCCTTGTTATTCCGCTCCGCGATGAGTTGACGGTCTAGGCCGT
>CAZVUT010000265.1:0-3564 GCA_964630155.1 uncultured Synergistaceae bacterium
GACAGATAGACGGCGCGCTCATGGGGACGGCTGTGGTCATGATTCTCTTCGCGGGTGTGATCTTTTTCGGGTCGATCCTGAACGGAACGCTGATCTCGCTGGAGGAGAGGCGGCGTGAGATCGCCACGCTCCGCGTGATGGGTTGCGGCGATGCGGAGATCGGATCGCTGTTTCTGCGCGAGACGCTGCTCCTCAACGTCGCCGGAACGGTTCTCGGCCTGCCGCTCGGTCTGGCCGCACT
This sequence comes from uncultured Synergistaceae bacterium, assembly GCA_964630155.1. Lineage (GTDB taxonomy): Bacteria > Synergistota > Synergistia > Synergistales > Aminobacteriaceae > CALFXN01. The sequence goes on from CAZVUT010000265.1 coordinate 242, forward strand.
GCGCTTTTTCATGACGCTGGTCCAGACGGACGCGTTTGCGTTTACAGCCGTCGTGAGGCCGGAGAGCGCGCTGTTCACGCTGCTGGCCGCGCTCCTCTTCGTCTTCGCGTGCCACGGGGTGACGCGTCGCGTCATCCGCCGGCTGGACTGGCGCGACGCACTGAACGCCCGGGAATAGGATTCCCGAAGGGAGCGATGGATATGGAACGACGACGCGTATCCCCCTGGAGCCTGGCCCTTCTCCTGCTGTTCGGCGCGGGAGGATGGCTCGCCTACAGCAGGGCGACGGAGCCTCTTCCGGTCCGCGCCGCGCGCGTGCGGACCGGTCCGATACGGGAGATCGTCGAAGAACGGGCGCGCACGACGCTGCCCCACATATTCCATGTGACGATGCCGCAGCAGGGGCGTATCTTTCCCGCGGATCTGCCGGAGGGGAGTCCCGTCCGGCGCGGACAGGCGATCGCCCGGCTCGAGGACGACGATCTGCGGGACGCCTACACCGAATCGCAGTCGATTGTCCGGGCGATGGCGGAGAACGTGGCGGCCGCGCGCGCGCAGGTGAAGGCGAGCGTCGCCCGGCGCGACTACCTCAAGTGGCTTGCGGAGGCGCGCGAAAAGGTCTACGGAAGGGACGGCGTGAGCGCGCAGGTGCTCCGCGAAACGAAGGCGGATCACCTGGAGGCCGAGATGGAGCTTGAAGGCAATGCCGCGCAGCTCCAGTCCTCGATTGCGCTCTCGTCGACGAGCCGCCTGCTTCCGATCTTCCTGAAGCGCATCCTCGGGCGGACGATCGTCGAGAGTCCGGTCGACGGCGTCGTGCTGAAGCGTCACGTGTGGAACGTCCGGGTGATGCAGGCCGGAGAGCCCGTCATGGACCTGGGCGACATGAGCGGGCTTCGGGTGACCGCTGAGGTGCTGACGGAGGAGGCCGTTCGGGTCCGGGAGGGGCAGGCGGTCGAAGTCTTCGGCGAGACCGTGGGCGGCGTGCTGAAGGCTCGCGTCCGCCGCGTGGAGCCGCAGGGTTTTACGAAGCTCTCGTCGCTCGGCGTCGAACAGCAGCGCGTGAATGTCCTGGCGGATTTCGAAGCCGGGGAGCTCGAACGGCTGTCGCGCGATCTCGGACGGACGCTCGGGCTCGAGTACCGCGTCCGCGTCCGCATCGTCACGGCCGAAAAGGACGGGGCGCTGCTCGTCCCGAGATCGGCGATCTTCCGGGGGCGCAACGGCGGCCGGCGCCTGTTCGTCATCCGTTCAGGGCGGGCGGAGTCCGTCGACGTATCCGTCGGAATGAGCGACGACGAGGATGCGGAAATCCTGCCGGTCGGGAACGCACGGCTGTCCGAAGGCGACGAGGTCATCGTCGCTCCGGACGCGTCGCTTTCCGAGGGAATGCGGGTTCTCGCTACAACAGGGGACTGAAGAGCTTCGTGACGCTTTCGACCGGCGGCATCCAGCGCGGCCGGTTCAGCCATTCCTCGAGGACGAGCCGTCGGGAGCGCGAGCGGTAGTCGTCCTGCGCCTGAAGCAGCAAGGCGTTTTCCTGCCGCCCGTAGAGGATCAGGTTGATCTCGAAGTTCAGCGCGAAGGAGCGGATGTCGAAGTTGCTCGACCCGAGGAACGTGAGCTCCCCGTCGACGCTCATCGTTTTTGCGTGAAGCAGGCCGTCCTGGTAGAGATAGAGCTCCACGCCGATCCGCAGCAGATCCTCGAAATAGGCGCGGGCGGCGTGGCCGACGACGAACTGGTCCGACTTCTCGGGGACGATCAGGCGCACCCGGACGCCTCGGAGGCAGGCGACTTCGAGCGCCTGCAACAGTCCGGCGTCCGGAATGAGGTACGGGGTCGTGATCGTGACCTGTTCCCGCGCGCCCATGACGGACGCCACGATGAGCCGCTGGTAGTTCTCCGTCACGTAGGAGGGGCCGGAAGGGACGGTCTGCATGACGCTGCCGCCCGGAAGCTCCAGCTCGCCGAAGAGGTGCTCCGCGTCCATCATCTCGCCGGTTTCGGAGTACCAGTCCTCCAGGAAGACGCTTTCGAGCTGGCGGACGATCGGGCCGCGAAGGCGCAGCGAAATGTCGTGCCACACGAGGTTCCGGTGTCCGTACCGGGGGTCCGTGATGTTGTGCGATCCCGTATAGGCGGTCTTCCGGTCGATGACCGCGAGCTTTCGGTGGTTGCGCAGGTCGAACCGCGCCGCCTTGCGCCGGAAGAGCTGTACGGGAAGCGCTTCTTCGAGCCGGATGCCCGCGTCCCGGAACTCACGCGCGTGTTTTTTGATGAACGCCGAAGAGCCGACGCTGTCGACGAGCAGCCGGCAGATCACGCCGCGCGCCGCGGCGCGCTTGAGCGCGTCGACCACGCACCAGGTCTTTTCGTCCTTCACGAAGATGTAGTAGAGCAGGTTCACCTCCGAGACGGCCTCCTCGATATCGGCGGCGAGCATGTCCAGCATGACGATCGCGTCCGTGATGGGCGTACAGTCGTTGCCGCCGACGATGGTCATGTGCCCCAGCCCCTCCGCCAGACGCACGGTCGGCTCCAGCGTATCCGACACCTCCGGATGGACGGCCCCGGGCGTTTCGCGCGTGATGCGGTCGCGGATGCCCTTCAGGTGCGCGAGCATCGTATGGCGTCGTTCGAGCTTCTTCGCGGGAAGCATCCGGGATCCCATCAGCAGGTAGATGATTGCGCCGGGGATCGGCCAGAAGAAGATCACGAGCAGCCACACCGTCGCGGTCGAGGGCTCGTGCCGCAACGGGACGACGCAGAGCGCCGCGATGCGGATGATCCAGGACGCCGCCTCGTGCAGCGTGAAGGTCAGAATGCCCCACGCGTGTCCCTGAAAGAAACCGATGATGTCAAGGTCGTTCATGTCGTCTCGTTTCCTCCCTGTCGAAAGCTTTCTCCCGGCAACGCGAAATCCCATGCCAGGGGCAGATGATCCGAGTAGGGCACATAAGGCCGATGGAGCCCCAGCGAATGAAGTTCCGGCGAATGAAGCACATAGTCGAGCTGTCGTCGCGGCCAGTCCGCCGGGTATGTCGGCAGGTCCAGGAGATTCGCGCTCCGGAGCCCCGTCTCCCGCAGAAACTCCTTCAGGTCGGATTTGTCGTTGCGCGTGTTCATGTCTCCGGCCACGACCAGCGGGCCCCGGATGTTCGCGACCACGTCGGCCAGTTCGCGGAACTGAACGCCCCGCGCCTTTCGCCCGAGCGGCAGATGGACGGTCAGCAGCGTGACGCCGTCGAGCGCGACTTCGAGCGCCTGGCGCTTCATGCCGCGTCGCAGGTCGTGCATCCGGACCGACCGGATGGGCAGCC
>CAZVUT010000266.1:0-3558 GCA_964630155.1 uncultured Synergistaceae bacterium
CGCTCATGATCATCTCGAGCGCGATGAAGGAGACGATCACGGCCGTGATCTTTTCAAGACCGCGCGTGAACTCGTACCCCAACAGCCGGTTGATCACGGAGGATGCGAGCAGGAGCGCCGCTCCGGCGATGACGGCCAGAACCAGCGCCGCGACAAGATAGAGCTTCTCCCAGCCGGGCAGGTCGATCCACGCGATCATGGCGAAGGTCATGCTCCCGGGGCCCGCCAGAAGCGGAATCGCAAGGGGGGACACCACGATCCCCGCCGAGCCGCCTTCCGGATTCTTCCCCGGGTCGTATGGGCTCGAGAGGATCATCCCGAACGCGATATACAGCAGCAGCAATCCGCCGCCAACGCGCACCGCCTCGATCGAAAGCGAGAAGTACTCCAGCAGGGAGTGCCCGATGACGGCGAAACCGAAAACGATTATTCCGGCGACGGCGGACGCTTCGACGGCCGTACGACGCCTGACGCGCACCGGCATGGCGCGCGTCAGCGAAATGAAGACGGGCATCGTGCCGATGAAGTCCATCAGCACGAAGAGCGGGACAAAGAGCGAGAGGATCGTGGTCATTCGGGACGCAATCTATTCGCCGAAACGCTTCTTGAAATCCTCCCGGACCGGACTGAAGACGTCCGTTACAGCCGCCCTGGTGATTGTCGTCACTCCGTGGAGCACATCGGGAGGAACGATGACCATATTCCCGGCTTCGAGGACGCGTTTCTCGTCGCCCAGCGTCAATTCGATGCTCCCCTTCGTCACCATCAGGATCTGTTCGTGCGGATGCGAATGCATCGGCAGGGAAACGTTCGCATCGAACTCCCAGGTTCCCACGGTCATCTTCGCGCTGTGCAGGAAGCACCCCTTGGCGCCGGGTTGCGTCTCGTGCCACATGGTCGTATGCAGATCGAAAACCTTCATGCAGTGTCCCTCCTTCGGAATCACAACACAAAAAATTGGCCGTCGTTGCACAAGACCGACGGATGCGAAACAGACTAGGCGATGCGCAGCTCCCTGTCAAGAGCGGTGTTGCCGGCGCCTCACTGCAGAACCTGTCATTTTCCCGAAACACGGGGAAAAATTCCGGTTTCGGCGCACATATGCAGCGAATAGTGTAAAATAGGAAAGGTACGTATGAAAGGCGGTGACAGTATGCTGAAAGATCTCCGCAATATCAGCCTTACGGAGGCTGTCGAGCGGGCCGGGCAGGGAGAACGCGTCATTATACGCCGAAAGGGCAAGCCCTCCTTCGCCATCGTCCCGGTGGCCGATGCGGAATACATGCAGCGCATCGAGGATGAACTGGATATCCGGTTGATCCGGGAAGCGCATGCCGACAATGGGGAAAAAATCACCTGGAAACAACTCCGGGCCGAGCTCGACGCAAAACATGGCATACGAAGTTAGCCTGCTTCCCAAGGCGTCAGCCACGCTCCGGCTGCTGGAAGCACAGGACTACGACAACATCAGGAACGCGCTGGACGCAATCGCCGAAAATCCGCTTTCCAGGGAATCCACCCGGCTCGCCGAGCCGGACTTCTACAGTCTTCGCGTGGGGGATTACCGCATCCTCTACGAGGTGCGGGGCGACACCGTGATTGTGCCCGTCATCCGCATCGGCCACAGAAACTACTTCCTGCAGTAAGGCGCGGACGTATCGAGGCGTCCGTCCCGGGACGCCGCCGCAAAAAAAAGCCCCGCACGTACGGACGTTGTGTCCGCAGGCGGGCGTCCTCTTCCCCGAATTCTATCTCCGAACCTTGTAGATGACGGTTCCGGACGGCCGGTGCGTGAACGCCGTCGTCATGATCCGCGCCAGAAGCGGTTCGTTGATCCTGTACTCCCGCCGCGTCTCGTTGTCCGCAAGCACGTAGCGGATGCGGTTTTCCCGAAGCAGCGCCTTCACGCGCTCCGCGTCCGTCCCCTCGTAAATCTCCTTCGCGATGCGGTCCCGCGCGGCCGTGTCATACCCGGCCGACCAGGAGTAATACTGCCATCCGTTGAAGATCTTCCGCCCTGCGGCGAGAACGGGGTGGATGTAGAAGTTTTTCGTCAGAACCAGATCGTTCGCGGGGATGTTCTTCTCGATCCACAGCTTGACGGGATGACGTTCCTCGACAATGACGACGCTCTTCGGAGTGTTGATATTCACAAGCGTGATCAGATCGACGACACCCGTACAGGTCAGAAGGAAAAACAGAATCCCCGCCAGAATCCTCGTCGTTCGCCGCCGGAACATCTCCGCGAGCAGGAAAGCGACCGGAATATTCGCAAGAATGACCGCCATCATGACGTATTTATGATTGACGTTGATGTCCGGAGTCAGCGATACCGCGTTCGCGAAAAGAAACGGCGCCCCGGCTGCGTACAAAAAGCAGGATATGCCGCGAAGCGGAAGTGCGAGCGATGCGAACACCATCAGCGGCAGAATACCGAAAAGCTCCAGATTGTAGAGCACGAGCCCCCAGAGCGTTTTGACTGGCGTGAGGAAGCCAAGATAGAGCGTCGGCGAAACGCCGCCCGGACTGCCGATGAAGAACGCAGCCTGCGCTTGCGCGAGCGCGATCCCGATGACCGCTACGATCAGGTATTCGAGTCGGTGCGATGAGACCAGCGCAAAGACGAACAGTACAAGCATGGCGGCGATGAAGACCGCGCCGTTCCAGAACGCCGACAGGCCGAGCAACACGCCGATTGTCGCCGCGCGCAACGGAGACTCCGGCATCCACGCATCCCGCGACAACAGAAGTTTCTTCATACGGAGACGGAAGTTCCTGTCCCGGAAACGGTCCATCATCGCGGCAAACAGGGGCAACAACAGGATCAGCACAAGCAGCAGCAACGACATGGCGAACGGAAGATGTCGCTGATTGACATAGACGTTCATGTTCCATATTCCCCAGTCCTCGCGCGGCGTCGCGCCGATATACCGGTTCACCGTCGCGATCCGGTGCAGGAGGTCCGTAAACGAAACCGCACCTTGTGCGAACGTAAAGAACGCAAAGGAACTCCGGAAAAACGCGAGAACGCATGCGATCGCCGCCGCGAGTCGGCTGCCGCAGAACGCCACGGTCAGGGCGAAAAGCAGCATGACCATCGAGACGAACGACAGGACGCTCTCGATATTGAAGGCGATCGGCAGAGGAAGGCCGAGGAATTCGAGATTGCCCGCCAGGAACTGGAACATAAAGTGGTAGCGGACCGTTCCGTCCGCGAAGAAGACGTATTCGGTCGGAAAGTTGCTTCCGAGCGAGAAGGAACGGATCATCGAAACGTGCGTGACGAGATCGCCGAACGCCGACATTCCAAGCGCGAGGTTCCCGTCTCTTGAGAAAAACGTGAGAACATCGAGAGCACCGATCAGCAGCGCGCTTGCGACGACGATCGCGATCTCGAGTCCGGAATCGCGGAGTTCGCGAGCTGCATTCCGAAGCGGCTCGACCGGACGCCGCCGCATCCGCCATGCGACGACAACGGCCGCGAAGAAGGGCGTCGTCAGGATGTTCGCCCAGAACAGCGCATTCCCCGTCGAGCGGAAGGCGTAGGCCGTCAGGTAG
>CAZVUT010000267.1:0-3529 GCA_964630155.1 uncultured Synergistaceae bacterium
GCTGCAATTCCTTCTCCGAACGTCTGGTCTCCGTGATATCGCGCGTCGTGCCGACAATCCGCAGGACGTTCCCGGCGTCGTTCCGGACGGCGCCGGCATTCGCAAGCACCGTGCGTTCCCCGCCGCCGGCGGTCCGTATCCGGTATTCATACCGGGCCGAATCGCGTTTTCCGGAAAAGATCTCTTCCGCAATCCGCCGGATTCGTTCGTGGTCGTCGGGGCAGACGTGCCGATAGAAAAGATCCCGGTCCGGGACGACATCTCCCGGCGCGTACCCAAGCATCCGGAAGGCGTGATCCGACCAGATCATCGTTCCGGAGACGAGGTCCCACTCCCAGGACGCCATATCGACGAGACGCTGCGCCTCGTTCAGCATTTCCTCGCTGCGCCGCAACCGCGCGACGGTCTGCGTATATTGCGTCACGTCGCGCCCCATGACGACCAGGAGGTCGCGCTCCCCTTTCTCCCCGAAAAAGGGGACCCGGATGACGTCGAAGGACCGGATCGTTCCGGTCCGGTCCGTTATCGGGACCGCCGCCCTTGTGGGTTCGCGCTTCTCCCACGCCTCCTCGTCGGCTTCCTGCGCCCGGAGAAAGAGATCGCGATACGACGGACAGGTTTCGGCCAGTTTCCGAAAATCCGCCCCGGCGTACTGCGTCTCGTCGATCCCGTAGAGAAGCTGCGCCGTCCTGTTGGCGAACAGCCAGTCGCCCCGTCCGTTCCGAATCACGAACATGTCGGGCGAGACGTCGAACAGTCGTTTCAGGTCGAACGCACGATCCCGGATTCCCGCGCTCAGTATCCGTTCCATCGTCCGCGTCAGCTCCTTTCGGTCCGGCCCATCTCTCCGAGGATCGTATCGACAAGCGCTTCCGCCGCTTTCGGATAGGCCAATCCGAGCGCCCGGCGGCGCATCTCCGCGAGCGCGTCCCGGTCGCCGGAGAGCCGCGAGACGATCGAGCCGACCTCTTCGGCCGACCGGGCGAGGATCCCCGCGCCGTTTTCCTGGAGATACACCGAGTTGTTGATCTCCTGTTTCGGGATGGGGTTCACGAGAACCATCGGAATCCCCGTACACAGCGCCTCGCTGACGGTCAGGCCGCCCGGCTTCGTGATCATCAGGTCGGATCGCCGCATGAACGCGTCGAGGTTGTCCACGAATCCGTGCGTCACGAGCCGAACTCCGGCGGGCAGCGCGATCTTTTCCAGATCATCGGCGAGATCCCGGTTCCGCCCCATCACGATCGTGAGATCCGTCCCGACTCCCGTCCCGGCGATCGCGCGGACGATGTCGAGCGCGAGCGAGCCCGGGATGCTGCTCGTCACGAAGAGAATCCGGAATCGCCCGTCCTTCGACGGAGGCGGAGGTTCTCCCGTGCACTCCGCATAGGCGCGCATGACCGGAATGCCGGACATCGTGACGCTTCCGGGCGGCGTTCCCGCCTCGAGCAAGCCCTTGCGGATCCATTCGCTCGCGATGAAGTAGCGGTCGACGTGTTCGTTGAGCCACGTCCGGTGCAGGCCGTAGTCCGTGATGGCCGCATAGAGCCGTCCGTTGTAGAGTCCTTGTTCCTTCATGCGGGAAATGACGCTCAGGGGGAAGAAGTGCGTGCAGAGGATGACCTCCGGTTCGTTCTCCGCGATGATGCGCATGAATTTCGTGACCTGGTTCATCGTGATGCTTTCGAGAAAGCGAAGCATGACGCTCTCCTCGCGGCTCTGATCCTTCAGGTCGTACATCATCCGGCACACGAGGTGCGAATGCTCGCTCACGAAGGCGTACACGTCGCTGTAGGACCATTTGAACAGATCGCTGGAGAAATCCAGGAGATCCATAATGACATTGGGCGCTCCCCGGCGGTCGAGTTCCTGCCGGACAGCACGGGCCGCCGTGCGGTGACCGTTCCCTGCGGTCACGTAGACGATTACAACAGGCCTCATTCCGAAACCTCCCGATTCCGTATGTTGGTTCGAAGGGAACAGCAGTCCAATTATACCCGACGACGCGTGCTAGAATGGAGTCCGAAGAGCAACGGGGGTGTCGTCACATTCCCGAACGAACGGGAGGAAGATCCGGACATGGCCGATGCAGCTCGCCGGACAATTCACGCGCTCATTCTTGCGGGCGGAAGCGGAACGCGGCTCTGGCCGCTCTCTCGCGAAGAGCTTCCCAAGCAGTTCCTTCCCATATCGGGGACGCGGACGCTCCTGCAGCAGACGGCGGACCGGCTCTGCGCCGTGCTGCCGCCGTCGCGGATCCGCGTGGTGGGCTCGGAGCGATGGCGCAGCCTCATCACGCATCAGCTCAGGGATATCGTGGGCATCGCGAAGGACCCCGTCATCGGCGAGCCCGTGGGCCGCAGCACGGCTCCTGCGGTTGCGCTCGGCGCGGCGCGGCTGCTCGACGAAGGCGCCGCCCCCGAAGATCTGCTCCTCGTCTGCCCCAGCGACCATTACATCGCCGACAGGGAAGCCTTTTCCCAAGCCGTGAATACGGCTGCGGAGGCCGCGTCCGACGGAGCGCTCGTCACGTTCGGCATCGTTCCCGAATGGGCCGAAACCGGCTACGGCTATATCGAAACGCTCGCGGGCGACGCGCGCCCCTGGCGCGAGGTGCTCCGGTTCGTCGAAAAACCGGACGCGGCGGCCGCGCAGAGCTACATCGACTCGGGCGACTTCTTCTGGAACGCCGGAATTTTCTGCTTCACCATAGGATCCATACTCGCCGCAATGGACGAATACCTTCCTGACCTCGGGGCATTGACGCGATCGGGGAGCGCTGCGCTGAAAGAGGCGTTTCCGTCGCTTTCTCCGACGCCGCTCGACTACGGCATCATGGAAAAAGCCGGCTGCATCCGGTGCGTGCCCATGTCGGCCGGATGGTCCGACGTCGGCTGCTGGGATACGATCTACGACGTCTCGCCGAAAGATGTCTCGGGGAACACGACATCCGGCGACGTCCAGCTCTTCGACTCGGCGAACTCGCTCGTCCACGGCGACAGACGCCTCGTCGTCGGAATGGGGCTCCGGGATATGATCGTCGTCGACACGCAGGACGCCCTCATGGTGGCGAACCGGGGAAGCTGCGCCAACATGCGCGGCATGATCCACGCGCTCAAGTCGCTTCACCGCCGCGAACTCGTCGAAGCGCCGGAAAGCACGCGTCCGTGGGGGACCTACCGCGTCCTCTTCCAGGGCGACAGATTCAAGATCAAGCACATCACGATCAACCCGGGGATGCGGCTGAGCCTCCAGTATCACTTCCACCGCTCCGAGCACTGGGTTGTAGTCAGCGGGACCGCGAAGGTCTCGGTCAACGGCGGAGAACAGCTCTTCCACGAAGGGGAAAGCGTCTTCGTCCCGAAGAGCTCCGTCCACAGACTGGAGAATCCCGGTCACATCCCGCTCGAGATCGTCGAGATCCAGAACGGCGAGTACCTTGGGGAGGATGACATCGTCCGACTCGAAGACGACTTCAACAGGGAACGGTAAAGCCGGAAACTCCCGCGTTTTTTGCGGGAACTTCCGG
>CAZVUT010000268.1:0-3519 GCA_964630155.1 uncultured Synergistaceae bacterium
CGACGATATGGGCGAGCATCTGGAAGACGTGCCACATGCCGTCCCATTCCTCGAATGTCACAGGAACGCCCCGCGCCTTCGCGCGTTTCGCGAGCAGGCGGATTTCGTCGAGCAGCACCTCGTTTTCCCCGACCTGGACGAGAAGCGGCGGCAGTCCTGAAAGGTCCCGGTCGACGGGCGAGACGAAGCCCTCGGGAAGGCGGGGCCCGAAAAACGCATCGACGCACATCCGGTTGCCTTCGAGGCTCACGAACGTGTCGACGCCCGCCTTCGTCCGGTAGCTTTCTTCATTCATACGCGTGTAGTCGACGAACGGCGAGAGCAGAAACGCGCCCGCAGGCAGCTCCTCGCCCGCGTCGCGCAGCGAGAGAAGCGCCATGAGCGCGAGTCCCCCTCCGGCTGAGTCGCCGCCGAAGACGACGTTTCGGCGTCCGTACCCGTCAGCGCGGAGCCTGCGCCACACGGCGAGCGTGTCGTTGAGCGCCGCGGGGTAGGGATGCTCCGGAGCGAGTGAGTAGTTGAAGCTCAGCGCGGGAACGCCGCTCGCCCGGACGATATGCGAGACGAGCCCGCGGTGCGTGTCCGTCGAGCCCGCGAAGAACCCGCCGCCGTGGACGTACAGGATGAGCCCGTCCTTCTCCCCTGTCGCGGGGCGGACGATTTCCGCGCGCATGCCTTCGGCGACGAACGACCGGACCGTCACGCCGGGCGCGTTGAAGCCGACGGGCGAGAGAAAGCGCTCCTGTTCGCGCACCTGCGCGACGGTCTTTCCCGCGAAGGCCTGCTTCGCGAGCGCCTTGCGGATCTGGGCGAGTTTTTCTTCAGGGCTTTGCGTCATCCGCCCCCCTCCCTTTCGTGAACGATTCGCCTCAGAACTTCTCGTCCATCTTTATTTTATAGATGTTGGAGAGCAGCCGCAGATCCTCGTAGAACTTCGGAATGTCGATCGTCGACGGGAACGTGACGAGAAGGTCGACCTGCACCCGATTCCTGATGATCTCCTGGATGACGTTGATCGTCTGGACCCTGATGCCGTATCGCGTGGTGATCCCCCGGATCTCCTGCGTGTCGATCGATTCCCCGCCGAAGTAGAGACTGATGGTCTTGATCTGCTCGGACGGGAAGAAGCGGCGCTCGAATCGCTCGAAGAGGATGAGGGCGACGAGCATGAAGACGAGCGTTATCGCCGCGGGGACAACCAGGCCCGAGCCGATCGCCAGTCCGACGGCCGACGTGACCCAGATCGAGGCCGCCGTCGTGAGTCCCTTTACGCTGCTTCCTATCTTGAGGACCGCACACGCGCCCAGAAAGCCGATCCCCGAAACGACCTGCGCGGCGATACGTGACGGATCGAGGGACATGTGTCCATTCGTAAGAATGTCCGTAAAGCCGAATTCCGAGACGAGCATGACCAGTGTCGCGCCGACGCAGACGAGCATGTGCGTGCGGAGTCCGGCCGGCTGGCGGCTGTGTTCCCGTTCGAGTCCGATCAGCCCGCCCGCAAGAAAACTCAGCGTGAGACGGATGAGTGCGGTCGTGAATACGACATCGGCGCCCGAAAAGAGACTGTTCAAAAACTCCATTTCCCGTATCACCGGCCTTTCAGGAGGGACCAGATACTATTTCGGTACAGTCTACCGCTTTCGCCGTCGTTTGTTTATCGCAATTCGCCCCTTGCCGGCTATGCGCCGAGCGACGGTGTCATTCTCCGTTTCCGCGGCCGGACGTTATATCCCCGTATTATTAGTCAGTCTTAATCAATAGTTTGCGTCTCTTTTTCAGGTTTTTTCCTATGACTCCGGGACATCTTTCTCTTTCCGATAGCGAATCCCGCCCGCGACGCGCCGGTTTTTCTTGCATTTTCTCGCGTTTGTGGCATTCTTTCCTTGCAGAACACGGAATCTCACGCCCGTGGGGCGGAAGGCCGGCGCTTGCGTCTCCCCCCTCGGGAGGCATCTTTTTTCGGAAGGGACGGTCGACTGATGACAGGAGATCCCCTTATCCGCGTCACGGACCTCTGCAAGAGTTACGAAAACGGGGAAGTCCTCAACAACATCTCCATCGATATCCGCGAAGGAGACCTCGTCTCGATCATAGGCCCGTCGGGTTGCGGAAAATCCACGTTTTTGCGGTGCCTCAACTGCCTGGAGTACATCACCTCCGGAACGATCACGATCGCGGGCGTCACGGTCCGCCGGGCGCCGGGCGACGCGCGCCTCGACGGCGCGTTTCTCGACGCGTGCCACGAGATCCGCAGGGAGGTCGGAATGGTCTTCCAGGCGTTCAACCTCTTTCCCCACAGGACGGTGCTCGACAACGTGACCCTCGCGCCGATAGTCGTCAAGGGCGAATCCCGCCGCGAGGCCGAACGCAACGCCATGCGCCTTCTGGCCAAGGTCGGCCTGCTCGACTTCGCGGACCGCTACCCAGCGACGCTCTCGGGCGGGCAGACGCAGCGCGCCGCTATCGCGCGGGCGCTCGCGATGAACCCGAAGGTCATGCTCTACGACGAGCCGACGTCCGCGCTCGACCCGGAACTCGCGGGCGAAGTGCTCCAGGTTATGAAGGACCTTGACGCCGAGGGGATGACCCAGATCATCGTCACGCACCAGATGCGGTTCGCGCGGAACGCGTCGGACTACATCATCTTCATGGACGGAGGGGAGATCGTTGAGAAAGATGACGGCGATGTCCTGTTCACAACGCCGAAGAGCGAGCGCACGCGCGCGTTCCTGCGGCACTTCTCCGAGGAGTACCTCTGATGTGTGACGGAATCCTTCGTCGCATCGCGACGGCGTTTCTGTTCTGTCTTTTCGCGCTGGCCGGCCCCGCGACGGCGTTCGCGCAGGGGATGACGGGCGGCGGAACGGCGGCGATTTCTTCCGATGCGGCCGTCGCTTCGGCCGGGCCGGAGGACGACATGGCCGGCGTGGAGCGCGTCGCGCCCGACGCGGCGATCCTGCGCTGGGGAGGCGATACCGAGGGCGGCGCGCCCTACATGTTCTGGGATCCGAAGGACCAGAACCGCCTGATCGGCTACGAGGTCGAAATCATCGGGGCCGTCGCCGCGCAGCTCGGCCGCAGGGCCGTCTTCGTCCAGAACGGATGGGACAACCTCATCCCGGGCCTGAACCGCGGCCTCTACGACGTCGCGATCGACGGGCTCGAGATCACGCCCGAGCATTCGGAGGCCGTGAACTTCTCGATCCCCTACTACCGGACCTTCATGCAGCTGGCCGTGCGCAAGGGGACCAGGGGCATCGAGACGCCCGAGGATTGCCGCGGGCATGTCGTCGGCACGCTCAAGCAGTCGCTCGCCTACTTCACGCTCGAAGAGGCTGGAGTGACGGACATCCGAACCTACGAGGACGAGATCAACGCCTATTCCGACCTCGAGAACGGACGCCTCGACGCGGCGCTCTTCGACGACCCGATCGCCATGTACTACGCCGGGTTCAACCCGGACATCGAGTTCGTCGGACGCCCCATCGGAAAAATGGAATACGGCGTCGCCGTCCG
>CAZVUT010000269.1:0-3513 GCA_964630155.1 uncultured Synergistaceae bacterium
GTCCCCGACGTGTTTTGTCGCTTGCTGCCGGAGGAGGAACAGGATGCGTCGTACTTCGCGGCGTCGGAGAGTACGGCGAGTTTGTCACACGTGTTCACGGATCGTCCCTCCCGAAAAAATGTTGACATAATGTTATCACATATTTTCGGGCAATGGGGATTATAATCTATGAGTCCATAGATGGAGTCGAGGAGAGCTGCCCGGGTGAAATCCCCTCAGAACGTCTTCAAACGCTTTTCGACGCGCGCGCCTGCGACGATTGCGATCGTCGGAGCGATTGCTACGCTGTTGCTCGTTGTGGTCGTCCTCTTTTTCCTCGACCGGAAATCGACGGAAAAGCAGCGCGTGCGTGTGAAAGAGTCCCTGGCGCGGCATGCTTCAGCGGTTCGGGAAGGGTTCGAGGGCCGCTTCCGGACGATTCTTTCCGCCCAGCGGCATCTGGTCGAAAACGTCATCCGGGATCGCGTTGCGGCGGGAACGCCCCCGGGGTCCCTCGACGACCTGCTTCTCGCGACCGTCCGTTCCAATCCGGATATCGCCGGATGCCTCTTTCTCGACGCGAAGGGCGGCGCGGCGGAGGCGTTCGCACCCCTCCCGGGAGCGCCCGGCGCCCGGAAAACGGCGGAGACCGACGCGAGAGGACTCCTGACGACGCGGCATTCTCCGGGACAGGTCTTCCCGGTCACCGGACAGATCGATCCGACGTCCGTTCGGCGATACGTCACGATTCTCGATCCGCTGGTTCTCGACGGAACGATCGCCGGAGTTCTCGCCGTCGCAGCGGATCTCGAGCACATTGCCGGCGATTGCGTCGCACCGCTCCGCGCCGGAGCGGGTGATCGCGTGACGCTCATCGACGGCGCGGGGATGGTGCTGTACGATCGCGAGCCCTCGCCGGCGGGTCGAATGCTCCTTCGCACCACGGAGAACCGGCGTCCGGAGATCGGCGCGTTGCACCCGCGCTTCAGGGGCGAAGATTCGGGGACGGACGTGATCCCTCTTCGCGAGGACGGAAAGATGACGCATCGTCTGGTCGCGTGGACCGGCGTCCGTCTCGTCGACCGGACGCTCTTTCTTTTCCTGTCAACGACGGATTCCCGGATTGATGAGGAACTACGCGAGTTGCGAAACGGCCGAACCCTTCTGGGAATCCTCACCTGCCTTTTCCTGTGCGTCCTGGCGGCGCTTTTCTTTCGCATCCGATCCCTGCGCGACCTGAAGGAACGCAAGGGGGAACTCGAGCAGATAGCGACGGATCAGGATACGCTGCTCGAAATATTCAAGTTTTTCGGCGAATGCGTGACCGTCAACGACCTGTCTCTCGTCCTCAACGGATCGCTTGCGTCCATCCTGAAATTCCGCAATTTCGTCATCGGTCTCCGGACCTCCCGTCGCGGAGACGATACGGTTGTCATCGATTCGCTCGGCGACGTCGAGGCGAGTCGCCAGGCGGATTTCATCTCGACCGGGCAGGGAATCATCGGACACGTCATGCGGACGGGGCGCGCGTATAACGCCGGAGATCTCTCCAGGGATCCCCACTATGTCCCGCACAACAAGGACGCCCGCTCCCTGCTGGTGGTTCCGGTGATCTACAAACAATTCCAGTGGGGCGTCATCGGCATCGAGGGACATGCCATCAACGCCTTCGGAGAGCGCGAGACGCGAATTCTCGGCATCGTAGCCTCCTATATCGCGCTTCACATGGAGGAGATGGAGGCGCGCCGGGAGCTGGACATTCGTGCGGGACAGTTCCGTTTTCTGAACCAGTTCGTTCACAACATGGCGCGGGAACGCAACAACAACGCCCTGTGCGGCCAGGTGACCGGCGTTCTGGCCCGGGAGCTCGGGTTCCCGTGGGTCGGTTTCTATTCCGCGTCCCAGGAGGATGGCCGCCTGCGGCTCGAACTTGCGGAATCGCACGCCTCCGCCGAAGAGGGGGCCGCCGGAATAACGGATTGCCGCGAACTTGCGGAGCGTGCGGCTGCTGTCCGAGCGCCGCGAAGGGAGAGCTACTCGTCGGGGATCGTCTACATGATGGCGATTCCGCTGCAATTCGGCGATTCCGTCTTCGGAATCCTGTGCGCGGTGAACGCGCGCGGATTCTCCGAAACGGAAGTCGATCTGTTCGAAATGACGGCGGAGCACATGAGCACCTTCCAGGCGCTGAACAACCTGATCGAGAAGCGGCGTCAGGAGGCGATGACCGACCAGCTGACAGGGGTCTGGAACCGCCGGTACATCATGAGCCGGCTGGAGGAGGAGACGGGGCGTCCGATGACCCCGGAGCGTCCCGGCTGTGTGGCGATCGCCGATATGGGGAACTTCAAGGGGGTCAACGACCGC
Source organism: uncultured Synergistaceae bacterium (assembly GCA_964630155.1). GTDB lineage: Bacteria > Synergistota > Synergistia > Synergistales > Aminobacteriaceae > CALFXN01. The sequence goes on from CAZVUT010000269.1 coordinate 2,347, forward strand.
TACGGGCACCTCGTGGGCGACGAGGTTCTCCGGAAGACGGCGGCGTCCCTTCGCGATCGCCTGCGCGACGGGGACATGATCGGCCGGTACGGCGGCGACGAGTTTCTGTTCTATCTGTCGGAAACGGGACGGATCGAGGCGACGGAGACGATGGAGCGGCTGGCCGATATGGTTGCGTCCATCCGGATTCCCGGAGTCGTGACGCCGATCGTCCTCGACTGGGGGATGGCCTTTTGCCCCGGAGATGCGGATAATCTTCTCGATGCCGTCCGAATAGCGGATGAACGGATGTACGAGCGGAAAACCGAGAGAAAACGAAGAACGGGAGTGGGATGACATGACGGAATTCGGGCACTTCGGCGTCACGGTTGAGAATCTGGATCGGTCCATCGCGTTCTACAGGGATGTCTTCGGGTTCGGAGCGGGGCCGGTCGTCGAGCGCCCGGGCGAATACGCGGAGCGTCTGACGGGCGTGCCGGGGGCGCGGCTTGCAATCGTTTCGCTCCGAACGCCCGGAGCGACCGTCTTCCTCGAACTCGTGGAATACCGCGGCGGAAAGGGCGAACGGCTCGAAACGCGCCCCTGCGACGCCGGAACGGCGCACCTCTGCCTCATGACGGACAGCTTCGACGGGACGATGGACGCACTGAAGAAAGCGCAGGCGCGTTTCCTTGGGGTCGTCTGCCGGATTCCCGCAGGTCCGCGCGCGGGAAAGCGCGTGGTCTACCTCCGCGATCCCGACGGGATCGTCCTGGAGCTTGTGGAGGCGTAGAATACTCCCGCGAAACGGAGACGGAACGAAGGAACAAAAACGGCGTCGTGCGGAAATCCCGCGCGACGCCGTTTTTTTTGCGCCTCTCTTTTTTTACGACTCGGACTGCGTATGCGTGTCCCGATCCTCCAGAAGGCAACGAACGAGCGTCGTCTCACGCGCTTTTTTCACGAAGGCGATCTTTTCGGCCGCCCAGTCGCCGAGTCCTTTTCCGGTCTTTGCGCCCAGTTCGCCCCTCGCGACTGCGTCCGACAGCTCCCGGGGAGGCGTGACGCTTTCCGACAGATCCGGAAAGAGATACCGGGAAATCGACAGAAAGACGTCGAGTCCTCCAAGGTCCGCCGTCTCGAATGGCCCCGTGTCGCGGAGACGACGCCCCAGGCTGTTCCGGACCG
>CAZVUT010000270.1:0-3488 GCA_964630155.1 uncultured Synergistaceae bacterium
ACAGGATGGACCCGCTTCTGGGACGGCCGCTCGCGATCGCGGAGAGCGAGCCGGGGCGCATTCGCCTCTTGTTTCGCGTCGTCGGTCGACTGACGGCCGAACTTTCGTCCCTGCCCGCCGGGACGGCGCTTTCGGTAAGGGGGCCTGTCGGCCGGGGATTTCCGATGGAGTCCCGCAGAAAACGCATTCTCGTTGCAGGAACGACCGGTTTTGCCGCGATACTTGCCTCATACCGGAAGACTCCGCCGGAATTGGTCGGGGACGTTATCCTCGGTGTCCCGGATGGTTCATGGGAAACCTTCGCGAAGGCGATGCGCGACGAAATTCCTGCGCTGCGGATTTTTTCGCAGGACGGAAGTTTCGGCGAGACGGGGACGGCGCTCGATGGGCTTCCCCTCGTGCTCCCGGACGATACGGACATCTGGGCGTGCGGGCCGCGGGGGATGCTCGCGGCGTTGGCCCGAAAGCATCCTGACCGGAAACGGGACATCTGGGTGAGCATGGAACATCGGATGGCGTGCGGCATGGGGGGATGCCTTGGATGCTCCATTTCCACCAGGGACGGAAAGAAACGGGTCTGCGTCGATGGTCCCGTTTTTCGGGCGGAGGAGGTGGAGTGGGAATGAACCCCGGAGCGAGGCTTGAGCGAACGGTCGGAGGCGTGACATTTCCGACTCCGGTGATCATCTGTTCCGGCGTCTGGCCCTTTGAACCGGATCTGTGGGAAAAGAAGAACCTGCCGGGGGTGGGCGGCATCTGCACCAAGGCGGTGACGGCGCGCCCACGAACCGGGAATGAAGGCCATCGCGTGTGGGAAACGCCCTGCGGCGTCCTGAACAGCATCGGCCTGCAGAACTGCGGCGTCGACGCCTTCCTGGACACGCATCTTCCGCTCATTTCGAAGAGCGGCGTTCCCTTTCTCGTCAACGTTGCGATGGAGACCGAGGAAGAAGTGGTCCACACCCTCGGTCTGCTCTCGAATCGCAAAGAGGAGATTCCCGGCGTCGAACTGAACATCTCGTGCCCGAATGTCTCCGGCGGAGGCATGAGCTGGGGGATGACGCCCGAGGGAGCGTCGCAGGCCGTATCAATCGCCCGTCGTGCGTGGAAGGGGCCTCTCTGGGTGAAGCTGACGCCCCAGATGCGCGAACCGCATGAAGTCGCGAAGGCGGCCGAGGCATCCGGAGCGGACGCGCTGGTCGTCGCGAACACGTGGCTCGGAATGGCGATGGACGTCGAACGCGCGAAACCGGTCTTTCAGAGGACCTTCGCCGGGCTTTCCGGCCCGGCGATTTTCCCGCTTGCGCTGCGTCTTGTCTGGGATGTCGCCGGATGTGTCCGGATTCCGGTCATCGGCTGCGGCGGAATCACCGTTCCGGAAGACGCGATCGCCATGCTTCAGGCCGGAGCGCAGGCGGTCGAAATAGGAGCGGCGATCTTCCGCTCGCTCGATGCGCCCGAAACGCTCTGTCGCGGCATAACGGACTATCTCGACCGGCACGGACTCGATACCGTCGGCTCGCTTTCGGGAATGGCGCGGAGCGACGCCCGCAGATGACGCCTGAGGAGGAACCATGAAAGATCAGACACCGCTTATTCTCGCGCTCGATGTGGCGACGCCCGAAACTGCTCTGGGCATTCTTGACGAGGCGGGAGACTCCCTCTCGTTCATCAAGATCGGACATCAATTGTATGCGCTGGGCGGACTGCCGTTCGTCCGGGAGATCATGAGACGGGGCTATCGGGTTTTTCTGGACCTCAAGCTGCACGATATCCCGAATACGGTCCGCATGGCCGTTGAGGTGCTTTCGGGAGAGGGCTTGTGGGCGCTCACGCTGCACTGCTCCGGAGGCCGCTCCATGATGCGCGCCGCCCGCGAAGTCGTTGACGCGCACGGCGCGGATACGATGCTGCTCGGGGTGACCGTTCTGACAAGTCTCGACGAGGCGGAATGGTCCGAAGTCCACCCGAACTGTCCCATGGACGAGGCGCTTGCGCGGAGAGCCGCCTGCGCGCGCGACGCGGGGATGCACGGAATCGTGTGTTCTCCGTCGGATCTCGCGGTTGTTCGTGCGGCCGCGGGGCAGGAGATGAAAACAGTCGTTCCTGGAGTCCGGTTCGAGACCGGAGGCGACGATCAGTCACGGACGGGGACTCCGCGGGAAACAATATGCGCCGGAGCGGATTATCTTGTCGTCGGTCGTCCTATCCTCAAGGCGGGGAACAGGGTCGAAATGATCGAAAGAATAGCTGGAGACATACGGGAGGGGTTTGCATGTCGGAAAAAGATGTAGAGCAGAAGACACTGGAACTTGTTCGGGAAAGCGGCGCGCTTCTCGAAGGGCACTTTCTTTTCACGTCGGGGCTGCACAGTCCGTTTTACTTTCAGTGCGCGCTTCTGCTCCGGTATCCCCGAAACGCGGCCTACACGGGGGAGCAGATCGCAAAACGTCTCGAACAGTATAAACCCGACATCGTCGTCTCTCCTGCGATGGGCGGCGTCATCATCGGGCACGAAGTCGCGCGCTATCTCGACGTTCCGTTTCTCTTCTGCGAACGGGAGGACAACCACATGAAGCTGCGGCGTTTCCCCTTCTTCGAGGGAAAACGCGCGGTCGTGGTGGAAGACGTCATTACAACGGGCGGCTCGGTTCTGGAAGTCGGGACGCTGTTGCAAGAGAAGGGCGCGGAATGGCTCGCCACGGCCTGCATCGTTGACCGGAGCGCCGGAAAACGTCTCGTCCTCAAGGAGCCTCCGATATCGCTCTGCAAAGTGACATTCCCCGTTTTCGATCCGACGGATTGTCCGCTGTGCCGCCAGGGGCTTCCGCTGGTCAAGCCGGGAAGCCGCCAAATGAAGTATTGATCGTGCGCGTCAGGATTTGGTCGTCTGTGAACGATTTGTCCGCAGCGGGTTCCCCTGTCACGGGACGCGGCGGTTTGATGCAATACGGAAAATCTTCGGTAAAGGGGGTGGCTCCTGGTGGAACTGCAGCTCGTTTGTAACGCCTTGCTTCTCGGAGGGGTATACGCGCTTATGGGGGCGGGGTTTTCCCTTCAATGGGGCATAAGCGGCATTATCAACCTGGCCTATGGGGCCATGGTCATTCTCGGTTCGTACCTTTCCATGGTTCTCTTCAACACATTCCATATTGATCCCTTTCTCGGCATCCCCCTTTCCGGAGCGGCGCTCTTCATCCTCGGCGCCGCGATTTACAGGGGCATCCTTCAGCCGCTGAGCAAGGGCGGCATGGTCTTCACGCTCATTCTCACCTTCGCGATCCGGCTGATCCTCGAAAATGTCATGCTCGTCCTGTGGTCCGCGGATTATCGAACGATCCGGGTCGCATACGGCGGCGTGAGCTTCGATTTCTTCGGAGCGCACATTCCGCTCGTCCGGTTGCTGGCGCTCGTTGTCGCGATGATCACGGTATACCTGCTGTATCTCTTTATGAAGAAAACCAAGACGGGGAAAGGAATCCAGGCCG
>CAZVUT010000271.1:0-1900 GCA_964630155.1 uncultured Synergistaceae bacterium
AAAAGGCGGCGATTGACGGTGAACGGGAACGCGGATCGGATCAGGGGAATGCTTTTCGTCATGATGTCGAGCATGAGCTGGGGGATGAGCGGCATCCTTCAGGCCTTCGCTCCCGAAGGGGCGCATCCGCTTACGGTCGGGGCCGTGCGCGTCGTCTTCGCGGGCTTTTTCCTGGCGGCGTACATGCTCGTGAAAGGGGACGGCATCGTGTCCGCCTTCCGCAGGGCGCCGCTCGTTCCGCTCTTCATCACGGTGGCGGGCGTCATGGGCTACCAGTTCGCCTTCTTCACGGCCATCAGGCTCACGGGCGTCTCGATCGGGTCGATGATCGCCATCGGGGCCTCGCCGATCGTCGCGGGGGTCCTCGGGGCGCTCTTCGAGCGCGAACCCCTGTCGGGACGCTGGGCCGTCTCGACGTTCGTCGCGATCACGGGGTGCGTCCTCCTGCTCGGGGGCGGAGCGTCCGGACGGTTGTCGGTCGACTGGACGGGCGCGGCGCTCGCGCTTGTCGCGGCGTTCTGCTATGCGTTCCTCGGGCTCGGGATGAAGCGGCTCGCGGCCCGTTTGAGCACCGCCGAAACCGCGACCGTGACGACCGTTGCGTCGCTTGCGATCGGCATTCCCGTCATCATCGCCTTCGGCCCTTCCTGGATCTTCACGCCGCGCGGCTTCGCGGTCGCATCGGCGCTCGGCGTCCTGACGGAAGCCCTGCCGATGTTCCTCTACGCGACCGGGCTCCGGATGGTCTACCTCCGGGACGCCTACGTCGTGTCGCTCAGCGAACCCCTCACGGCGTGCGTCCTCTCGGCGCTCCTGCTCGGCGAGCGGCTGACGCCCGTCTCCCTCGCGGGCGCGGCCCTCATCCTGTGCGGCGTCGTCATCATCGCGCCGTCGTCGGGAGCGGAGCCGCAACCGGAATAGCTCCCCGTCGCGGACTCAAGGGAGCCGCCGCCACGAATCGTCCCTTGACGAATCCGCCGTTTCGTGGTTGAATGTCCCCAATTCAGCGAAGAGGTGCGTGCATTATGGATACATTCAGCGTCGCCCGAACCACTCAACTGTCCCAGATGGTGTTCTCCTATTATTACGTGAGCGTGGGACCTGGTCCGGGGGCCGACGCTTAGACGTCGTGCGCCTTAGAGGGCCGGGATCCCAGGAGGGATTCCGGCCCTCTTTTTTTATGCGTTTTCGCCGCAGGGTTTTCGAAAAATCGGAAGGAAAGGGAGGGAACGATCGTGGAGAAGCAGCTCGAAGCATTGAAGAACGTCGTCACGCGGGTATGGAGGAACAACGCCGTCTATCGCGGCAAGATGGAGGCCGCGGGGATATACCCCGACGACATCGCGTCCCTCGCCGATTTCCGGAAGCTCCCGTTCACGGTGAAGCAGGATCTCCGCGACAGCTACCCGCTCGGGATGTGCTGCGCCTCCCGCGACGACGTCGTGCGCATTCACGCGTCGTCCGGGACGACCGGGAAGCCGACGATCGTCCCCTACACGAAGGGCGATCTCGACGTCTGGTCGGAGTGCATGGCCGAATGCCTCGCGACGGCGGGCGTCACGAAGGGCGACGTCTTCCAGGTCATCCTGGGCTACGGCCTGTTCACGGGCGCGCTCGGCTTCCACTACGGCGCGGAACGCCTCGGCGCGACCGTCGTCCCGACGGGCGGCGGCTTCACGGAGCGCCAGCTCCTTCTCATGGAGGACATGGGGACGACCGCGTTCACGAGCACGCCGTCCTACGCGCTGCACCTGAGCGAGATCGTCGAAAGCCGCGGACTGCGCGACCGCCTGCGGCTGCGGCTCGCGATCCTCGGCGGCGAGGCGTGGACGCCCGAGATGGGCGAGGTCATCGAACGCCGCCTCGGCGTGACGGCCGTCAACTCCTACGGCCTGTCGGA
>CAZVUT010000271.1:2000-3482 GCA_964630155.1 uncultured Synergistaceae bacterium
GGCGCGCGTTTTCTTGACACTGTCGCGACGGGCGTGATATAAGAGAACCGCTTTGAAAGCGGGGACGCGATATGAACGCCGATTCTGTTGCGACGGGCAGTGACATGGTGTATTACGCCGGTGTGGAACCCGACCTGGGGGCCGACGCCGGATAGGGTGGCGCGCGAGTCCGGGCCGGGTTCCCGAAATGCGGGAGTCCGGCCTTTTTTGATGCTTTCATCCACTGGAGGGGGACGACATGACGCAAAACGCAATGGAAATTCTGGAACAGCGCGGCTACATCGACTGGTGCAGCAACCGCGACGGCCTGGCGGCGCTGTACGGCTCGGAGATGGTGACGGCCTACGTCGGCTTCGATCCGACCGCCGACAGCCTTCACGTCGGACACCTGATCCCGCTGATGGGACTCGCGTGGATGCAGCGCCTCGGGCACCGGCCGATCGCGATCGCGGGCGCAGGGACCGGCCTGATCGGCGATCCGTCGGGAAAGAGCAAGGAGCGCAATCTGCTGACGCTCGAAAAGATGGCCGAAAACCTCGCGGCCGTCAAGCCGCAGCTCGCCCACTTCCTCGACTTTGACTGCGGGAAGAACTCCGCGCTCATGATCAACAACTACGACTGGCTCGGGAAGCTCGGATTCATCGAGTTCCTTCGCGATACGGGGAAGCACTTCTCGGTGAACTACCTGATCTCGAAGGAATACGTCAAGTCGCGGCTCGACGATCCGGAGAAGAGCATCTCCTTCACCGAGTTCTCCTACACGCTGCTCCAGGCGTACGACTTCTGGCATCTCTGCCGGACGTACAACTGCCGCCTCCAGATGGGCGGCAACGACCAGCAGGGGAACATCGTCTCGGGCATCGAACTCATCCGCAAGAAGGAAGGCGTCGAGGCCTTCGGCGGCACGAACCCGCTCCTTCTCACCTCGGCGGGCGTGAAATTCGGAAAGACCGAGGACGGCGCGGTGTGGCTCGATCCGGCCAAGACGTCGCCCTACAAGTTCTACCAGTTCTGGATCAACACGGAAGACGCCGCCATCGCCAAGCTGCTGAAGTTCTTCACGTTCCTGCCGCTCGACGAAATCGCGGACATAGCGGCGCGGCACGCCGCGTCGCCGGAAAAGCGCGCGGGGCAGAAGGTCCTTGCGGCCGAGGTCACGAAGATCGTTCACGGCGACGGGGCGCTCGCCACGGCGCGAAAGGCCAGCGACATCCTCTTCGGCGGCGACCTGGAGCCGGCCGACCTCACGAAGGAGACGCTCGACGCGCTCGCGGAAGAGGTGCCGACCGGAAACGCCGCGGCGCTGCCCGCGCCCCTTGTCGACCTACTCGTCGAAAGCGGCTCCGTCCCGAGCAAGAGCGAGGCGCGGCGTCTCATCCGGGGCGGCGGCGTCTCGCTGAACGGGCGGAAGATCGACGACGAAGCGTTCCAGGCGACGAGCGAGGACCTGCTCGCGGGCAAACGGCTCTTCGTCCGGATCGG
>CAZVUT010000272.1:0-3447 GCA_964630155.1 uncultured Synergistaceae bacterium
TACCCGTGCTTTCGTGAAGGTTCAGGACGGGTGCGACCACTTCTGTTCCTACTGCATTATCCCGTACGTTCGCGGACGCTCTGTCAGCCGCCGGACGGAAGACGTTCTCGACGAAATCCGTTCGATCGTTGCTGCGGGATGCCGCGAGGTCGTTCTCTCCGGGATTCACCTTGGAGACTACCATCCGGAAAGCGGCGCGTCGCTCGCGGCGCTCGTCGCCCGGGTGGCCGGAACGCCCGGAGTGGAACGAATCCGTTTCGGCTCTCTCGAACCCTTTTCCGTCGACGAAACGCTGCTCCGCGTTCTTTCCGAAACGCCGGCCTTCTGCAGGCACCTTCATTTGCCGCTCCAAAGCGGCGACGACGGGATCCTCGCCCGGATGCGGCGCGGACACACGGCAGGAGATTTTCTCGATCTCGTCGCCCGAATACGGCGATCGCTCGGAGCGGATGTCCACATAAGCACCGATGTTCTCGTCGGGTTTCCCGGCGAAACCCCGGACGCGTTCGACAATACGCTTCGCATTCTCGAACGGGCGGCGATCGGACGAACGCATGCCTTCCCGTTTTCGCCGCGGAAAGGAACCCCGGCCGCCTCCTATCCGGATCGCGTCCCCGACGAAATACTGTCCGCGCGCGTCCGTCGCGTCCGCGACGCATCGGACGCGCGACTCGCGGCGTATGCACGGCGCTTTTCCGGCCGAACGGTCCGGATCCTCGTCGAGGGAGGATCGGACGCAAGCGCCGAGGGGCTGATTCCGGAGTATCTCAGAGTCGAAGCGACGGGATCCGCCGGACAGGGGACGATCGCACTCGTTCTCGTCACCGAAGCGCAGGGGGAACTTCTGAAGGGCAGGGTGATTCCTTCATGACGCGCGCATCCGCGCGGGAAAAGGCCGCGGAAGAGATCATCGGAATCGACCTCGGCACGCGCTATGCCCTGACGGCCTGTCTCCGCGACGGGAAGCCGGAAATCATCCCGAATCGCTGGGGTGCGAACCGCACTCCGTCCGTTGTCGCCTGGACGCCTGACGGGTTCCTGGGCGGCGAAGAAGCGCTCCGGATGGAGATTCGCGATCCTGCCCGCGTCTGGTGGGACCTGAAACGCAAAGTGGGAAGTTCCTGGAGGGGGCAGTGCGGCGTTCGGCCGAGAACGGCGGAGGAACTTCTCTCGCCGCTTCTCGTCCTGTTGCGCGAGGATGCCGAGGCGTGGCTCGGAACCTTCGTCTCGTCGTGCGTCCTCACGGTTCCCGCTTATTTCAGTTTTTCGGAACGCTCCGCGATCGCCCGAAGCGGCAAAAGCGCCGGTTTCCGCTCCATCCGGATCATCAACGAACCGACCGCGGCGGCCCTCGCGTTCGGGCGGCAGGGACGCTTCCTCGTGCTGGATTTCGGGGCGGGGACGGCCGATATATCGGTTGTCGAGAGCGAGCGGGGAGTCTGGCAGGTTCTGGAAAGCACCGGTAAAAGCGATATCGGCGGTCGGGATTTCGACCTTCTCCTGGCGTCCTGGCTCGCCAGGGGAATCGGCGCGCCGGAAGACGATTCCCCTTTCTGGCGAATGCTCCTGTCCGAGGCGGAACGCCTGAAGATCGCCCTCTCCGACTGCGAACAGTGCGAGTGGGTCCCGTTCGGAGATTCGGGGGAACACCAACCTGTGACCGTTTCCCGGGGAGTGTTCGAGCATCTGGTCAGGGACCGTATCTCCATCGTGGTGGACGAAGTGCGCCGTTTGTGGGACCGTCATCGGCCGGAAAAATTGCTCTTCGTCGGAGGAAGCAGCCGGATTCCGCTGCTCCGCCGGATGCTCGAGGAACGCGTCACGCGTCCCGAACGGCTCTCCGTCTGTCCGGACGAGGCCGTCGTCTTCGGGGCGGCGCTCTCGACGACATCGGGCGAAAAGCTGCTGATCGACGTCCTCTCCCAGAGCCTCGGAATCATAGCGGCGGACGAGACGCCGGTCGCCGTCATGGAAAAGGGAACGCCGCTTCCCGCGACCGCGAGACGGGACTTCACGAGCGTGGGTTCGGGGCCGCTGACGCTGCGCATCGCGCAGGGAGACCCGGGATCGTACGCCCGCTGGAAGGTCATCGGGATACAGACGCTCCGCGACCTGGCGAAGGGCGAATCCGTCGGGATCGAGTTTCGTGTCGACGGGAGCGGACTGCTCCAAATTGATATAATACGCTCCGACGGAACGGTGCTGCATATTCCTTCCGTGGAAATCGGCGAAGGGGCGACATCAGAAGAGCGCGGGAAGATGCCCGAACTGAAGGAACTGGAGAACAGAATCGCCGGGATCTCCCCGAAGCTGGTTCCCTCGCAGCGGACCCGTATCGAGGCGCTGTCGCGCGCGGTCTACTCCCTTCGCGAAGGCGAGGGGTACGGAGCGGCGATAACCCTTCTGGATACGATGGTCACCGAAATGGAGAGAGCGCTGAAAACATGAACGCGGCATACGAGATCGTCGAGAACCTCGAAATACTCGGACTGACGCCGGGGTCGACGCTCAAGGAAATCCGGTCCGCCTTCCGGAGCCTTGCGCGCACGTGTCATCCGGACGTGGCCGGGCCGCAGTCCGAGAAGGCCTTTGAACGTATTACGGGTGCGTATATGCTTCTCAAGAACCTCTCTCCGGAGCTGCTTCAGAATCCTCCCGTTCCGAGGAAAAAAACGGGAACATCCCGTTCCGGATCGCCGTTTTCGTGGAAGCGGCGCGAGCCGGATCGCGGAAAAGCGCAGCGGACCGCGCAGAACGAGGCGCCGGGGAGCGAAGACGAGCACATCCGCGGGCTCAGGCTCGAAAAGGCCCTTCTCGACGCGGAGCTCGAGATGGCGAAGCTGAGGCAGCAGCTGAAGACGCGGGAGGAGGAATCCGAAGTCGGGAAGCTGGTTCTTCGCCTTTCGAGCACCCACCCGACGGTTCGCATGCTCGCCGTATCCGCTTCGACCGAATGGATCCGCTCGCCCGTCCTTCAGAACGCCGTGGACGATATGTTGCGCCGTTTTCCGCCCGACAGGGACATGATGCTTCTGATCCCGAATCTTGCGCGGGAGAGGGAGCTGCATCTGCGTTTCGCGACGGCCATAGCCGGGCGCGCCGGCATGCTTGACGAATCCGCGGCTCTTTTGTTCCTCCAGTGGACCGGATCGCTCCGCGAACGAGGTCCGCTCCTCGCAAAGTTTCTGGCGCACCCGTCGCATGCGGTGCTGACCGGAACGTTGCAGCGATGGCCGGCGAAACATCCCGTTCCCGACGATCTGAGCCTTCTCCGGCTTTTGCGAATCGACGACGAAGAGATCTTGCTTCCTCTTTTGCGGCTTCTGCGGGGGGCATCCGTGCCGGTTTGGGCGCGTCCCCGCCTGAAAAATCTTGCCGATTCGCATCCCTCTCCGGGCGTGAGGGTTTGGGCGCGGTCTATTGTAGGGAGTGCGGATCTGGTATAGA
>CAZVUT010000273.1:0-3425 GCA_964630155.1 uncultured Synergistaceae bacterium
TTCTGGCCGCGAGCGTCTCCCTCGTCTATTCCCGGTGGGGGGGGCTCCGCTCCGTTGCGTGGACCGACGCGCTCCAGGCGAGCATAATGATGATCGCGTGCCTGGTTCTCGCGTGGTACGTTCCCGCCCGGCTCTTCCAGTCGGGAATGACCGAGGCGCTTCGCCCCGCGTCGCAGCTTCTGGAAGTCCGCTGGCCCTGGCCGATGTTCCTCGGAATGACGCTTCCGTGGGTCTTCTTCGCGGTAACGAACCCGCAGGTGGTTCAGCGACTCTACTCGCCCCGCGACGTCGCCGGCATCCGGCGGATGATCCTCGGCTTCGCGGTCTTCGGCCTGGTCTACACCGTGCTTTGCGTCTTCCTCGGCCTCGCGGCCGCAGTGATCGCTCCGGGGCTTCCGAACCCGGACGGCGCGATGGCGGCGCTCCTTTCCCGCGTGCCCGCTCCGCTCGCCCTCGTGGTGACGCTGAGCATCATCGCGGCGGCGGTCTCGACCCTCACGGCCGTGATGCTGGCGCTGTCGTCGATCTTCGCGCGCGATATCGTGCGGCCGCTCGCGCCCCGGATCGGCGAAAACGCCGAGCTGGCGGCAGGAAAGGCGGCGCTGCCCGTCATCGCGGTCGTATGCTGCATCTTCGCCTCGCTGCGCCCGGGGCTCATCGTCGTCCTCTCGTCGCTCGCTTCCGGGGGGCTGCTCGCGCAGGCGCCGGCTGTCTTCGGCGCGTTCTTCCATCCCAGGGGAAACGCCGCCGGGGCGATCCTTTCCATGATCGCCGGCGCGCTCACGATGACCCTTCTCACGGTGTTGAAGCTCACTCCGCTGGGGCAGTGGCCGTCGGTCTGGACGCTCGTCGTCTCGTCGGCGGTCTACGTGATCGCGTCCTATGCGTCGCGTCCCTCGGACTCGGGCGAAACGTTCGTCGCGGCCGTGCGCGACGAGACGAAACGGAGCTTTCCCGGGATGTGAGCTGCGCGGCGGCTATCCGTCCTGGCGGGAGGCGGGAACCTTCGCGATCTCTCCGATCACGATGTCGCGGTTGTGGCGCGTCGCCACCCAGTTTCCCTGGTTGTGCGCGAGGAACAGCGCGTGGAAGACCAGCGGGAGCCAGGTGATTCCGTAAAACATGAACGTCGGGAAGTACCGAAGATACGAAAAGTCCGGACGCCCGTTGCGGATGGACGGTCCGAGGATGGACGCGGTCATCGTGTAGACGATCGGGAAGGAGACGAACATCGCGAGTCCCGGAAGCGTCAGCAGCGTTCCCGGGAGCCATTCCTCCCAGATCGCGACGCCGAGCACCGCGATCGACAGGCAGAGCTTGAGCGGAACGAGAAGATACAACACCAGGTCCAGATAGCGCAGACGGCGCGTCGTCAGGAACAGGCGCAGCGCCTTCGGTCCGTATTTTCCGAGGACCCAGTAGTGCCCCTGCATCCATCGCAGACGCTGCCGCATCGACGGCCGGAGCGAGACGGGCTTTTCGTCGTATACGATAGAATGTTCGTTCCAGAAGACGCGTTCCCCGGCGAGAACGAGCATGGCCGTCATCTCAAGATCTTCCGTGAGGCTTTCGATCCGCTCCGTCAGCTTCAGGAACGTCGCGGTCCGGATGACGAGCCCCGTGCCTCCGAGCGCGCACGAAAGTCCGAGGTGGTCGCGCGAGGCCTGCCAGAAGCGGTTCGTGAACCAATAGCCGACGGCATAGGCGCGCGACACCCAGGAATCCGTCGGGTTCTTGACGTCAAGATACCCCTGGACGGCCTTCGCCTCGGGGTGCGCCGTCAGAAAGTCGTTCATCTTCGAGAGAAAGTCCGGCGCGGCGAGGTTGTCCGCGTCGAATACCGCGATTGCGTCCGCGCTGTCCAGCGGAATATGCGCGAGCGCCCAACGGACGTTCCATGTCTTTCCGCGACGGTCGGGGTCATGCCGGACAAGAACCTTCGCGCCCCATTCGCGCGCTCGGGATGCGGTCGCGTCGGTGCAGTCGTCGCAGGAGACGTAGATGTCTGTGAGATCCGGCGGATACGTTTGCGCTTTCAGGCTTTCGAGCAGCGGAACGATGACCGACTCCTCGTTGTGCGCGGGAACGAGCACCGCGAAACGAAGGCGGGCGTCCGCACGCGGGAGCGGGTTCGCCTTTCGGACGTACGAGAGGGCGATGGCGCACTGATACAGGAAGTCCAAAAAGAGAAGCGTTCCGATAACGCCGACGACAGACAGAAACAAACCGGACAAAATCACCGATGCTCACGATCCCTTCAGGCGTCATGGTCACTCAAGCCGTTCAAAGACGCCGCTGTAGCAACCATAAATTATACCGCAAAAGCGTGCAATTCGGGTGTTCCGGCGGTGTGCTACACTATTCGAAACAGGACGACGGGGGAGGGATCATCATGGAAAAGGAGCGGTGCGTCATCGTCGGCGGCGACGCCGCGGGAATGTCCGCCGCCGGGCAGATCCGCAAGCGAAGGCCCGACGCCGATATCGTGGTGTACGAACGAAGCGGCTATTGTTCCTATTCCGCCTGCGGCATGCCCTACTACATCGGCGGCCTCGTTGACAGCGAACGGCGGCTCGTGGTCCGATCGCCCGACGAGTTCCGCGCCCGCGGGAACATCGATGTGCGCGTCCGCTACGACGTTCTCTCCATCGATATCCCGAAACGCTCGATTCGCGTGCGGAATCTCGAAAGCGGCCGGGAGCATACGGACTTCTTCGACAAGCTGTTGATCGCGACAGGGGCCAGGCCGATCGTTCCGGACGTCCCGGGCGCCGGAGCGGAGGGGATCTTCAGCCTCGGAACGCTGGAGACCGGCATCGCGGTCTACCAGTACCTTCTGGGACGGGAGCTTCGAAAGGCCGTCGTTGTCGGAGGCGGGTACATCGGTCTGGAAATGGCGGAGGCCTTCTGCCTGAGAAAACTGGATGTCACGCTGGTCGACAGGGCGCCGCAGGTCATGGGCGGCTTCGATCCGGACATCGCGTCCCTGATCGGGGACGCAATCAGGCAGACGGGAACGAAACTCTTTCTGAACGAGGCGATCACGGGGTTCGAGACGGAAGCGGGGCGCGTCCGGGCGGTCGTGACGGAGAACCGGACCATCGAGGCGGACATCGTTGTCCTCGGGCTCGGCGTTCGGCCCGACTCCGGACTGGCCGCGTCGGCGGGACTGCCGCTCGGCCCGAAGGGGAGCGTTGCGGTTGACCGGCGGATGCGAACGTCCGTCGAAGGGATCTGGAGCGCCGGGGACTGCGCCCAGGTCGTCCACCTGCTGACGGGCGTTCCGGTCCACATGGCGCTCGGGACGGTCGCGAACAAGGCCGGCCGCGTCGCGGGCATCACGATGGGCGGAGGCGACGCCGTCCTTCCCGGCGTCCTCGGAACGGCCATGAGCAAACACTGCCGGTATGAAGTCGCCCGAACCG
>CAZVUT010000274.1:0-3402 GCA_964630155.1 uncultured Synergistaceae bacterium
GGATCGTCCCTCCCGGAAAAATGTTGACATTATGTTATCACATTTTTTCGGGAAATGGGGATTATAATGTATGGGTCCATAGATGGAGTCGAGGAGAGCTGCCGGAGTGAAATCCCCTCAGAACGCCTTCAAACGTTTTTCGACGCGCTCGCCTGCGACGGTTGCGATCGTCGTGTCGCTTGCGACGCTGTTGCTTGTTGTCGTCGTCCTCTTCTTTCTCGACCGGAAATCCACGGAAGAACATCGCGTGCGTGTGAGAGAGTCCCTGGCGCGGCAGGTTTTCGTGGTTCGGGAGGGACTTGAGGGCCGATTCCGGACGATCCAGTCCGCCCAGCGGTTTCTGGTCGAGGACGTTCTCCGGGATCGGGTCGCTGCGGGAGCGCATCCGGGGTTCGTCAACGATCTGCTTCTCGCGGCCGTCCGTGCGAATCCGGATATCGCGGGCTGTCTCTATCTCGACGCGAAAGGCGGCGAGGCGGGGGCATTCGCGTCCCTCCCCGACGCGACTGACGCCCGGAAGACGGCTGAGACCGCAGGGAGAGGACTCCTGACGAAGCGTTTTTCCCGGGGACAGGTCTTCCCGGTTACCGGACAGATCGATCCGACATCCGCGCGACGATATGTCACGATTCTCGATCCGCTGGTTCTCGACGGCGCGATCGCCGGAGTCCTCGCCGCCGTAGCGGATATCGAGAGAATCGCCGGCGACTGCGTGGCGCCGCTCCGTCCCGGAGGGGGAGATCGCGTGACGCTCATCGACGACGCGGGGATGGTTCTGTACGACCGCGACCCCTCGTTGGCGGGGCGAATGCTCCTTCGCACCGCGGAGAGCGGGCGTCCGGAGATCGGCGCCTTGCACCCGCGCTTCAGGGACGAAAGTTCCGGGACGGACATGGTCTCTCTACGCGAAGAGGGAAAGGCGACGAATCGTCTGATCGCGTGGAGCAGCCTCCGTCTTGTCGACCGGACGCTCTTTCTTTTCCTGTCGACGACCGATTCGCGGATCGACGAGGCGCTTCTCGAGCTTCGAAACGGCAGAACCCTTCTGGGCATTCTCTCCAGTCTTTTCCTGTGCGTCCTGGCGGCGCTTTTCTTTCGCATCCGTTCCCTGCGCGACCTGAAGGAACGCAAGGGAGAACTCGAGCAGATCGCGACGGATCAGGATACGCTTCTCGAGATATTCAAGTTTTTCGGGGAGTGCGTGACCGTCAACGACCTCTATCTCGTCCTGAACGGATCGCTCGCGTCCATCCTGAAATTCCGCAATTTCGTCATCGGTCTCCGGACCTCCCGTCGCGGAGACGATACGGTTGTCATCGATTCGCTCGGCGACGTCGAGGCGAGTCGCCAGGCGGATTTCATCTCGACCGGGCAGGGAATCATCGGACACGTCATGCGGACGGGGCGCGCGTATAACGCCGGAGATCTCTCCAGGGATCCCCACTATGTCCCGCACAACAAGGACGCCCGCTCCCTGCTGGTGGTTCCGGTGATCTACAAACAATTCCAGTGGGGCGTCATCGGCATCGAGGGACATGCCATCAACGCCTTCGGAGAGCGCGAGACGCGAATTCTCGGCATCGTAGCCTCCTATATCGCGCTTCACATGGAGGAGATGGAGGCGCGCCGGGAGCTGGACATTCGTGCGGGACAGTTCCGTTTTCTGAACCAGTTCGTTCACAACATGGCGCGGGAACGCAACAACAACGCCCTGTGCGGCCAGGTGACCGGCGTTCTGGCCCGGGAGCTCGGGTTCCCGTGGGTCGGTTTCTATTCCGCGTCCCAGGAGGATGGCCGCCTGCGGCTCGAACTTGCGGAATCGCACGCCTCCGCCGAAGAGGGGGCCGCCGGAATAACGGATTGCCGCGAACTTGCGGAGCGTGCGGCTGCTGTCCGAGCGCCGCGAAGGGAGAGCTACTCGTCGGGGATCGTCTACATGATGGCGATTCCGCTGCAATTCGGCGATTCCGTCTTCGGAATCCTGTGCGCGGTGAACGCGCGCGGATTCTCCGAAACGGAAGTCGATCTGTTCGAAATGACGGCGGAGCACATGAGCACCTTCCAGGCGCTGAACAACCTGATCGAGAAGCGGCGTCAGGAGGCGATGACCGACCAGTTGACCGGCGTCTGGAACCGCCGGTACATCATGAGCCGTCTGGAGGAAGAGACGGGGCGTCCGATGACTCCGGAGCGTCCCGGTTGCGTCGCCATCGCCGATATGGGGAACTTCAAGGGAATAAACGACCGGTACGGACACCTGATGGGCGACGATGTCCTCCGAAAGACGGCGACGGCCCTGCGCGATCACCTGCGGGAAGGGGATATGATCGGCAGGTACGGCGGCGACGAATTCCTGTTCTATCTGTCGGGAACGGGACGGAGCGAGGCGACGGAAACGATGGAGCGACTGGCCGATATAGTCGCGTCCATCCGGATTCCCGGAGTCGCGTCGCCGGTCGTCCTTGATTGGGGCATGGCCTTCTGCCCCGGAGACGCGGATAATCTTCTCGACGCCGTCCGGATAGCGGATGAACGGATGTACGAGCGGAAAATCGAGAGAAAACGAAGAACGGGAGTGGGATGACATGACGGAGTTAGGACACTTCGGCATCACGGTTGAGAACCTGGATCGGGCCATCGCGTTCTACAGGGACGTCTTCGGGTTCGGAGCGGGGCCGGTCGTCGAACGCCCGGGCGAATACGCGGAACGTCTGACGGGCGTGCCGGGGGCGCGGCTTGCGATCGTTTCGCTCTCTTCGCCCGGAGCGGCCGTTTCCCTTGAACTCGTGGAGTACCGCGGCGGAAAGGGCGAACGGCTCGAAACACGGCCCTGCGACGCGGGAACGGCGCATCTCTGTCTCGTGACGGACAGTTTCGACGCGACGATGGACGCCCTGAAGAAGGCGCAGGCTCGTTTTCTCGGAGATGTCTGCCGGATTCCCGCAGGCCCGCGTGCGGGAAAGCGTGTGGTCTATCTCCGCGATCCCGACGGGATCGTCCTGGAGCTTGTGGAGGCGTAGAGTTCTCTTGTGAACTGAGTGCGGAACGAAAGAAAGTTCGTGCGGGGTTCCCGCGCGAACTTTCTTTCGTGTTCTTGTCGCTATTCGGAGGCCCGACGTTCCTTTTCCCGGTCCTCCAGGAGGCAACGAACGAGCGTCGTCTCCCGGGCCTTTTTCACGAAGGCGGTTCTTTCGGCCGCCCAGTCGCCGAGTCCCTTCCCGGTCTTTGCGCCCAGTTCGCCCCGGGCGACGGCGTCCGACAGCTCTCGGGGAGGCGTGACGCTTTCCGACAGATCCGGAAAGAGATATCGGGAAATCGACAGAAAGACGTCGAGGCCGCCCAGATCGGCCGTCTCGAATGGCCCCGTGTCGCGGAGACGACGCCCCAGGCTGTTCCGGACCG
>CAZVUT010000275.1:0-3401 GCA_964630155.1 uncultured Synergistaceae bacterium
ACTACCGCGGCGAAAGCATCATCACCGGTCTTGCCGAAACCGCGGGCATGGATGTCGTGAAGAGCGCGACGAGCAATATCGACAGCCGGTTTCAGAAAATCGAAGGCCTCGTCGCAACCGTAGCGGAAGCGGTTCGATATTCGTCGACCAAACTCGGCGTGACGGACGAGGAGGAAATCGAGGAAATTCTCGTCGCGTTCACGAAACAGGCTCAGGGAAGCGGCATCGGCAGCTTCAAGCTCGGCATCGAGGCGACGGGCAAGCTCTCCGACGGCTCGGGATGGAAGGAACCCGAAACGTATGACGCCCGCACCCGGCCCTGGTACAAGCAGGCGGCTGCAGCCGGCAAATTTCTCCGATCCGTTTCCGGACCAGATAACGGGAGGAATCGCGCTTTCCGTGAAGACCGCCATTTATGACGATTCGGGGAAGCTGATCGGCGTCGGCGGCGGCGATATGGATATCGGCCCGATCACCGAATACGTCCTCGGCCTCCGCGTCTTCGACAAAGGCAACGGCGCGTTGCTGCTCTAGAGCGGCGTCGTCATGGTCGGACGCCGCAAGGAAGACATTTTGAAGGCGAACCTGACGACGGAACAAAAGCACCCCGAAATACCAGGGCGAAACGAAGCAGGTCTTCTACGCGCCGACGCAGCTCGGCTTCTCGCTGTTCATCCTGTTTCCGGTCTCAGAGGTCACCGCGACGGTCCACGCGCTGACCTTCGCCCTTCTCGCGATCGCCGCATTCGCCCTCGTCGTCACCGGCGGCGTCATCTTCCTCATCACGCGCGGCCTCACGAAGTCGATCGGCTCGATGGAGACCGCCACCGACAGGCTCGGAGCCGGAAACCTCACCGTGAAATACGACGACTCCGGAAAGGATGAGATCGCCCATATCTCGCAGATCCTCAACGTCATGGCCGCATCCCTCCGCGAGGTCATGACCTCGATCCGAAAGGAGTCGATCGAGACGGCGAAGCGCGCCGAGACGCTCGTGGCGAAGTTCATCGTCGACGACGCGTCGCAAAGCGGGCTTGTCGCAACGACGAAATGACGGGAACGATCCGGAGCGACAGGCCGCGCATCGGGCGCAGAGCGTCCGGAAAAAACACGCAGGAGTCCTGACGGATCCGGCGCGCACGATACGCAGAAACGCACGAAGGCGCCTCCTGAACGGCAGGGGGCGCCTTTCATTTTCTTTCTCCGCATTACCGGTTTGGGAGCGTTTCCTGATACATGGAACACAATCGCAGGGGTTAGCGTTAAAATACTCCGATATGAATCGGGAAAAACGACAGAATTCCTTTCCGGAAAAGCCCTCTGTCGCGATTCCTCAAACCCGAAGGAGCGTGAAGAAGATACTTGGGAATAGGGTCTCTTTGCGTACGCTTTTCATCGGAATCACGTGTTGCGTTATCCTGGCGGTGACGTGCGTTTCGGTGGGGGTATCCGTCTTCTTCTTCTCGAAATACGTCGACGAGACGTCGGTCCGAAGCGCCGAAATCGGCGTCGACGGCCTCAAAACCTCCGTCGAGACGATGCTCGACGACGCGCTCCGGTATTCGAAGCTCCTGGCGGATCATCCCGCGTTCGCGCTCGCCGTGGCGTCGAAGGACCGCGCCGCGGTGCTCGCGGTCGCGGCCCCGATGGCGAAAGCTCTGGGCGTCGACACGGTGAGCGTCACCGACGAGACGGGGAAGGTCATCGCGAGAGTCCACGCCCCGGAGACGTTCGGCGACAGCATCGCCTCGCAGGCGAACGTCGCCTCGGCGCTCAAGGGAACGCCGCTCCCGGCCCTCGAGCAGGGAACCATCGTGCGCTTCTCGGCCCGCGCCGGAACGCCCGTCAAAGCGCCCGACGGACGCATCGTCGGCGTCGTCTCGCTCGGGTACAGCGTCACGAAGGACGAGGTCGTCGACGCGATCAAGGCGCGCTTCCACACGGAGGCGACGATCTTCCAGGGCGACGAGCGCGCAGCCTCGACGATCGTTCAGGACGGCAGGCGCGTCGTCGGGACGAAGGCGAGCCCGGCCGTCGTCGAAACGGTCCTCGTCAGGGGACAGATCTACCGCGGACAGGCCGACATCCTCGGAACGCCGTACTTCGTGACGTACAAGCCGCTCCCTGGCCCCGACGGGAAACCCGCGGGAATGTACTCCTCCGGCGAGAAGCTCGACCGCGCGCACGCGGCGCGGAACCGGATCGTCCTGTACGTCGGCGCGACGGCGGGAGTCGTCCTGATCCTCGGGATGATCCTCCTTTTAATCGTGACGAAACGAATCGTCGCCCCGATCGACGGGGTCATCGGCGTTCTGGGCCGCGTTCATGACGGCGACCTGACGATGAACCGCGACGACCTGGGAGCATCGGGAATCCGCGAGATCGCGGCGATGGAGGATGCGATCTCCGGCCTCATCGACGGACAGCGCGACATCCTCCGCTCGTTCGGGAAGGAGTCGGAGGAATCCCTGCGGCGCGCGAAGTCCCTTTCGGACGATTCCGCCGAAATGGCGTCGGCGATGCGCGACGTGGAAACGCTGATGAAGCAGGTCTCGAAGCTCTCGGCCGAAAACCGGAGCGCGCTCGAGACGGCGCAGATGGGCGTTCAGGAGATTTCGGCGAGCGCGGGGAACGCCGCGTCTTCGGCCGCTTCGGGGGCCGAATCGACGTCCCGGACGACCGAGGGGAGCCGCCGCGCGGTCGGTCAGATGGACGGCCTGATCTCCATGATCCGGGAGGTCGGCAAGAAGTCCGGCGAGACGACCCACAGCATGAACAAGGTCTCGGAGTCGGTCGAGAGCATTTCCGAATTCATCGGAACGATCACGGGAATCGCCGATCAGACGAACCTCCTCGCCCTGAACGCGGCGATCGAGGCGGCGCGCGCCGGAGAGGCGGGACGCGGATTCGCCGTCGTCGCCGAGGAGGTCCGGAAGCTGGCCGAGGAGTCCAATCGGGCGGCACGCGAAGTCCAGAACATCATCGCCAATCTTCAGGCGAGCACCGGAGCGTCGATCGCCTCGATGAAAGAGGTCGATGCGATCGTCGAGTCCACCGTTTCCGGATCGCAGGAGACGCAGCGCCGGCTGAAGGATACGCTGAACGAGATCGCGCTGATCAACGACGTCATGCAGAACACCGCGGCGGTCTCCGAGGAACAGGCGGCCGCGAGCCAGGAACTGACCGACGGGATCTCGAACGTCTCGTCGGCGACCGAAGCGGTCTACAAGGCGGTGAACGACGTCGAAAAGGACTTCGTCCGTTCGTCGAAGGCATCGGAGCGCGTCGCCGAAGCGGCCGCCGATATGAAGCAGGAGGCCGAAAAACTGCTCCTGTCGATGAAGCGCTACCGGATCGAGCGAAACCGGGGCGGCCTCGTGAAAACGAACGGCTAGGGCGTC
>CAZVUT010000276.1:0-3378 GCA_964630155.1 uncultured Synergistaceae bacterium
GGCTTCCCCTTCTCGATTCGACCCGCGCGCTCTGCAACGCCGCGGAATCCCTCGTCGCCCGGGATTTATGGCCGTA
Source organism: uncultured Synergistaceae bacterium (assembly GCA_964630155.1). Lineage (GTDB taxonomy): Bacteria > Synergistota > Synergistia > Synergistales > Aminobacteriaceae > CALFXN01. The sequence goes on from CAZVUT010000276.1 coordinate 77, forward strand.
TCCGACGTATCGGGATCTTTTTCAGATTTCATGAAACGACGGTGCGGAAGAGAGCCTCTTCCGCACCGTTTTTTCAAAATCGGAGCGCTTCAATACAGCCCGGCGAGTTTCGGCAGCACCGTCGAAATCCACGGAATATACGCGAGGATGAATATGTCCAGAATCATCACCATGATGAACGGCCATGCCGCTCGGGTTATCTCCTCGAGAGACACGTTCCCGATCCGACACCCCATGAAAAGACAGACTCCAAGAGGAGGCGTCACCATCCCGACCGCCAGATTCACGACTATGAGAACGCCGAAGTGCAACGGGTCGATTCCGAGCTCCGTGATGACGGGCAGAAGCACCGGAACCAGGATGATGATTGAGGCCACGGTCTCCATGAATGTCCCTATGAAAAGAAGCAGGACGTTGATCAGAAACATGACGACAACGGGATTCCGGGAAACGGAGAGAATGGCTTCCGCGACGCTCTGCGGAATCTTCTGGGCCGTCAGGATCCAGCTGAACACCGACGACGTCGCGATGATGAACATGATCATCGCCGTTCCAACGACCGAATTGACGAGTATTTCTTTCAGATCGCTGAATTTCAGTTCCTTATAGACAAAGAAGCCGATGACGAAACCGTAAACTACGGCGACCACGGCGGCCTCCGTCGGGGTGAAGACCCCTCCGTAGATCCCTCCCAGAATGATCGCGGGCATCAGGAGAGCGAGGATCGCGTCCTTGAACGTCGTCCAGATATGTGCGGCGCTCGCCCTTTCATCCCCTTTGTACCCGCGTTTTCTGGCGATGATCCACGCGACGATCATCAGGGATCCTCCGACGAAAAATCCGGGCAGGATGCCCCCCATGAAGAGTCCGCCGATCGTAACGCCAGCCATGACCCCGTAGATGATCATCGGAATGCTGGGCGGAATCATGACCCCGAGCGTTCCGGCGCACGCCTGGACCGCCGTCGAGAACGGCGCGCCGTACCCCCTCCGGACCATGGAGGGAATCAGTATCGTGCCGATCGCCGCGACGCAGGCGACGGCGGAACCCGAGATGGCGCCGAAGAAGATGCACGCGATGATCGCGACGAACGCCAGCCCCCCGGAGAACCTTCCGACAATGGAGTTCGCGAAGTCGACGAGACGGCGCGATATTCCCCCCGACTCCATAAGCGCTCCGGCAAGAATGAAAAACGGAACGGCCATAAGGGGAAACGAATCCGTCGCCGTGAACATTTTCTGCACGAGAACGACGGGCGGTATGGAACTCGTGAAAATGAGCGCCGCCGCCGATGCCAATCCGATCGAGACGGCGATCGGCACGTTCAGGAAAAACAGTACGAGAAGTGAACCGAAGAGGAGGGAAGTCATGAATGCGTCCTCTCATTCCCTGTCGCGACATCCACGGCATGCTCGAACGCATACGCGAGCATCAGAACGCCGCCGACGCAGATAGCGGAATAGGGGATCGCCATGGACCATTCCATTGCGGGCGAAAGCTGACGGCCGACAACGGCGAGAATCCTCCACCCGTACAGGATGAGGAGCGAGAAAAACACCATGCCGGCCGCATGTACAAACAATGACGCCGCGACTTTCAGTGTTTTCGGGAGAAGAGAAACCACAACTTCCACGCCGATATGCGCCCCTCTTCTGACGCCGATTGCAGCGCCGAGAAAGGAAAGCCACACCAGAATATAGCGCGACAGTTCTTCGGACCAGGGAAGTGACGCGTGGAGCACGAAGCGGAAGATCACCTGCAGAAAAACCACGACGACCATTATGACCAGAAGAGCGCTTACGATATACTCGGTGACGGTATTGACGCACCCGAGAAGTTTTTTGAGAATCCGCATATTTCCGGCCACCTCCATGCGATCGCGGCGCGAAGCATCGCTTCGCGCCGCGATCCTGATTCGTCTATTTTCCTGCGATGATCTCGTCGAGGAGCTTCGCGTCCGCCCCGAGTTCTCCCTTGAACTGTTCGTAAACGGGTTTCGTCGCCTCAAGGAACGCAGCAGTGTCAGGCGTCGTCACGGTCATCCCGAGTTCTTTCAGCTTCGCTACCTGTTCGTTCTCCATCGACGTGATCTGCTCGCGCTGATAGGTCGCGGATTCCACGGCCGCCTTCAGGACGATCGTCTGATACTCCTTCGGCAGGGCGTCGAATTTCGCTTTGCTCATGATGACCATCGCGGGCGAGAAGACATGCCCCGTCAGGGAGAGATGCTTTTGCACCTCGTAAACTTTCGACGTGTAAATGACCGGAATGGGATTTTCCTGTCCGTCCACCGTTCCCTGCTGCAGCGCCGTAAAGATCTCTCCCCACGCCATCGGCGTCGGGTCCGCTCCAAGCGCCTTCCAGATCGCCATGTGAACCTTGTTTTCCATCGTCCGGAGCTTGAGTCCCTTTGCATCGGCCGGGACCGCGATCGGACGTCTGGAGTTGGTCACGTGACGGAAGCCGTTTTCGTACCAAGCAAGCCCTTTGAGTCCCTGTTTTTCGAGAAGTCCCATGACATACTGTCCGATCTTTCCGTCCAGGGTGTTGTAGGCATGCTGTTTCGATTTGAAGAGGAACGGGAAATCGAAGAGCATGAACTTCTTTTCAAACCCGCTCATCGGTCCGGTCGAACCGACGTAGAAATCGACCGTGCCGAGCTGCAGCCCTTCGAGAAGATCCCGCTCCCCCGTGCCGAGCTGGTTGTTCGGAAACAGGGAGATCGAGACGTCGCCCTTGGTCTCCTTCTCGACAAGGGCCTTGAATCGTTCGGCGCCAAGATGGTAGGGGTGCTTGTCGCTCACCGAGTGTCCCAGTTTGTACGAGTACTTCGCCTCGGCGCAGGCGAACGTCGCGCACGCACCGACAGCCAGAACACCGCACAGAAGAACCGCCAGTCTCCGTTTCCACGTCATTGCAAACCCCTCCTGTCGTCTCGTCATGCTCTACAAGAGAGCAAATTCCGATTCATCATACGTCTTCTCGCGAACCGCGACAAGTTTGGCGAGAACGTCGTTGACGGGAGTCGGAACCCCAAGCCGCCGGCCTTCTTCGACGATCGCCCCGTTTATGACGGATATCTCCGTCTGTCTGTGACGACAGACATCCTGCAACATGGAGGATCTGTTCCCGGCCGTCTTCTTCGCTACCTCGCGCGTGTGCCGCACCGGCTCCGTGACGGTCACCCGAACGCCCTTTTTCGTCGCGACGGCTGTCGCTTCCTCAATTGCCAGCGCCATGAGTTCGCTCGTCTCGGGAAAATCGACGAGCCGCCCGTTTTTCAAGCCCGTGATCGCAGTCAG
>CAZVUT010000277.1:0-3365 GCA_964630155.1 uncultured Synergistaceae bacterium
ATCACGGTCTGGACGGACATGGCCGGAACGGTGCTGCTCTTCGCGCTGCTGGGCCTCGCCCGGCTGATATAGGAGGGGTGCGTCCATGCCTTCGACATTGACGGCGCCGTTGCCGGCGATCGCTCTGCTGCTTCTCGCGGCTCCACTGATCGGAGGGCTCCTCACGGGGCTCGACCGAAAGCTCACGGCCCGTCTCCAGGGACGGATGGGACCTCCCGTGCTGCAGCCCTTTTTCGACCTGCTCAAGCTCTGCTCGAAGGAAGCGACGTGCCAGTCGCGCCTGCAGGTGCTCTATGCCTATATGTACCTCGGGATGATCGTGATGACGCTGACGCTGCTCGTGACGGGGCAGGACCTTCTGATGGCGGTGTTCATCCACGCGTTCGGCTCCATCGCGCTCGTGCTCGGCGCGCAGAGCGTCGCATCGCCCTACAGCCGGATCGGCGCGCAGCGGCGCATCATGCAGATCCTCGCCTACGAGCCGGTGCTCGTGCTTCTCGTCATCGGCCTCCACCGGATCACGGGAAGCTTCATGGCGTCGAGCGTCCCGATGCTCCAGGCGCCGATGCTCTTTCACCTGCCGCTCGTCTGCGCGGCGTTCTTCTTCTGTCTGCTGATCAAGATGGAGAAGTCGCCGTTCGACATCGCGACATCGCATCACGCGCACCAGGAGCTGGTCAAGGGCATCACGATCGAATATTCCGGTCCGCTGCTTGCGGTCCTCGAGATCGCGCACTACTACGAGGTCTTCATGCTGTACGCGATCATCGCGTTCTTCTGGTCGACGAGCGTCGTCCCGGGTATTCTGCTCGCCGCCGTATACTTCTTCGCCCAGTGCGTCGTCGACACGTCCACCGCGCGGCTCGTTCCGCTGCGGGTCGTGTCGTTCATGTGGTCGTTCCCGGTGCTTCTCGCGATCACGAACGTCCTGTGGCTCTATCTCTGAGAAGGAGGCGGACTCACATGACGAAAATCCTGTCGCGGTCCCCCTGGTTCGTCCACTATAACTGCAACAGCTGCAACGGGTGCGATATCGAACTGCTCGCGTGCCTGACGCCGATGTACGATGTCGAACGCTTCGGCATCCTTCACGCGGGAAACCCGAAGCAGGCGGATATCCTCGTCGTGACCGGGAGCGTCAACTTCAAGAACGCGCCCGTGCTGCGGCAGATCTACAGCCAGATGCGCGAGCCGCGCGTCGTCCTCGCGCTCGGCGTGTGCTCCTCGTCGGGCGGCGTCTTCGCCGGGAGCTACAACGTCTTCGGCGGCATCGACAAGGTGCTTCCGGTGGACGTGTTCGTCCCCGGGTGCCCGCCCCGGCCCGAGGCGATCATCGACGGCTTTCTGCTGGCCGTGAAGAAGCTCGACGAACGGCATCTCGGGCTGGACTCGCACGCGCCCGAGAAGGAGCCGATCGTGTTCCGCAAGGGGAGAGGAGAAGTCGCCCATGACGCTGCCGTGTGAACGGAATATCGAAATCGCCGAGCTGGTGCGCGAGGCATCGCTCCTGCACACCGAAGGCTACCGGATGGTCACGGCGACCTGCGTGAACGTCCCTGACGGTTTCGAACTGCTCTATCACTTCGACCTCGACTACGACCTGCTGACCTTCCGCGTGTCCGCGCCGTTCGGGACGAAGGTTCCGAGCCTGACGGGCGTCTATCCCGCGGCCATGCTCATCGAGAACGAGATCGCGGACCTGTTCGGAATCACCTTCATGGGGCTGCATCCGGACTTCAAAAAGCTGCTGCTGCTGGCGCAAGACGCGCCGAGCGCGCCCCAGGCCGCGCGATATGAGGAAAAGAAGGGACAGGCATGACGAAGAATACGGTCATCCCATTCGGCCCCCAGCACCCCGTGCTGCCGGAGCCGCTGCAACTCAGGCTCACGATGGAGGACGGGCGCGTCGTCGAGGCCATCCCCTCCATCGGGTACATCCATCGCGGACTCGAAAAGCTCGCGGAGCGGAAGGACTTCGTCCAGGACGTGTTCCTTATCGAACGCGTCTGCGGGATTTGCAGCTTTATCCATTCGCAGGCGTACTGCCAGGCGATCGAGACGCTGCTCGGCATCGAACCGCCCGCGAGGGCGAAGTATCTTCGCGTCTTCTGGGCGGAGCTGCACCGGCTGCACAGCCACCTGCTGTGGCTCGGGCTCTTCGCGGACTCCTTCGGCTTCGAGTCGCTGTTCATGCAGGTGTGGCGCATCCGCGAGGGCATCCTCGGCCTCATGGAGGCGACGGCCGGCGCGCGGATCATGCTGGGAACGTGCTGCATCGGCGGCGTCCGGCGCGACGTTCCGGACGCGGACTTCAGCGGCATCCGGTCGCGCGTCGAGTCGCTCCGCGCGGACACCCTCGAAATCCTGCCGGCCGTTCGGGACGACATCACCGTGAAAACGCGGACCGTCGGCGTCGGCGTGTTGTCGGCGGAAGCCGCGCGCGTCACGGGAGCGGTCGGCCCGGTCGCGAAGGCCTGCGGCATCGCGATCGACCACCGGACGCGCGGCTATGCCGCGTACGGCGATCTCGACTTCGAGGTCGTGACGCATACGGAGGGGGACAGTTACGCGCGGATGCTCGTGCGCTGCGAGGAAATCCTGCAATCGTTCGGGCTCGTGGAACAGGTGCTCGCGAAAATGCCGGCGACCCCGATCGCGACGCCCTTCCGGGGAAACCCCGACGGCGAGACGATCGAGCGCGTCGAGCAGCCCCGGGGCGAAGTGCTGTACTACCTTCGCGCCAACGGCTCTCCCATGCTGGACCGGGTGCGGATCCGCACGCCGACGTTCGCGAACGTCCCGGCGTTGCTTGCGATGGTTCCGGGGTGCAGCACGTCGGACGTCCCCGTGATCATCCTGTCCATCGATCCCTGCATCTCGTGCACGGAGCGATAGCCATGATTCCGTTCGTGCGAAACGTATTGAAGAACCTGCTCACGGGGCCCGCGACGCGCAACTATCCGGCCGCGCCTTCGCCGACGGTCGAGGGGGGCCGTTTCCGCCTGGACATGAATATCGGGGACTGCGTCTTCTGCGGGCTGTGCGCCCGAAGGTGTCCCGCCGGAGCCATCGAAGTCCGGCGCGACGAGCAGGCGTGGACGCTCGACCCCTACCGCTGCATCCTCTGCGGCGGATGCGCGGAGGTCTGCCCGAAGAAGTGCCTGTCGATGAAGCCGGACTACCGCAAGCCGAGAGGATGAACGCGACCGCCGCATTATCGGCTGACACGGAAACAAGAGCGAATCATCTCAAGGGCGTTCCCTGTTGAATGAACACTGCTGTCCAAAATAACCCCTAATCGAAAACAGCGTTCGGTGTTTGCAACGGTTTGAAAGTCCGATTTGGACGGATTTGAAACCAGGTCC
>CAZVUT010000278.1:0-3331 GCA_964630155.1 uncultured Synergistaceae bacterium
CGGTCTATTTCATGATGCCCGGCAAAAACTGCGAAAGAATCGGGATGTACGTCACAAGCAGCAACGTAACCAGCGAAGCGATGACGAAGGGCCAGACCGCGCCGATGATGTCCTTGAACTTGACGCCCGATATCCCGCAGGCGACGTATAAATTGATCCCGACCGGCGGCGTCACCATCCCGATGGCGAGATTCATCACCATGACGACGCCGAGCACCAGGGGATCGTAGCCGAGCTTGACCGCGACCGGCATCATGATGGGAGACAGGATGTACAGGGCGGACGTTCCGTCGATGACGCACCCTGCCAGAAGCAGGATGATGTTCACGAGGAGGAGGAAGACAATGCTGCTTCCGCCGGCGGTTTCCAGAAGAAAATCACTGGCGGCGCTTGCGATCCCTTCGATCGTGATAACCCAGGCGAAGAGGTTCGCCGTCGCGACGATGAACATGACGACGGCCGTCTGCGAGACGGACGCCACAAGGATGTCGTAGAGCTGTTCCATCCGGATGGACCTGTAGATGACGACGCCGACAAACAGCCCGTACACCGCCGCGACGGCGGCGGCCTCGGTTGGGGTGAAAATTCCCCCGTAGATTCCGCCGAGGATGATGATCGGCATCAGAAGCCCCCAGGAGGCGTCCCGGAACGCCCTCCACCGCTCCGCCGCGCTCGCCTTCGGCAGCCGCTCCAGCTTCGCCTTTCTGGTGATGAGCGACGTGACCAGCACGAGCGCGAGTCCCATGACAAGCCCCGGAATGATCCCCGCCATAAACAGCTTTCCGATGGAGATTCCGGTGACGGACCCGTAGATGACGAACGAAATCGAGGGCGGAATGATGACGCCGATGCCCCCGGCCGTCGCCATGAGGGCCGCGGCCGTCGCCGGCTTGTATCCGACCTTGACCATCGCCGGAATGATGACTCCGCCCAGGGCGGCGACCGTCGCGGGGCCCGAGCCCGAGATGGCCGCGAAGAAGCACGCGACCGCGACGCAGACGATCCCGAGCCCGCCCTTGATGTGGCCGACGAACGTTTGGGCGAACGCGATGAGCTTCTCCGATATCCCCGCTTTTTCCATGATATTGCCGCCGAGGATGAAAAAGGGAATCGCCAGAAGGACGAACGTGCTGGTCGACGCGAAGAAGATGTTGGGAAGGATTTCGATGCTCATTTCCATGAAAACGATCGCCAGAAGCGCCGAACCGGCAAGGCACACGCCTATGGGGACATTGAGCAATATCAGGATCGCAAACGATGCGAACAGCACTGCGGCGGTCATGAGGCGCCCATCCTTCCTGCTCCTGTCTTCATATTCATCGCGCCTCCGGCTCCTCTCCCTTTCCCGCCGCGAGCGACAGGACGGCCGTACGGGAGAAGTGGTACAGCATCGCGAGCGCCCCGACCGGAACGAAGAGGCAATAGATCCACGTCGGAACCTGGAGGCCTATCGAGATCTGCTTGAGGGTGTATTCGTTGATGACCATAAAGACTCCCGTATACAGAAGCAGGACGCTGAAGACCGCCCCGCAGGCGTTCGTGAAGAAGCCGACATATCGCTGGAACCGCTTCGGCAACAGATCCGTCAGGGCGCTCAACCCGAGGTGCGCGCCGCGCTTCGCGGCGATTCCCGACCCCACCGTGCTCAGGAAGATCAGCAGCATCGTCGTGAGTTCTTCCGTGTACGACATCGACGCCGAAAAACAATACCGTGCGATGACGTTGACGAACGTGAGGGCGAGGATGAACGCCAGCACAAAAGCCGAGACTTTTTCATCTATATTCGTCAGCAGTTTTTTCATTTTTTTATTTACCTCTTTTTATATATTATATATAAATAGCAACAGAGCCGCCATTATCATAATTAGAAGAAACCCGGCAAATAAGCGTTATTTGCCGGGTCGTTTGTTGATTATCGCACGCTGTGTCCGGGTCGTTCGCCGTATCGCGAATCCGCGTTCGCTTCTACTTCTTGAGCCCCCACGCGGCGCACGCTTCCTCGCCGAATTTGTCGATGAAGTACGCCTGAACCGGCTTCACGGCGTCGACGAAAGCCTGGAGCTCGTCCTTGTTCAGCTCCGTTATGACCATACCCGCGTCCTTGAACTTCTTCTTCAGCGTTCCTTCGCTGTCTTCGAGATACTTTCTTCCCCAGAGCGCGGCTTCGAGGGATTTCTCCTGAAGAAGGGCCTTCGTCGCGTCGCTGAATTTGTTCCAGGCTTCCGTGTTGGCGAGGAAGAAGTATCCGTCGTAGCTGTAGTTCCACTGCGTGAGGTACTTCTGCACCTCGAAGACCTTCCCCGAGTCGATGGTCTGGTAGCTGTTTTCCTGCCCGTCGACCGTCCCCTGCTGCAACGACGTGAACACCTCGCTCCAACTCATCGCCACGGGATCCGCGCCGAATTCCTTGAAGGTCTTGATTCCGACCTCTCCTCCGGGAATCCGAATCTTGAGCCCCTTGATGTCCGCGGGCGTCTTGATTTCGCGCTTGCCGTTCGTGATCTGCTTCAGTCCGTTGTGCATTCCGCTGAGATACGTGATTCCCTTTTCCCGAAGCATCTTCGCGAGCCATTTGCCGCCGCTGCCGTCAAGTCGCGCGTTGACGTCCGCGTAGCTTGCGAACGTGAACGGAATTCCCACGACCAGGTACTTCTCGTCGAGATTGCCGAGAACCGTCGCCGAGAGGACCGCCATCTCGTACTGCTTGCCCTGGGCCAGGAGCGCGACGTTTTTCGGCATGCTGCCGCCGGAAAGCTGGCAGCTCGGGAAGACATCGATCCGGATCATTCCGCCGCTGGCTTCCTTCACCAGCTCGCTGAACTTCGTCGCCGCCAGCGAGTCGACGCCGAGCGCCGTTCCCGACGTGCTGACCCTGATCCGCAATTTTTCATACGTCGCCCCCGAGGGAGCCGCCTGGACACACCCCGCGAAGAAAACAGCCGTTGCAAAAGACGCGATTCCGATGACGAATGATTTGCGCATGGTATCCCTCCTGAAGAACTCGATTGTGTGACGCCGTTCCATTCCTTCGTTCCATTCCTTCGTTCCATGCCTTCCATGCCGCCGGCGAAACGCTTCTAGAGGTCGTAGACGTCCGGCCTCCGGTTGATCCAGGTCGCGACGCTGTCGCGGACCTGTTTCTGGTAGTCCATGTCGAGCGAGGCGTAGACGATCTCCCGCCTGCCGCTCGCCGACGCGATCACGGTCCCCCAGGGATCGATCACGGACGAGCGTCCGAACGGATTGTCGCTGTGAAGCGGGCCGAACTGGTTGCACGCCGCCACGTAGGTCAGGTTGAACAGGGCGGTGCTCCGGACGAGAAGATCCCAGT
>CAZVUT010000279.1:0-3328 GCA_964630155.1 uncultured Synergistaceae bacterium
AAACACCTCAGGGGGAGGGTCTGTTTCTCACGGACGAGATTATAGCGACCGAACGTGAGTTTGGCAAATCGCATACAATAAACCAAAACACATACTTTTTGACAGGCTTACGACGAAAGGCTTTCATAAAAACGGCGGACCCCCCGCTACATGCAGGGGGTCCGCTGAATGCGCCTACGCCGGACGGTTACGTTTCGGAAAGGGACGATCGTTTTCGCCGCGCCCGCCATCCGCGGAACCGCCAGATCAGCGAATACACCGGGGGGATGACGAAGAGCGCAAGGCTCCCCCCCGCCACGATGCCGCCGATCGCAACGATTGCCATCGGCGCGCGGTATGCCCCTCCGGCGCCGAGTCCGAGTGCGAGCGGAACCATCGCGATGGCCGACGTCAGGTCCGCCATGATGATGGGGCGAAGGCGCACCGTGCAGGCCTCCAGAATCGCCTCCGTCGGGTCCTTTCCCTCCTTGCGCGTCATTTCCGCATAGTCGAGGATCACGAGGGCGTTATTGACCACCATGCCGACAAGCATGATGAACCCGAGAATTCCGTAGATCGACGTATTCGTGTTCGTGATGAATTGCAGCGGAATAACGCCGATGGCCGCGAGCGGAACCGTCAGCATGATGATCATCGCGTAAAAATACGACTCGATGATCGCCGCGATCATGAGGAACGTCAGGATGATCGCCATGACGAAAGCGATTCCCAGATACAGGAAGTTTTCCCGCATGTCCTCGACCTCGCCGCCGTACTTGATCCTGTATCCCCGCGGGACGGTGACTTCCCCGAGTTTTTTCTGGATCTCCGCGAAAACCTCTCCGACGGAGCGACCGGAGACATCCGCCTGGACGGTTACGGAACGCATCCGGTCCGTGCGCAGGATCCTCGTCGGCCCGAGGCCGTAGGTCATGTCCGACACGGACTTGAGCGGAACGTACGCGCCGCGCGCCGGAACGGGAAGATCCGGCGCCTGAAAGACCGTCTCCACCTTCGCGGGTTCGAGCCTCGCCAGGATATCGTATTCCTTCCCGCCCGACCGGAAGACTCCGGCCTTCTTTCCGGTGATGTACCCCCGCGTCGCCACGGCCACATCGTCGACGGTCAATCCGAGCTGCCCGAGGCGCCAGCGGTTGGGTTCGACGCGAAGCTCCGTCCGTCCCAGACGCCAGTCCACGTCGGCATCCACGGCGCCTTTCGTCTCTCGGACGAGCGACAACATTTTCAGGGCGATCGTGTTCAGCGTTTCGATGTCGTCGCCGATGATGGATACTTCGATGGGTTTTCCGGGACCGCCGCCTCCCTCGGTCGCCGATACAGCGGACGTGAGATCCGGGATTCCGGCGAGATAGGGGCGGAGCATGTCGGCGATGTCGAACGTCGTGGGGCGCCCCTTCTCCTTCGTCATGAACAGACGAACGCGGCTCCGGTTGACCCCCGAACTCGTCCGGTTTCCGCCGACGAGGACTTCGACCGTCTCGACTCCCGGCAACGCTTTCGCAAACATCTCCACCCGGCCGGTCACACGACGCGTGTATTCCAGCGACGCGGTCGTCGGAAGCTCCAGATCGACCTTCACGACTCCTTCGTCCACTCTCGGGGTAAATTCGACGCCGAGCTTCGGCCAGAGCGCGACGGAGCCCGCGAACAGCAGTCCGAACAGCGCGAACGTCAGCCACGGATGCCGCAGACATTTCGTCACCAGAATGTGGTGCAGATCCTCGAAGCCGGCGTACAGCCAGATCCACCACCCCGTCAGCAGCCGCGTCACGCGTCCCGGAGGGCCGTACGGCGTCCGGGCGGCCATCATCGGCGTGAAGGTCAGGGCCGTCCAGAGCGAGAAGATCGTCGAGAAGACCACCGTAAGCGCGAAGTCGCGGAGAAACTGTCCCGCGATCCCCTGCGTGAAGGCCACCGGAATGAAAACGCCGAGGTTCGTCGACGTCGTCGAGAGCACCGAGAGCGCGATCTCTCCGGTTCCCTTCTCCGCGGCCTCGATCGGCCCGTAGCCCATGTCGCGGTACCGGAAGACGTTTTCGAACACGAGGATCGCGTTGTTCACAAGGACGCCGATCGAGATCGCGAGCCCCAGCGTGCTCATCATGTTCATCGTGATGTTGTATGCGTACATCAGGATGAACGTCGCGATGACGGCCGTGGGCATTGCGAGCGCGACGACCAGCGTCACGGACATGTTCTGCAGGAACAGGTAGAGCACGAGTCCGCAGAGCAGGATTCCCTGCCCCATGTTCGAGAAGACGTTCCAGATGGCGTCTTTGATGAAGGTCGAGTTGTCGTTCGTGATGACTATCTGAAAACCTTCGGGGAGAAATTCCTTGATCTTCTCAAGCTCTTTTCTGATTTCCGCGCTCAGGGAGACGATGTTGCTGTTGGGACTCGCGATGCACTCGACGAATATCGCCTTGCGCCCCTGATACGTGGCGTATCCCCGCTCCTCCTCGGTCGTGTCGACCACGCGGGCGAAATCCGAAATCCGGATCGATACGCCGTCCTTCCGATAGAGCCGTATCTCCCCGAGCTGCGTCGGATCGTCGACCTGTCCGATGACGCGGACCGTCAGCTCCCGGTCGCCCTTCGCGATATGACCGGACGGGTCGTTGAAGTTGTTCACGGACAGAGCCCGAATGACCTCGCCGAGCGTCACGCCGAAGTGCGCGAGCTTGGCGGGATCGATATACACGTTGATTTCGCGCTTTCGTCCGCCGAGGATGTCGGCCTTCGCAAGCCCCTGAAGTTGCGTCAGACGACGCTGGATCTTGTCCTCGACCACATCGTACGCAAGTTCCGGCGGCAGGTTGGACGTCACCGCGATGGTGATGAACGGATCCGCGTTGATATCGACCTTCTCGGTCACCGGCTCCTTTGCGTCTTCCGGAAGCTGCGAGGCGATGGCCTTGACGCGGTTCGAGACGTCGAGGACGGCCTGAGAGATATTGATGTCGTACTTGAACTCCGCCACGACGAAGGAAGCCCCTTCGACGGAGTAGCTCTTGATCTGCTTGATGCCTTCGACCTGCGCGACGGCGTCTTCGATCGGCTTGCTCACGAGCGACTCGATCTCCGAAGGACCGGCGCCCTCGTAGACGGTGCTGACCACGACGATCGGGATGTCGACCTTGGGTATGAGCGCGACGCCGAGGCTCAGGTAGCTGTATATTCCGACGACCACCGCGAGCAGAATCGTCACGGTCGTGAAGACCGGACGACGGATGAACATTCGAAGGACTCCCATGACGTCGCCCCTCTAGTTCGACTTCGGCGAATCCGGGGATATCGCCCCCGAACTCCCCGGCGCTTTCGGAGCGAC
>CAZVUT010000280.1:0-3309 GCA_964630155.1 uncultured Synergistaceae bacterium
ACTGGGATCTTCTCGTCCGGAGCACCGCCCTGTTCAACCTGACCTACGTGGCGGCATGCAACCAGTTCGGCCCGCTCCACAGCGACAATCCGTTCGGTCGCTCGTCCGTGGCCGATCCGTGGGGGACCGTGGTCGCGTCGGCGAGCAGCAGGCGGGAGATCGTCTACGCCTCGCTCGACATGGACTACCAGAAGCAGGTCCGCGACAGCGTCGCGACCTGGATCAACAGGAGGCCGGACGTCTACGACCTCTAGAAGCGTTGCGCCGGCGGCATGAAACGAAGAAATGGAAAAGTGTCACACAATCGAGTTCTTCAGGAGGGATACCATGCGCAAGCTGCTTGTAATCGGAATCCTGTCTCTTGCAACGGCTGTTTTCTTCGCGGGGTGTGTCCAGGCCGCGCCTTCGGGGGCGACGTATGAGAAGCTGCGGATCAGGGTCAGCACGTCGGGAACGGCGCTCGGCGTCGACTCGCTGGCGGCGACGAAGTTCAGCGAGCTGGTGAAGGAAGCCAGCGGCGGAATGATCCGGATCGATGTCTTCCCGAGCTGCCAGCTTTCCGGCGGCAGCATGCCGAAAAACGTCGCGCTCCTGGCCCAGGGCAAGCAGTACGAGATGGCGGTCCTCTCGGCGACGGTTCTCGGCAATCTCGACGAGAAGTACCTGGTCGTGGGAATTCCGTTCACGTTCGCAAGCTACGCGGACGTCAACGCGCGACTTGACGGCAGCGGCGGCAAATGGCTCGCGAAGATGCTTCGGGAAAAGGGAATCACGTATCTCAGCGGAATGCACAACGGACTGAAGCAGATCACGAACGGCAAGCGCGAAATCAAGACGCCCGCGGACATCAAGGGGCTCAAGATTCGGATTCCCGGAGGAGAGGTCGGAATCAAGACCTTCAAGGAATTCGGCGCGGATCCCGTGGCGATGAGTTGGAGCGAGGTGTTCACGTCGTTGCAGCAGGGGACGGTCGACGGGCAGGAAAACAGCTACCAGACCATCGACTCGGGGAAGGTCTTCGAGGTGCAGAAGTACCTCACGCAGTGGAACTACAGCTACGACGGATACTTCTTCCTCGCCAACACGGAAGCCTGGAACAAATTCAGCGACGCGACGAAGGCCCTTCTTCAGGAGAAATCCCTCGAAGCCGCGCTCTGGGGAAGAAAGTATCTCGAAGACAGCGAAGGAACGCTGAAGAAGAAGTTCAAGGACGCGGGTATGGTCATAACGGAGCTGAACAAGGACGAGCTCCAGGCTTTCGTCGACGCCGTGAAGCCGGTTCAGGCGTACTTCATCGACAAATTCGGCGAGGAAGCGTGCGCCGCGTGGGGGCTCAAGAAGTAGAAGCGAACGCGGATTCGCGATACGGCGAACGACCCGGACACAGCGTGCGATAATCAACAAACGACCCGGCAAATAACGCTTATTTGCCGGGTTTCTTCTAATTATGATAATGGCGGCTCTGTTGCTATTTATATATAATATATAAAAAGAGGTAAATAAAAAAATGAAAAAACTGCTGACGAATATAGATGAAAAAGTCTCGGCTTTTGTGCTGGCGTTCATCCTCGCCCTCACGTTCGTCAACGTCATCGCACGGTATTGTTTTTCGGCGTCGATGTCGTACACGGAAGAACTCACGACGATGCTGCTGATCTTCCTGAGCACGGTGGGGTCGGGAATCGCCGCGAAGCGCGGCGCGCACCTCGGGTTGAGCGCCCTGACGGATTTGTTGCCGAAGCGGTTCCAGCGGTATGTCGGCTTCTTTACAAACGCCTGCGGGGCGGTCTTCAGCGTCCTTCTTCTGTATACGGGAGCCTTTATGGTCATCAACGAGTACACTCTCAAGCAGATTTCGATAGGCCTCCAGGTCCCGACGTGGATCTATTGTCTCTTCGTTCCGGTCGGGGCGCTCGCGATGCTGTACCACTTCTCCCGGATGGCCGTCCGGTCTCTCGCGGCGGGAAAGGGAGAGGAGCCGGGGCCGAGATGAATATGAAGACCGGAGCAGGAAGGATGGGTGCGTCATGACCGCCGCAGTGCTGTTCGCATCGTTTGCGATTCTGATATTGCTCAATGTCCCCATTGGCGTGTGTCTTGCCGGTTCGGCCCTTCTGGCGATCGTTTTTATGGAAATGAGCATCGAAATCCTTCCCAACATCTTCTTCGCGTCGACGAGCACGTTCGTTCTTCTGGCGATTCCCTTTTTCATTCTCGGCGGCAATATCATGGAAAAGGCCGGAATTTCGGAGAAGCTCATCGCGTTCGCGCAGACGTTCGTGGGGCACATCAAGGGAGGACTCGGGATCGTGTGCGTCGCGGTCGCGTGTTTCTTCGCGGCCATCTCGGGCTCCGGACCCGCCACCGTCGCGGCCCTGGGCGGGGTCATCATCCCCGCGATGGTGAAGGTCGGGTACAAGCCGGCGACAGCCGCAGCCCTCATGGCGACGGCGGGAGGCATCGGCGTCATCATTCCGCCCTCGATTTCGTTCGTCATCTACGGCTCCGTCACCGGAATCTCCATCGGAAAACTGTTTATGGCGGGCATCATTCCGGGGCTCGTCATGGGGCTCGCGCTCGTTCTGGTCACGTCGCTCATCACCAGGAAGGCGAAGCTGGAGCGGCTGCCGAAGGCGAGCGCGGCGGAGCGGTGGCGGGCGTTCCGGGACGCCTCCTGGGGGATTCTGATGCCGGTCATCATCCTCGGCGGAATCTACGGAGGGGTCTTCACCCCCACCGAGGCCGCCGCCGTCGCGGCGGTGTACGGGCTGTTCGTCGGCGTCGTCATCTACAGGTCCATCCGGATGGAACAGCTCTACGAAATTCTCGTGGCGTCGGTCTCGCAGACGGCCGTCGTGATGTTCATCGTCGCGACGGCGAACCTCTTCGCCTGGGTCATCACGATCGAAGGCATCGCGAGCGCCGCGAGCGATTTCCTTCTGGAAACCGCAGGCGGAAGCAGCATCGTATTCCTTATTCTCGTGAACATCATTCTGCTCCTGGCCGGGTGCGTCATCGACGGGACGTCCGCCCTGTACATCCTGTCACCCATCATGATGCCGGTGGCGGTCAAGCTCGGCTACGATCCCCTGGTGCTCGGCGTCGTCATGGTGATGAACCTCGCCATCGGGATGGTGACGCCGCCGGTGGGGATCAACCTCTACGTCGCGTGCGGAATATCGGGCGTCAAGTTCAAGGACATCATCGGCGCGGTCTGGCCGTTCGTCATCGCGTCGCTGGCGACGCTGCTGCTGGTGACGTACATCCCGATTCTTTCGCAGTTTTTGCCGGGCATCATGAAATAGACCG
>CAZVUT010000281.1:0-3304 GCA_964630155.1 uncultured Synergistaceae bacterium
TTCGGCCATTCGCTCGGAGGCGTCGTCATCACCGAGACGATCTTCTCGATCCCCGGAATCGGACGCCTTCTCGTCGACGCCATCCGCTCGCAGGACTACCCGGTGGTCCAGGGGGGCATTCTCGTCTTCGCGCTCTGCGTCGGCGTCGTGAACCTGATCGTGGACGTCCTCTATGCGTTCCTCGACCCGCGCATCAAGGCGCAGTACCGGTGAACCCCATGCGCGGACACCGTTTGGCGGAGGATTCCGGCAATGAATGAACAGCGTACGGACGTAAAAGAGAAGAAGCGCAGCCAACTCGGCGAGGTCTGGCGGCGGCTGCGGCGCAACAAGGCCGCGGTCCTGGGAATGAGCGTGATCGTCATGCTCTTCGTCGTCGCGATCTTCGCGCCGATGCTGGCCCCCTACGACCCGAACAAGATCGACATGAAGGTCCGCCTTCAGGCTTCCTCGCCCGAGCATCTTCTCGGGACGGACAATTTCGGACGGGACATCCTGAGCCGGATCATCTACGGCAGCCGCATCTCGCTCTACGTGGGGTTCGTCGCCGTGGGCATCGGCGCGATATTCGGCGGCATCCTGGGCGCCATCGGCGGCTTCTACGGAAAACAGATCGACAACGTCATCATGCGCCTGATGGACGTCCTGCTCGCGGTGCCGCAGATCATCCTCGCCATCGCGATCGTCGGCGTTCTCGGAACGAGCCTCACGAACCTCATGGTCGCGGTGGGCATCAGCCAGGTCCCCCGGTACGCGCGGCTCGTGCGCGCGTCGGCCATGTCGCTTCGCGGACAGGAGTTCGTCGAGGCGGCGCGGGCCATCGGCGCGACGGACCTGCGGATCATCCTCGAAAACATCCTGCCGAACTGCATGGCGCCGATCATCGTCCAGAGCACGCTCGGCGTTGCGGCGGCCATTCTGTCGGCCGCTTCCCTGAGCTTCCTCGGCCTCGGCGTCCAGCCTCCAACGCCCGAGTGGGGATCGATGCTCTCCGCCGGACGGCAGTTCCTGCGGAGCGCGCCGCATCTCTCGATCTATCCGGGGCTTGCGATCGCCATCGTGGTGCTGGCGCTCAACGTATTCGGCGACGGGTTGCGGGATTCCCTCGACCCCAAACTGCGCCGGTAGAAAGGGACGGGACGGCCATGAATACGCCGCTGCTTCAGGTGAAGAATCTCAACGTCATCTACAGGACCTTCGAAGGCGTCCTGCACGCCGTCAACGGCATCGACCTCGACCTCGAAGCGGGCGGGACGCTCGGCCTCGTGGGGGAGAGCGGCGCCGGAAAGACGACGACCGCGCTCTCCGTCATGCGTCTCGTTCCGGTCCCTCCGGGCGAGATCGTCAGCGGATCGGTCCTCTTCGAGGGGAAGGACCTCATGTCGCTTCCGGAGCGCGAGATGATGCGCATCCGCGGCAACCGGATCTCCATGATCTTCCAGGACCCGATGACATCGCTCAATCCGGTGCTCCCGGTCGGGCTCCAGATTTCCGAAGCGCTCGAGGCGCACCAGAAACTCGGCAAGCAGGAGGCCATGAACAAGGCGGGCGAGATGCTCGAAAAGGTCCAGATCCCCGCGCAGCGCCTCCAGGAATACCCGCACGAATTCTCGGGCGGCATGCGGCAGCGCGTCGTGATCGCGATGGCGCTGGCCTGCAACCCGCACCTCATCATCGCCGACGAACCGACGACGGCGCTCGACGTCACGATCCAGATCCAGGTGCTGGAACTCATGAAGGAACTCCGGAACGAATTCGGAACGGCCATGATCATGATCACGCACGACCTCGGCGTCGTCGGCGAAGTGTGCGACCGCGTCGCGGTCATGTACGCGGGCGAGATCATCGAGGACGGCTCCATCGGACAGATCTTCGACCATCCGCTGCACCCCTACACGGTCGGCCTCTTCCGGTGCATCCCGGACATCGAGGAGCCGACATCCGTGATTCACCCGATCCGCGGGCTCATGCCCGATCCGCTCGCCGTCGCGCAGGGCTGCTGCTTCGAGCCCCGCTGTCCGGAGGCCATGCCGAAGTGCGCTCTCACGCGCCCCGGATGCAGGGTGGTCGACGGACATCGCGTCTTCTGCCACCTGTACGCGGACGGAAAACGCGCCTTCGCGCACGGAAAGGAGGTCGCCGCGAATGTCTGATCCCATCCTCTCGGTCCGCGACCTGAAGAAGCACTTCCCGCTGCGGCGCGGCGTGGTCCACGCGGTGGACGGCGTCAGCTTCGACATCGGCGAGGGCGAAACGCTCGGGCTCGTCGGGGAATCGGGGTGCGGCAAGTCCACCACCGGACGCCTCGTGATCCGGCTCATCGACCCGACGGACGGGACCGTCCGCTTCCGCGGGCGCGACATCGCGACGGCCTCGAAGCACGAGCTTCGGGATCTCACGAAAGAGATGCAGATCATCTTCCAGGATCCCTACTCGTCCATCGACCCGCGAAAGAGCATCGGTGAGACGATCGGCAAACCCCTGGAGATCCATCACGTCGGGAACAGGCGGGAGCGCGAGGAGGCCGTCGATCACCTGATGGAGCAGGTCGGCCTGAGCCCGCGGATGTACAACAAGTATCCCCACGAACTTGACGGGGGACGCAGGCAGCGCGTCGGGATCGCCCGCGCCCTGGCGCTGAACCCGGGTTTCATCGTCTGCGACGAGCCCGTCTCGGCGCTCGACGTCTCCATCCAGGCGCAGATCCTGAACCTGCTCATGGAGTTGCAGCAGAGCCGGAAGCTCACGTATCTGTTCGTGTCGCACGACCTGTCCGTCGTCAAGCACATCAGCACGCGGATCGCCGTGATGTACCTCGGGAAGATCGTCGAGATCGCGCCGAGCCTGGAGCTGTTCGAGCGGACATTGCACCCCTACACGCAGGCGCTGCTTTCGGCCGTTCTGATCCCGAAGCTCAACAGGAAGCGCGAACGCGTCATCCTCACCGGAGGCGTTCCGAGCCCGATCGACCCGCCCTCCGGGTGCCGCTTCCACACGCGCTGCCGGTTGCGGGAGGATATCTGCATGCAGCAGGAGCCGCCGCTCATCGACATCGGCGGCGGACACTTCGTCGCCTGCCACAGGGTTCCATGACAGAAGGAGGCGTCTGACCCATGACCGTACGGTATGACCCGAACTATTACCCCTACCCGTCGCGCCGGAACATGACCTACGCGTCGCGCGGGATGGTCTGCGCGTCGCAGCCGCAGGCGGCGCAGGCCGGGCTCGAGATCCTCAAAAAAGGCGGCAACGCCGTGGACGCGATCGTCGCGACCGCCGCGGCGCTGACCGTCGTGGAGCCCAC